>JAJRTX010000235.1 GCA_021545665.1 Zetaproteobacteria bacterium
CAACCTGGTGCGATGCGAGTGGCTGCTGAATCGGGCGTACCGGTTTGTCTGATGCATATGCAGGGCGACCCGCAGAAGATGCAGGATAATCCGCAATATGAAAATATCACAGAAGAGATTGTCCGTTTTTTACAGCAGCGAGTAGATGCCTGTGTTCAGGCCGGTGTTGGCCGTGATCGAATTGTGCTTGACCCTGGCTTTGGATTTGGAAAAACGGTGAAGCAGAATTATACCTTGCTGAAGCAGCTGGATCGATTCAGAACTATGGAACTGCCTTTGCTGGTTGGCCTGTCGCGTAAAAGCATGATTGGCGCTGTGCTGGATGCCGATGTAGACCATCGTCTGTACGGCAGTCTGACAGCTCTGGTGATAGCGATCATGGGCGGAGCCAATATTGTACGAGTACACGATGTCGGCGCGACGATAGATGCGGTTGCTGTTTGTACGGCCGTGATGTCGGCATAGAGGCGAACACTGTACTAAAATAAAAAGAATACATCTGTCGGCCAGTGATGGGTAGACATACTGAAACAGGAGATTACCTGTAACATGAGTAAAAAATATTTTGGTACCGATGGTATACGGGGCCGTGTCGGAGAAGAGCCGATTACAGCAGAGTTTATGTTGCGCTTGGGCTGGGCGGCGGGCAGGGTGCTGGCCCAGAACGGTTACGGGCGAGTGCTGATTGGCAAAGATACACGTATCTCCGGTTATATGTTTGAATCTGCACTCGAAGCGGGCTTGTCTGCTGCAGGAACCGATATCCTGCTACTGGGGCCCATGCCAACTCCGGCTATCGCCTATCTGACTCGCACCTTGCATGCCGATGCCGGCATCGTAATCAGTGCATCGCATAATCCGCATTATGATAACGGCATCAAGTTCTTTTCAGCTGAAGGCACCAAGTTGCCTGACAGCGTTGAGCACGCGATTGAAGCCGAGTTGGCCAACCCGATGCAGACAGTCGAGTCGGATGAACTGGGTAAGGCCGAGCGCATCAAGGACGCGGCCGGTCGTTATATCGAATTTTGCAAGAGCACGGTGCCTTACCGTATTGATTTGCGCGGCCTGAAAATTGTGGTCGATTGTGCCAATGGAGCGACTTACCATATTGCACCCAAAGTGCTGATTGAACTGGGTGCCGATGTGACGGTTATCGGCGATCAGCCTGATGGTCTTAACATCAACAGCGGTGTCGGTTCAACACAGCCGCAGTTACTGGTGGATACTGTTCTGGAAAACAAGGCCGACCTGGGTATTGCGCTGGATGGAGATGGTGATCGTCTGATCATGGTAGATGACAAGGGCGAAATCATCGACGGTGACGAAATTCTGTATATCATTACACGCGACCGGTTGGCTGAAGGGCAGTTGCAAGGCGGGGTAGTGGGTACGTTGATGAGCAACCTCGGGCTGGAACATGCCTTGCAATCACTGGACATTACATTTGAACGCGCCAATGTGGGTGACCGCTATGTGATGGAAAAATTGCTGGCATCCGGATCTTTTCTTGGTGGCGAATCATCGGGTCATATTATCTGCCTGGACCGTACTACTACGGGAGATGGCATTGTTTCGGCACTGCAAGTACTGGCTGCGATGGTGACACAGCAGAAAACCCTGTATGAAATCAAGTCTGGTATGCACAAGTATCCGCAGCAAATGATTAATATACGCATGCCCCGGCGTATGGATATAGGCGGGATGAAGCCCATACAGCTGGCAGTAGCCGCAGTAGAATCCGAGTTGAGTGATACAGGCCGGGTGCTGTTGCGTTGTTCCGGTACAGAACCATTGGTGCGTGTCATGGTTGAAGGGCAGGATGATATTCTGGTTGATAAGCTGGTTAGACAACTGGCCGATGTGGTCGAAACAGCCGTGAATAGTTCGGTCTGAATTTTCAATGGGCACAAGATGCCGGTAAGACTCCTAAAAACAAGACCAATAACAACGAGTACTTTTAATGAAAGCATTAAACTTTTTTTACAATATGAGTGCTTTTCAGCGCGTTATTCTGGCGCTGATTTTAGGTATCTTAACGGGTGTTTTTATTGGTGAGCCTGCCGGCGAATTAAAAATAGTAGGTAATGCCTATATTGGCCTGTTGCAAATGACTGTTCTGCCCTATGTCATGGTATCTATTATTGGAGGGTTGGGCAGGCTGAGCTCGGGAATGGCCCGGGAAATTGGCTCTAAAGCGGCTTTCGTGATTGTTTTTATCTGGCTGTCGGCCATGTTAACGCTGTTATTTCTGCCGCTGGCATACCCCAACTGGGAGTCGGCCGGATTTTTTAGTACCAGTCTGGCAGTGGATGGTGCTTCCTTTGATTTTCTTAAATTGTACATTCCATCCAATGTGTTTTCTTCATTATCAAATACCACTGTACCGGCAGTGGTTCTGTTTTCCCTGTTATTAGGCGTCGCCCTGATTAATGTATCCAACAAGGAAACACTCATTGTTCTGACTACCAATATTGGCGACGGGTTGATGCGCGTTGCCTCATTTGTGCCCAGACTGGCGCCAATAGGCATTTATGCGATTGCGGCTTCTGCAGCGGGCACCTTGCAGCCGGAAGAGCTGGGACGATTGCAGATATTCCTGTATGTGTATTTAATCGCCTGGGTGTTCCTGGCTTTTGGTCTGTTACCGGTGCTCATACATTGGGCAACGCCCTTTTCGTATCGTGAGGTCTTGAAGGAATCTGGAGAAGCCATGATTACCGCATTGGCAACCGGGACTGTTTTGGTTGTGCTACCAATGATAGTCGAACGTTGCAAGGCGATACTTGAAAAACACAACATGGATAATGAAGAAACGTCGTCGGCCGTCGATGTACTGGTGCCAACAGCGTATAGCTTCCCCAGTGTGGGTACATTGCTGGGTCTGGGATTTATTTTATTTTCCGCATGGTATGTGGGTTCTCCCTTGAGTCTGGAACAATATCCTTCTTATGTTGTTATGGGGATTTTTTCAGCTTTTGGCAGTATGGCGGTGGCGATACCGTTTATGCTCGACTATTTTAATTTACCGGCTGACCAGTTCCAGCTCTATCTGTTAGGAAGTGTAGTGACAGCCCGTTTTGCTACTGCACTGGCGGCACTACATGCCTTTGTAGTGACCTTGCTTGTGTCGGCGGCGATATTAAAACGCTTGAATAAACGGCGTATGTTTCATGCGGTTGCGATTCATATTGGTGTTACAGCAGGTGTTATGATTCTGGCAGGCTATGCCTTCACCCACCTGATACCTTATCAATATGAAGGTGGTAAATCGTTTGAATCGATGAGCCTGATCGGGGAAGCAGTCCCGGTGAAGATTGTTAAACAATTACCGCCTGTGAGTGCAGTTGATAAAAACAGGGCACGTCAGGATGTGATCCGTGAAAGAGGAACCCTTCGGGTAGGATACAGGGCAAATACCTTGCCCTTTTCATATCGCAACAATCAGGGTCAGATAGTAGGCTTTGATATGGAAATGATGCATGCGCTGGCAAAAGATCTGGATGTTGGCATGGAGATTATACGCTTCAAGAATAAAAAGGAAGCCCGTCAGCTTTTGTCTGAAGGACGTATCGATATAGTAATTGGTGGTTTTGCGATAACGCCAGAACTGGCGCTTAAGTTCACGTTCACTAATGCCTATAGTTATCATACGCTAGGCCTCATTGTGCCGGATGCCAGAAGAGATGAATTTTCATCTATTGAAAAGATACGGAATATGGAAAACCTGCGCTTTAGTGTGCCTGACATAGCGTATTATGTTGAACCGTTTAGTAAAATGTTTCCCAGGGCCAGCTTTGAAAAACTTGATAGCCCCAGAAGATATTTCAAGGAAAAATACAAAAGCACAGATGCGTTCATTTTCTCTGCTGAAGTCGGTTCTGCGTGGACATTACTATACCCTGCGTTTTCGGTAGTGGTTCCAAAGGGGTTAAAAATACAGGCACCGATTGGTTTTGCGTTACCCAGAGGGCAGCTTGAGTTTGTTCAGTTTATGAATACCTGGCTGGAACTAAAAAAGGATAATGGCTTCCAGCAGAAGGTATACGATTACTGGATTCTTGGTAAAAATACAAAGCAAAGAAAACCCCGATGGTCAGTGATGAGTAATGTTTTGGGCTGGAGTTTTATGACAGGCTCTGATTAATTCTGATCGACCAGAATTGACCAGAGGTTTCCCGGGTGTATGCGAGAACTTGCCTGCGACAAGGCCTGGTTCAGGTCTTGATCTGCTTGATGTAATTCGCAGTATTGTTGCTGACAGTCTTGTTGAACGATTTTTGCAGTGATGGCAGTACAACAGGGTCTGGCTCACCTGTTAACTCATCCATAAACACTTTTTTGACTTCAGTGGCCAATACCAGCACATCGTCATACAGGCTATGGCAGTGTGCAGCCAGATTACCCTTGCCGTAAAATATATCGTTTTCTGCGGCGGTAATATCTGCGCCATCGACGGCTACGGATTTAAGCGCCGCCAGCCAGGTTTCGATGACCGGGCGCCATTTTTCACTTTTGACTGATGTTGTGCCCAGATTAAAAACAGGGAGATCAGTACGTTCATGGCGACGGTAATTATATGAATGCATGTCGTAGACTATGCATTCGCCAAAATCCTTGGCCAATGCCTCGACTATCGCCGAGACTATACGAAAGAATTGCGCGTGTTTTTCCTTGCCGATCAGGATTTCTTCATTTGATAGCGGACTTTCCCAGACATCCTTGCCCCAGGCCGTAACATATACGCATTCGTCATTGTTACGATTGAGGTCGTACTCGTAGCGTGAGTCGTGGGCAATCAGTGTAATCGGTTGCTGCTCTATAAAGCTGCCGGTATGAGGGTCTTCCTCATAATAGCGCTCGGCCTCGGATAGCAGGCAGGTTTCTGCCAGGGAAGGGCGCAGATTACCGCCGTTATGAATAGCGGTACAGAGTGCAGGGATATAGCTATCAATCTTTATGCTGAACGCACCGCCGTCAATAGTGGCCTCGAAGATTTCACGCTGATTGATTTTATCAATGATGGACTGTTCCGATAGTGTGCTCATGTTGTAAGGATCTCTTTTTTGATTCCATTCCATTATGCCACCAGTAGCTTTGCTGGCAAATCTATCTTGATTATTGCTGCATCAGGGCATGGTTCTGGCTATTGAGCCTTATTTAAGCGGCTCTGGCATTGATTTTTGGGGCTATGACCGGTAAGCTTGCCGCCTTGATTTTATTGGCGAAAGCCGGGTGCTGACTGGGCCCGAGCCTGTCAGACACATGAACTGGAGAATAAACAATGCGCCGCAAGCTGGTAGCTGGTAACTGGAAAATGAATGGCTCGCTACAGAGCATCTGTACGCTGATGGAAGGCCTGAAGGCCGGTGCCAGCAGTATCACCGGGTCGGATATCGCGGTTTGCCCGCCTGCCCTCTATATCCCGAAGGTGGTTGGCTTGGCGGATGGCTCAGCGATCAAGGTTGGATCCCAGAATATCTGTGATCAGGACAGCGGCGCCTATACCGGTGAAATTTCCGGTTCCATGATCAAGGAAGCCGGTTGTCAGTATGCCATAGTGGGTCATTCAGAACGCCGAGCCCTGTATGGTGAGAGCGATGAGCTGGTGGCCGCCCGTTTTGCTGCTGCCCGCCGAGCCGGGTTAACACCTATACTGTGTGTAGGTGAACTGCTTGAAGAGCGTGAAAACGGTACGACTGAAGCAGTTGTAGCCAGACAGCTGGACGCAGTGATCAATCTGGAAGGTATATCTGCACTGGCAGATGCGGTCATTGCCTATGAGCCAGTCTGGGCGATTGGCACCGGCAAAACTGCCAGCCCTGAGCAGGCTCAGGATGTACATGCCTTTATCCGTACTAAGCTGGCTGCAGCAGATGCTACGATAGCTGAAAACGTTGTTATCCAGTATGGCGGCAGCGTTAAGGCCAGTAATGCAGCCGAGCTGTTTGGTATGCCGGATATCGATGGTGGCCTGATCGGCGGTGCTGCGCTACAGGCAGATGAATTCCTGGCTATTTGTGATGCGGCCCAATAACACAGACTAACACTTATGCAATCAATACTACTGATAGTACATCTTTTATTGTCGATTAGCCTGATCGTGCTGATACTGTTACAGCATGGCAAGGGCGCTGATGCGGGGGCTGCATTTGGTAGCGGCGCGTCGGCTACCGTATTCGGTTCGCGCGGCACTACATCCTTTCTTAGTCGCACCACCGCGATTCTGGCCACGCTGTTTTTTACGGTCAGCCTGGCACTGGCTATACTGGCGCATCGCAACAATGCTGAAGCACCGGATCTGACTGACAAATACAAGACACCGGCCAGTCAGACCGAGACAGCTGTTCCGGGCGCTCCGGCAGTCATCTCACCAGAGTCGGATATTCCATCGGTTCCAGCAGTAAATGATGGTGCTGCGGTGACCGATACACCCTCTGTACCTGCTGAGCAGCCAGCCGAACCGGCTGCTGATGATGCGAGTGCACCTGCTGCTCCGGCACAGTAACTTCTGTCTGGGTATACGAAGCATTGCCGATGTGGTGGAACTGGTAGACACGCTGTCTTGAGGGGGCAGTAGCGCAAGCTGTGCCGGTTCGACTCCGGCCATCGGCACCATCTTTAAAGCATCAAGAAGTTTTCCTGAAAAGCCCCATTCTCGCTGGATAGCCATAAAAATTAGAAACATTACTAAATTTATAGTGTTACTGGCAGCTTAACTGCCGACGCCAACTGCATATTGACCGATACCGTTTTTTTATACACACACAAAAATGTTTTAAGCGGCTGATTTACATAAATAAAATAATATTTTTCCAACTTGACAGTTTGTGCGTAACTAGCCTAGACTGCTTCGCACGTTATAAATTAGCGATATAAAAATAATTAGTTCAGACTGGTTTGCTAACAGTCTGATGCGCCGGGGGAGTTACTTGAGATAATGCTGGAAAATTACCTGCCTATTCTGGTGTTTATTGGTATTGGTATTGCGTTCGGGATCGGCCCGATTGTGATGGGTGCCATGCTGGGCCCGCACCGGCCAAATAAAGCCAAGCTATCTCCCTACGAGTGCGGTTTTGAGGCATTTGAGGATGCTCGCCTGCATTTTGATGTGCGTTACTATCTGGTCGCGATTCTGTTTATTATCTTCGATCTGGAGATTGCGTTTCTGTTCCCCTGGGCCATTGTAATGAATGAGATGGGCTGGTTTGGATTCACAGCCATGATGGTATTCCTCGGCATACTGGTGATTGGCTTTATCTATGAGTGGAAAAAAGGTGCGCTGCAATGGGAATAGAGGGCGTATTCGAAAAAGGTATTATCACCACTTCGGCAGATAAGCTGATTAACTGGGCAAGAACCGGGTCCATGTGGCCAATGACATTTGGTTTGGCCTGTTGTGCAGTAGAAATGATGCAGGCAGGCGCGTCACGCTATGACCTGGACCGGTTTGGCATATTGTTTCGTGGGTCTCCACGCCAGTCTGATGTAATGATTGTGGCCGGCACACTGTGCAACAAAATGGCACCTGCCTTGCGCAAGGTCTATGAGCAGATGCCGGAGCCGCGCTGGGTTATTTCGATGGGTTCATGTGCCAACGGTGGCGGTTATTATCATTATTCCTACTCTGTTGTACGAGGCTGTGACCGGATAGTACCGGTTGATATCTATGTGCCTGGTTGCCCACCTACTGCCGAAGCACTGTTGTACGGAATTTTGCAATTACAGGACAAGATTCGACGTACCAGCACTATTGCCCGTACCTGACAGGATCGAACAGACACATGACAAAACCAGAACAACTGATCGATCAGCTAAGAACGCGATTTGCAGATGATTTGACAAGTAGCGAAGTGACTCCGACAGCAGAGATCACAATTGAAACAACAGTAGAAAAAATGTCGGCAGTGTTTCTGGCATTGCGTGACGATGAATATTTTCAGTTCGATACCATGATTGATATCTGTGGTGTTGATTACCTGGCCTTTGGTGTTGCCGAGTGGCAAACGGAAGAACCGGAAAATACAGGCTTCAGTCGCGGCGTGGATAGCATCGCCGATGTGGCAGATGATCTGGTAGCACAACCCGGGCGACGTTTTGCTTCTGTCTACCATCTGTTATCTACGGCACTGAATCACCGCCTTCGTGTTCGCGTCTATGCACCTGATAATAATTTCCCGACAGTACATTCTGTAACCGGTATCTGGCGTGGTGCCAACTGGTTTGAGCGCGAGTCATTCGATTTGTTTGGTATTGTTTATGAAGGACACCCGGACTTGCGTCGTTTGCTGACGGATTATGGCTTTATTGGTCACCCGTTCCGCAAAGAC
>JAJRTX010000236.1 GCA_021545665.1 Zetaproteobacteria bacterium
ACTTCATCATGCACCGGCTCAATCATCGGCCAAGAAAAACGCTGGGCTACAGAACACCCCATGAAGTGTTCTTCAATACCAAAACTCAACTCACTGAAGTTGCACTTGGCAGTTGAATCCGCGTTGCTTAAAAAAGCAGCCCCAGACAGAATAGTTATAGAAGGTATAGCTATTACATTAATGAATATATGTATTCCACTCCTTACATCTAAGGATATAGATATTTATGAAGATGAGGATCTAACATATGAGGTGATGCGAGGTTGTTCTGCTTACCTGCATTCTGCTTTGAATCAATGTATAGATTTTGAATTGGAGAAAAACTATTTAGCGCCTTATCATGCGCGTGATTTGGCACAAGATACGAACACTTTAACCAGTCGATTGCTTTCGCTAGGCGAAGTAGAAATGCTAGGGGATATTGAAGATAATGTAGGCGTTCAAGTTGTCACAAATATTTATACATCTACAATGCTACCGGGCATAATTGAGTCATCTACAAATTTAATACATATTTATCTCAAAACAGATAATTACCTTGAATAAATGATGACGGGGTTAATAAAGTGTTTAGCAAAAGGGTGTTGACCTTCTTCTGTGTTTGAGTGCTCTTCCAATCGCCTGAATTTAGCACAAGTTTATGGTGCTATTACAATAAAAGCTTGAAGCGGATTGCCGCTCACGACTTTTGCAAGTGGCTCTCCTGTACTCTGAAAAAGGCTTTATTTTTACTGAGCCTTAAGCCTGTTATTCTAGGAGTCTGTCGGACTTTGGGGAGTTGTAACGAGCAGGTGGGGAGGTGAGTCAAAAATAGCATGGTTTTGAGGCGCATAGCGGTAGCTATGTAACGATAAATCAGGCTATTTTGGGCCGCCATCCCTGCCGCGCAGTAGATTTTCCATAAGTCCGACAGACTCCTAGGCTGCTCAGGAGGATTGGTGGCTGTAAGTCAAACTGTTCGTAGCGCCCTTAATGCTGCCATCCGGCAAGCGGACGCTTTGCTGATTACAGCCGGGGCAGGTATGGGTGTCGATTCGGGGCTGCCGGATTTCAGAGGTAATCAGGGTTTCTGGAATACCTATCCGCAGATAGCCCAACTTGGTATTTCATTCAGTGAAATGGCGAATCCGGGCTGGTTTGAGCATGATCCGGAGCTGGCCTGGGCCTTTTATGGGCATCGGCTGGGCTTGTACCGGAACACTATGCCTCATCAGGGTTTTTACGATTTGTTGAGCCTGTGTAGCCGGAAGCAGGGTGGTTATTTTGTTTTTACTTCTAATGTGGATGGCCAGTTTCAGAAATCGGGTTTTGAGTCTGACAGAATCATTGAATGCCATGGCTCTATTCATCATTTTCAATGCTGCAAACCCTGTTGCGATTCGGTCTGGAGCGCGGCGGAAATGGATGTTTCAGTAGATATGAATAGATTCAGGGCGAAGATGCCGCTGCCTGCATGTATCCATTGTGGTGCTCTGGCCCGGCCCAATATTCTTATGTTCGGTGACTGGAACTGGAACCGGCAACGAACGGATGAGAAATATCAATGTTTCGACCAGTGGATGGAAAGCTTGGGGGCAGATAACTTGAAACTTGGCATTATAGAAATCGGAGCAGGCAAAGGCGTGCCGACAGTACGCATGTTCTCGGAACAAGCTGCAAGCAGAAATGGAGCGAAACTGATACGGATTAATCCGATGGATTTTGAAGTGCCGAATGGCCATATTTCATTACCTCTGGGCGGCGCGGAAGGGATTGATATAATCATGGAGGGAAACAATGCAGGATAATAGAATGCAAACAGGTGGGGCAGTGCCTTTGGTGATGGTGGCCTCTGGTGGTCAGACGGGCGTTGATCGCGCCGCCCTTGATGTTGCCATGGATTTTGGCATTGAGGTTGGCGGCTGGTGTCCGCGCGGACGCAGGGCGGCTGATGGTGTGATTCCGGAAAAATATCCGATGACAGAAACGCATGGTAAAAACTACCAGACCCGAACCAAATGGAATGTATGCGACACGGATGCCACACTGATTATTTGTCAGGGCGAGCCGAAAGGAGGCACGGCACTGACCATTCAGGTCTGCAAGGACATTCCCAAACCACATATGGTGTATCAGCTGGATGATGAAAATCCGTCTGCAGTATTGAAATGGTTGAAAGGCCACAATGTGTATCTGTTGAATATCGCCGGGCCAAGAGAACTGAAATCCCGTCCGGTTTATGAACGTACATACAGATTTTTAGGGCAATTATTCGAACTCATGCGTCAGGATGCCTCTGCACAGGATCAGGCAAAGGATGGCAAAGCGGCTCTGGAAGTAGTGATACACACTCCCTGAACATCCCCTCTGTCTGTAGGTTGAGCCCGAAAATGACAGTCAATAGCCGCCCATTCAAAGCTTTGAAAATAACTTAACCTAGAAAGGGATATGCCCCCACCATCTTCTGTCTTTTGCTGGCAGCTTGTCCAAGAGTGGTCTATAATAGCATTACAGTCAGGCAACTAAAAACATCTACAGGAGGCTGACATGTTTGTTAAAAATATTAAGAACGGTGATCTGGTTGAAGTGGTTCAACTGGCTGAATTAATGGACCCCAACGCCACATCAGTCACGGTTCGCTATCAGTCCGGCGAAGAAGCTGGCGACCCTATCAGTGCTGATAAGGCCGGCCTAGTCTTCCCGTCCGGTGAACCATTGCCAAAATGCTGGCTTGATGCCCATTACAGAATCAGCTTTTGATTGAATAAAAGAATTCGTCAGCTTGAATCAGCAGCCGTTAACCCGACTGCTGATTTCCTATCCCGCATACTTTCCGCTGAATATCAAAATGATCGACGCTTCCTGAATTACTGAAAAAGAAACCCTCTCTTTAACTAAACCACTACCGGCTGATGCCGGTAGGTTTCCTTTCGGAGTGTAACTCCAAATACTGAAGTATGATGTCGTCAGTAATATTTCCGCTGGTGGTCGAAAAATACCCTCGCGCCCAGAACCGTCTTCCCCAGTAGCG
>JAJRTX010000013.1 GCA_021545665.1 Zetaproteobacteria bacterium
CACCCCAATCATTGCGCCGGGTGATACGGTTCTGCCATTTTTCTCCTGTCCTTAACAGCATGTATTCACGACCATCTTCATCGGCAATCATCAGCGAGGAGATTTGCAAATGCTGCCTGATCAGGGGCATAAAAAGCCGGTTGAGACTTTCCGGCTCTGATAAATCCAGCAGACCATTACTGCCCCACGACCTGGCCAGTTGTAATTCTCTAATGGCGGGATCGATAAACCGGGATATCTCACCTTCCACATGATCGATGGTCTGGTTCATCAGGGACTGTGAGAAGGTGCGAATGGCCTGACGGGAGCCAACGAGCGTGATGATCAGGATTGTCCCGCCCAGCAGGATCACAACCAGCAGGAAACTGCCCAGCAGACTGCGACGAATTGGAGTAACGCTTGCCATCAACCTTGAGGACCAGGCGGGAATGGAACAGGCATGCTCTTTCCCGCGCGCTATTTATGCGTACCGGTCAACCTCCTGAGATATTCATCTGCATCGATTATTTCATCACGAGGCTTTCTGTTCAGCATATCCTGAACTACCTCATTTCCCGTATTGCGCACCTCGTCTACTGTTCCGGTAATCAGCACACATCCCTGATCCATTACGGTGAGGCGATCAGCAATCTTGAGCGCGCTTTCCAGCTCATGTGTTACCACCACGATAGTGATATTGAGGGCATCGCGTAGCTTCAGGATCAATTCGTCCAGTTCTGCCGATACAACGGGATCAAGGCCCGCCGATGGCTCATCGAAAAACAGTAATTTTGGGTCCATGATGACCGCCCTTGCCAGGGCAACCCGCTTGGTCATACCACCTGACAACTCCGACGGCATCAGGTTTTCAAAACCGGACAGGTTGACCACCTCAAGTTTCATGCGCGTCATGATCTGGATGGTGTTCTCATCCAGCCTGGTATGCTCCCGCAGGGGTAACTGTACATTCTCGGCGACTGACATGGAGCCGAACAACGCCCCCCCCTGGAATGCCACACCAATTTGACGACGTAATTTATAAAGTTCCTTTTTGCTGATCGTGGCAATATCATTACCCAGGATCCTGACAGTGCCCGCGGTGGGGCGATGCAGCCCCAGCATGTGGCGCAATAAAGTTGTTTTCCCGGAACCACTGCCGCCCATGATGACCATGATCTCACCATGTCGCACATCGAAATTGATCCCATGAAGGATCTCACGGCTCCCATAATGAGTAACCAGATCTTTTACCTCGATGACGATTTTTCCATCAGAGGTCACTAGTGCGCTCCCTGTCGAACTGCCTCAGAAATTCCATCATCACGATTTGCGCGCCTCTCCTGACAGAGCCTCACTGACAGAATCATAAATCGGGAAAACCTGGTCGAGCTTGGCCAATTGCAAGACCTGCATAGCTGCGGGACTGGCGCCCACAAGACCAAACTCAAGATGGGCATCTTTTGCCATTTGATAACCTTCCACGAGACTGGCCACACCGGAACTGTCGATATATTCAACTTTTGAAAGGTCGACCAGCACATTGAGCCCGTCATTCAGGCATCCCAGGATCTGCTCCCTGGCCCGAGGCGAAAAATAAAGATCCACCTCACCATTTAATTCGATAACTGTAAAACGCCCTTCTGTCCGTACTGGATACATATCAATTTTCCCGATTACTGTCATTTTGTGATTTTCTTTTTCTCATTTGAAATATATTCCCAACACCTTCCGGGCATTTCAGGAACCGGCAGTCATCCATCACTTCATTAATCATATGAACACCCAGGCCGCCCGGCTTGATATCATCCAGGTCACGTGACTTTATTTTTCTGGCATCAACAGGGTTGGCAAAATCGATCAGACGGAAAAGCAGATCATCTTTCAGGTCAAATATTTGCAGGATAATATTACCCTCCAGACCTTCGCCATAGGCATGCTGAATAATATTCATACAGGCTTCGTTGATAGCAATAACAGCGCAATTGATATCACAGGCAAGGCAGTTTATTTCGCCCATAGTCTCACGCACCTCATCCCGCACAGCCTGCAACTGTTCTGCCCGCGAGGGGAAATGTAATTCCAGCAATAAATTACTCTGTTCCATCACATACCCCTGATGACGGCCACGCTACCACCTGACCTTGATCAGTTTGCGACACAATGTATTGAATTCTTTCAACTGGGCCTCCCGCATGGCAGCCAGTTCCTTGATCTGTTGCATGGAAATTTGGAGTGCACGTTCTGGATCCATCTGCTCACTTGTCATCTTGAGGTTGACCAAAACATCCTGAGTACGATGCAATGTTAAAAGCTTGTCAGTATCGAGCTGATGTTTTCTGGCAAGTGCATCAAGCTCAGGATAGAAGGCAACCAGTTCCGCGGTCGTCATATTTGTACAGGGATCACCCCGGAAAAAGTTCAGCGCAACGACAAGCAGCACAAGTGCCAAAATCAGTCCCAGGGAAGTGAGCTGGGCCCATTTTGGTAGTTTTGCACTTGCCATCTATTAAGAAACTCCTGTTAGGACCAGTACAATGCAAATATTAGTGAGCTTCCAGGTCTATTCAAAGGACATCTCATCAGATCATACAATGGCCATGCCAGCCAGGCTAGAATATCATGAAAATACAGAGATCAGCATAATACTACCATACCGCAGAATTAGAATATCAACACTAGTTTGCTAGGGACTCCAGCTATCCCGGGAAAAGCACGATACAAGTAAACTATGGAGTATAAATATCGGAGGAGAAATATCCATATGAACGGAGGCCATTCGGTATGACATATTTTTTAGAATAATTCCTTGAAATTTTATCAACAAGCTCCAGGTAATGCTCCTGGTGGGGAAGTACACGCCCTGAAGCGACAAAGACTCTTGGTGGCTCAGCAATCAGCAGAGCCATATCCGATGCCGTAATACTACCCCCACGTTCCAGCAACAATCTGGACAAATCATAAAACTGATAACTAGGTGGCAAACGCCTGGAAAGCGGGAAAAGACCCGAAAAATACCCGCTCACGAGAACTCTATCGCTTGGCGTACTATTTTTCTTTATGATTGCCGCGTTTATTAGATAAAAACTATCCTTCACTACCGGAGAATTCCAGTCAGAAAATATCATTACCGGTGCGAAATAAGTCGACTCTTTAACACCATACGCCAGATTCATCAGGTGTGGCTTTGAGAAATAAAGCATTACAACAGATAGCGCAACCACTAACAGGCTTCGTGCCGCCTTCTTGTGCAGCCGTATATTGGATATCACTTTCACAAGGAATAACACACCGAAATTAATCGCTATGGACAAGCCAATTAAAGCCTGGGAATAATGATATGGGTAAGAAGGCCTTAATAATATTTCGGGCAGCTGTGCCACAACAAGCGCAAAAGAAAGTGCGATTAACATGACATTGCTTTTTATTCGGAAAGGCCTGTATGCAAGCACTGATACAAAACCAATAACAACCAAAGGCAACAAATATGATAGATTATTCAAAACTACAGGAACAAAACGGACCATATTGTCATGGATCCGGGTTGAAGACGTTTCTTCAGCACCCGCTGCGGAAACATATGCACCCACAAGCGTTTCCAGACCAGCCACCCCCCCTCTAAATATGACGAATAACAAAGTTACTATAAACCCAGTCACAATGAATGAGACACACATCCTCAACCAGGCATTCCTTTGCAGAACAAGGAATGAATACCCGATAACAACAATGGAAAAATATAAAAACGGCTCCCGTATAAGGACGGCAAAAGCCAGAAATATGCCAGCAAAAGTTGCACTATGCCTGTTCTCAGAATGAAGATTAATCAGGGATAGAAAAAGAAAAGCTGTTGCCAAAGGAATAGGGTTTTTAAATCCGGCATCGATAAATAGTGGGTCATTGATAGACCAGGAGAATAACAATGCCGTTATAAATGCTGAAAAAATACTTTTTGAGGTGCGATACAGAAAAAAGAACAAGGCGATAACTGTGCCGCATGAAACCAGGGCATCGACCAATCTCAAGGTAAAGAATGATTCTAATGGCAGAGAATATACCCAACTGACGAGCAAAGGGTAAAGCCCCAGGGTTCCGTAGTTGGGCAATATTGAATCGGTTGCAGCACCAATAAAATTGGAATAAAAGAAATAGGCACCAGCAGCATAGATACCTTCATCAGTAAATGGCGCCGCACCAATCAGAATTAATCTGAGAAAAAAGTTAAAAAGAACCAGGGTGCTAATAACATAAAAAATCTTGCTGGGTACAGAGTCCATTATTCTGATAGAGAGCTTGGTTTTAGTAGTGGCGTATATTATACTAGCGCTATTGTATTAGCTATCCAGCGCATAATTCTAATCGCGATTCGGCCAGAATGGAGTTGCCAACAATACGATAGCTGGCAGGAACACAAGAATTTCTTTCTATTCACCCAATCAACCTGTCAGCACCTGCATTTTCGCAATTCCAGAGCAATGCAGGCTAGCGAACATTTCTCACTGAGCCGCATCCAGCCTACGCAGATAAACTCGCCGAGAACTCAAGGCCTTCATGACGATACTGGATAATGTCTATATCCTGAAATTACGAACAGTATAGAGCATGCCCTGCCGGGGAAACAGCATTCAAATGAAAAAAGTTGCCATCGTCCAGTCCAACTATATACCATGGAAAGGTTATTTCGATATGATCGCTGCCGTAGACGAGTTTATTCTCTACGACGATATGCAATATACACGACGCGACTGGCGCAATCGCAATCGAATCAAGACGCCACACGGCGCACAATGGTTAACAGTCCCCGTTAAAGTAAAAGGCAAGTATCATCAGAAAATCAGGGATACTGAAATCAGTGACTCGGAGTGGGCAGCATCTCACTGGAATGCGCTTACACAAAATTACTGCCGCACGCCCTATTTTAAAGAAATATCAGACTGGCTTGAGCCCCTCTATCTTGACTCTTCATATACACATATATCTCTATTAAATCGAAGGCTGATAGAAGCGATATGCAATCACCTGCAGATAAAGACAACCATCAGTAACTCATGGGATTACCACCTTATTGAAGGAAAGACTGAACGGCTGGCAAACCTGTGCGCCCAGTCTGGAGGCACAAACTATATTTCAGGACCTGCTGCAAAAGGCTACGTCGATGAAAAAGTTTTCGCAGACACAGGCATTGAACTAACCTGGTTTGACTACTCCGGATACGCTGAATATCCACAGCTTTGGGGCGATTTCATACATGAGGTCACTATCCTTGATTTATTATTTAACTGCGGTGAACATGCACCCGAATATATGAAACACCTGTGCCCATGAAGCTTTCCATAGTTACAACTCTATACCAGTCTGCGCAATATATAACCGAGTTTCATCGGCGTATCAGCGCAGCGGCTCAACAACTCGCTGGGGATGACTATGAAATCATCTTTGTCAATGATGGCTCCCCCGATAACAGTCTCGATCTTTCTATACAACTTACCAAGTCTGACAACCGGGTCGTCGTCGTCGATCTTTCACGTAATTTCGGTCACCACAAGGCCATGATGACTGGCCTTGCACATGCCAATGGGGATCATATCTTCCTGATCGATAGCGATCTGGAAGAAGAACCGGAATGGTTATTGAGTTTTTCAGAACAAATGCAGAGAGAGGAATGCGATGTTGTATACGGTGTACAAAAAAAGCGCAAAGGCGGGTGGTTTGAAAGGTGGAGCGGTAATTTATACTACTGGATATTCAATCTTCTGGTAAGCATAGATCACCCCAGAAACATCACCACAGCAAGGCTAATGACCAGACGTTACGTAGATGCTCTCCTGCTTAACAAAGAGCGTGAAATCGTCATTTCCGGATTGTGGGTTATTACCGGTTTTGACCAGAAGCCCCAGACAATTACAAAAATATCGGCGAGCCCGACAA
>JAJRTX010000237.1 GCA_021545665.1 Zetaproteobacteria bacterium
AGACTGTCTCTGGTGACTGGGTCTTCCAGGTTATCCAGCAGGGTTTCGGTCCAGCTATTGATCATTTGATCCAGCTGGTCTTCAAGGTTATTCAGTCGAGTAGCTGCTGATATACTCAAATCTTCATTAATAGGCCTGAAATCCGAGTTATTCGGAACCGGGTCCACCAATAAATCTTTCTCGGACAGTGATCCCGCTGTTTTCAAACCGGCCAAATTGTTTCGGTACTGGGTTAACTGGCTGCTGGGCAGAATATCGATAGTGCTCAGTGCCTGTAGTTGTTCCAGGCGGTTATCTTTGAGTAGCTCGGCCTTTCGCTTGTCTTCTGACAGCGTTAGGCGAGCTTTTGCGTAAAGCCCGGCATAGATACGGATGTATTCATTTTTTAGCTCGGTTAAACGACTGCTGACCTGTGAATGGAAATTCGATTTTGAGCGTTTGCTTTCATCACTCAGTTGTTGCAGTGTATCCAGCCTGGCGGCTTTGACTTGCCCATTCCATTCGTGATTCATGGGCAGGATTGCTTCCGCCTTTGACAGGTAATTGGCCAATGGTGCTAGTTCCGCAACCAGGTTTTTCAGTTTTTCAATGCTGGTCAATTGATTCAGACCATCTTCCTGTTCTCTTACTTGCTCAGCGGTATAGCGAAAATTCTTCAGCTTACCTGTGGTGTTGTAGGCTTGCAGGCTCTCCAGAAACGTTTTGGTTTTGCCAAGCTGTGTTTTGTACTGTTCTGCTTCGGCTTCGGTCAATACGCTTCCACCCCAGAATGGCAGGCGATCTCTCAGGCTATGAAGTATTGTCACCAGCTTGTTCACTCTGTCCGCAATACGATCTTGCATGGCAGATATGCTGCCGCCTTTATTTTGAGAAACTTCAATGGCCAGGCCAGGTGGTAACTCAAGCAACTCGTAGAGTGCCTGTAATCCAGGCAGGTTCCAGTCTTTAGGCTGTTCAATGTGCTTGAAGGCGGCAATATCATCGACTGAGGTTGATGCAAGTTCTGAAAGTTTACTGGCATCAAATTTATTGCCGGGGATGGCCAGCACGATATCGCCAGAATACACAAGGGCGGCAAGCAGTAGTGCGACCCATTCAGTTTCCAGACGATAGCTGTTTGGCTCAAGGTAATCTTCACCGTGTACGTTTTCTAAAATCTCGGCTCGATTGACCACTTGCCCATGAGGTTTTTTCTTGAGTAAGTCCAGAATGTGCCTGGCGTATTTAGACTGACTGGGAACAATACGGTTACCATCCAATAATTGAAGCGCATCCAGCACTGCCGTTGCCTGTTTGGTTGGGTTGCCACCACTGATGACACGGATGGCATCCTTTGCATACTGTTCACGGTTTCTACTTGTGACTAACACTGAGAATGTTGGGTAATCAGGTGCCAGCGTTTCAAAATGAGGTGCAAGGCAGACACCTGCGATGGTATTGATCATATCTCTGAAGTTGATACGCTCATTTGCACCCAGTCCGGCTCGATCTCGAAGTGACTGACCTTTCACCCATTCCATCATTGGTTTGCGACGACCAAGGTAGGTGATTTCGAAGGCTGTGGTCATGTGCTCCTGTAGCCACTTGTTCATTGTGCGTTGGAAACCACCCGATTTTGCTTCATAAGTGGATTTCGCGTGACCGGATGCTGTTCCTGCAAGATCGATAGCGGCGGCATAATGCTCTAAAGCGGTTTTGAAATCTTCATCCATTCCGGAAAGCACGAACTGGACTTCGTCTGGCAGTTTTTTATCCTTGATTTTGGGTGTTTCAAAAGGCTGGATAAAATAAAGGTAAAAATCTCTTGGTGGGTAGGCTGTGCTACGTTCGTTTGGTGTACCAAAAAACAGCCAGCCCATACGCCCACTCATGCGCTCTTTCCATTCGATCTCATTGCCCCATAGATTTCTGTAGTCAGTCTGAGGCAGATCGGAGCATTCAAGCATGTTATAAAGGGCTTTGTGGTATGCGCGATTGAGCGCATCAGGACTGAGCGTTTCGGCCTTTTGATCAATAATGGCATCGAAATCATCGGTCTTTTTCAGGTCCAGATAATATTGATGGTTATCCGGGTTGCTTGAGATAAACTGACCACTGACGGTTTTGTGGATTTCACGCAGTACTGTTTCTACTTGTGAGAGCAGGTCGTCTGCCGGGTCGCCCCCCAGGTCTTCAATGCCAGGTTGATAGAGACATAAAGTGTCGCGTAGCTCTTGAGCGGTGGCGCCCATGGGTGAATGGATGTCATTTACCGTCAAGCGATGGAGAGAAAGGGCATCAATAACTCTTAAGGCCATATCTTTATAGGCCGGGCGGGTGAAGCTGCGGTTAATTCTGTCTTGCAGAACATCGCTGACATTAATGACATCACGAATATCTGGCAGGGTGCGGTAACCTGCATCAGCACTCAGCTCCTTCCAATAACTATCATAAGCAATAACACCAGGGTGATCGGCAGGAATTTCTGAATCAAGGAGCTTATTCATACTAATGGACAGGCTCTTGAGGATTTGTCGTTTTTCTACTGCCGATACACGCTCAAACGTATCAATGTAATCTGGATGCACAGGGAATAGCCTGACAAATTCATCCATCCTTTCATTCATGTTGCCATAGAATTTGGTAAAAGGTGCCAGGTACTCTCGGATATTTGCCTGTTGGTCAGCCGTTTTCTTGAGCAGTCGTTCAGAGACCACATATTTGATATCGTTGCGAGCAATAAATACTTGTTCGAATCGATCTTTTACCCGGCGAATCCTGTCGGAGATAAACTGGAACCGGTGGCTGTCAAAAATTGCTTCCTGAATACCAGCGATATATCTAAATTTCAGCTCTGAACAGGACTCTCCAATCTCGCGCATAAATCCAAGGTCTTGAACGACTTGCTGGTCATGCCGGGAGTCGAGGTAGTCCAACAATTCGTCTACAACAAACAGTAAGCCGTGATCTGGATAGACTGCATGAAACGCTGACATCATGTCTTAAAAACAGGACTTATGGTTGGTGATTTGATCTACTGGAGGGCATACGTAAGTCACCCCCATTTTGGCCATTTCGTCAGTGAGTAGACTGGTTACGATATCGCGGAGGGACATTTCAGAAGCCGCACTGACTTCAGTACGGATTACCTTGAACTTGCCAGCGATTGTTTGTGCTGCGGCTGCTACGCTG
>JAJRTX010000238.1 GCA_021545665.1 Zetaproteobacteria bacterium
AACCGGTAACTTCAGAGGTATCCGTATTCCCAAAAAGGTACTGGGTCAATGTCATGTGGAAGGTGCACTGGAACTGGCCATCCGGAATAACGAGTTGTCGTTGTTGACGGTTGAGGCTCTGTTCAGATCCGCCGGGTTCAAAGGTTTCATCGGTGAGGATGGTGAATATGGCTGCCCGGTTGCTTCTCAATAAAAACGACTGCCACCTGATCATGTGTCAAAGCGTCAAGCCGGGAGCGATACAAAAGGCAGGCATCCCCTTTACGCATTATTCTGCCAGTTGTCTGGCCGCGTTTGGTATTTCTGTTTTCAATTGTTTCCTTAAACCGGCAATGTCGGGCCGGGTCGCTCCTGCAGAGATTGCCTGCTGTGTCAGCTGATCAAGGTATGGAAACACAACTTTATCGAGATTATCGGCACTATAGATGGTATTGACATAGGTGATGAGCTGCGCTTTGAGCCTGGCCAGATAAACCGGATCATTGTACAGGACAGAGGCAACCTTTCCCTTATGGTAAATCGCTACGGAGTTCTCTTCAGCAAGGGTTTGGTCAATTCCCCACAGGCTGAACTTCAGATTTGCCTTGCCTTTATTGGCCGGGTCGGAGAGGTCGAGATCGTTGTAAACATAGGTGTTGTTGGTGTTTGAAGTATAGCCGTCTGTTTCTTTAAGCAGAATTTCCATGGCCCAGAATCTGGTGAACTCATTGAGGTCGATCAGCTTGCCGATGGCGTTAATATCACCCGTGTTCAGAGCCGCAACCACCTGATTGATATCCTGGCGACTGTCGTCATCCGAATAGCCTTTGAAACCGAAATAATCCGGATTGGTTGTCGGAATCAGATCATTGGAGTGGGTTAATTCATACAGATTACCCTTGGCATTCCCCCTGAAGTTGCGTTTAACATAGGGCTTTTTGAACGGCTCAAGGTTGATATACGCCCCGTAGTCTTTACCGTTAACGATAATTTTAGCCATATTGCACAATGGGGCTGGCAGTCCGGCCTGTCCGATCAGCGAGTAACCGAGGCATTGACGGACATACAGGGGATCCTGCCGGGAATTGTTAAAAATCAGGTTGTGTACGCCGATGTTTGTTTTGGCTGCCTTGTCGGAAATTTTGATTTTCAGTGAGGGTCGTGTTGTGCTGAAGGAGCCGCAAAAGGATTTTTTCCGGATTTTTACATCTGTTAGCGTCAGTGGTGCAATTGGTACATTACTGCCGGTGATGGTCAGGGAATGGATAGCATGCCATGGATAGCGCGGTCCGTATTTTTCTACATTGTATTTGAAATTGCAGCCACTTTCCCTATTGGGCTTTTCGGCCAGAAGCGTATTCCATGCTTGCTGATCCATGGTGATATTCACCGTCACAAGATTACCGATATCGTAGAACGCCTTTTCCTTTTCAATATGACCGGTTGCAGTCGGCGGCAATGGGCAACAAGCGCTGATGAATGTTGCTATTGTAAGGATATACAGCAGTTTCCCGGGCATGGTTTAGCTCCCTGTGCAGCAGCAATTGGATGATAGTATCTGAATTTTCCGATGACGACAGGAATGGTTTATTTTATGACAGAACATGAAAAAACGTCAGAGCGTCAGCTTTACGATGAGTTTGCAAAAACAGGCAGCTGAAAGGCTGCCTCCGGCCGGCTTGCATGAGAGGTGTGTATGAAAATTGTGGCACTGGAACAGGTGGAAAAAGGGGCTGTGAGTCACGCACGGAATATTGTCAGGCAGGTATTGCTGAACGAGCATGATCTGCCCGGGTCAGTGCGTTTGTCGCATGCGATTCTTGCACCCGGCCAAAGGGTTGAACCACACCGGCATGCAGAAATATGTGAAGTGTTTTATGTGCTTGGCGGGCGAGGGGAGCTTGTCGTGGAAGGGCAGGCAACGACTATTGAACAGGGGAGCTGTTTTATGGTTGAGGCAGGAGAGGAGCATGCGCTGAGTAACAGCGGCAGAGACGATCTGTGCCTGCTCTACTTTGGTCTTTTTCAACAACCCTGATGATTCAGCTTTTTTGAAATAACCCGGTAAAGTGACCATGATGGAGAGCATCTTTTTTCAGGAGGTCATGCGATGCCGGTTTTGCAAGAGGCTACATTTAATTTTATTGTAGCACTTCATGCGGGAGGTATCTTATGAAAGCAATATCCATACGAGAGATGCGTAGTGACCTGGGTCATCTGGATAAATTGATAGAATCAGAAGGCGAAATCATTGTAACCAGGCGCGGCGTTCCCATCGCCCGATTGCTGCCTGTACAAGGTTCCCGCAACATGCTGATCACGCTGCGTTGCGCGCCCGAATGCCCGTTATGCTTTCGAGCGCCCGGCTTGTCCGGGAAGATCGGGATGATCGTTGATGTTGGTGTATCTCGATACCAGCGCCCTGGCCAAATGGTATCTGAATGAAGTTGGCAGCGATGTATTTGTTGCGTGGATCAAACACAGGATGATGTACATATCAGCAGCCTGACTGCGACAGAAATGCGTTGCCTGCTGGCCAGACGAAAACGAATGGGTGAGATTTCCGCCGAACTGGAACAGCAAATATTTGCCACATTCACTGAAGATGTTGAACGCGGATTTTTATCCAGACAACCACTGTTAGATCAGCACGCTCAGGCGGCTATCGGGCTGATGGAGCAATTGCCGCAGCATGCGTTGCGAACGCTTGATGCCATGCATCTCGCCATTGCCAGAAGTATCGGCGCACAAGCCATCGCCACATCTGACCATGTGATGGCATCGGCCGCCGCTTTGCTGGAGATGAGAGTGATTCAATTTGATTGATTTCAGCACTTTGTTTTCTCAGCCGCTTTCCACCTGCTGGTGGCTGCTGCCGCTGTTGATCGTCGCGGTTCTGTTCAAACCCGCCTGATTCAAGGGTTTCATCGGAGAAGTGATGGTTTGCTTTTCGATCAGAGACAAACAACTCAATAACTGACCTGACCCTGCCCCTGTCCTGCAATGCGTCAGCCCGCCTGTTTGAAAGGGTAGCATCTCCTTTAGCCTTTCCCCTTGAAGCAAAATATACTATCGTATGTCAAATATCTTATCGATAGGAGAATCATCATGCAGGCAGTTACTGTTTCCCCCAAGTTCCAGGTTGTCATCCCCAAGAAAGTGCGCGA
>JAJRTX010000239.1 GCA_021545665.1 Zetaproteobacteria bacterium
CCGTTGCGTACGAGGATGCCTGATTATGGTTTTCACCAAATCCCTTAGAATTAGCATTTCTTATTACTTTTATTGGAAAAGAAAAATTGTCCGTATCGAAAGGGAGACTTTCATTCAAGTTAAGCGTTAGCAAAAACTCTATTGAAGAACCAGAGCAATAGTGTTCGATACTCTCTAAGAGTCTGGCAACCAAATTGATTTGCAAATGGCTAACAACAGAGATTGAGATATCGACCAATTTAGTCATTTTAACCACCGGTAATATGTCCAATATATCACAAGTCTACGCAGATATTTAAAAAGAGAGAAAAGCCCCAACATTCCTAACTGTAAACCATTTATACACTTTTCACGATAAAGGCGGCGGTAATTCCCCAAGTCGCCTCTCTCCATCGACCAAACCTGAGAACTTAGACCAGTGACCCCATATGCTCTTTTGTAGATCGCGGCTAATTGCGTATCAAGCCTGCACACAACTGCCCCGCTGCACACAACACTCATCCACAGCATGTGGTCTTCCATGTAACGCTGTTTTTCGAAGAATCGCTGATCGACATCTCGCTTCAACATAACCGATGGCGTAACAAACCTGTTCGATACTAGTAGTTCCCATTTGTTAATTTTTCTCGCTTCGACCCCTTCTACTTTCCAATCTGGAAAAATATCATTCTGTTTAAGCAAGCGGTGATTATGGCCACACAGCACAACCTCAGGATGAGCTGTCATGTAAGAATATTGAATTTCAATTTTCTGAGGATGCCATGCATCATCTGAGTCCAGAAAAGCGATATAAGGCTCGCTTGCAAGCTCCCACCCTGCATTGCGTGCACTAGCTGCCCCCTGATTGTGTTCAAGTGACACTACTTTCACCCATTCTGGATAGGCCCTTTCCAACAGCAGCAGCGCCTCCAGGGTTCCATCACCACTGGCATCATCTATTAAAATAACTTCATGAGGACGAACTGTTTGATTTGCTACTGAATTAATCGCTCGTTCAATGGTATTCGTGCAACAGTAACATGGAATAATAACGCTAACTGGTGCATATTTCTCTATTACAGGATGTGGTTCCGCAATCATCACTGGCCTGTCCTGGTTGGGCTAAATCGATCCCCTTTCAAGCAACCATACAGATGCCGGATCCATTTTCCCGGTAACAGGCTAATTCCGTATAACAACCAAGTATTGAATGAAAAAGGGGAGTTTGATAAGCATTCATCTAGATGGTATTTAGCTTTTCTGGAATTCCCTCCACTCCATAAGCAACGCTTTACGATTTCAAAGTGATATTGAAACAGGGCTGAATTTCTATCAATCATTTTTGCTGAATCATGTAGTTGCTTTAACATCCCTTCGGAAACATGATGTCCATCAATCTCAACAACAATGATCTTCCTGAGCAGCTCCTGGAATGCAGCTGGCTTACGGCTTAACGATCCCGGAGTAATTCGGTAGCAAATTAACGGTAGATCAAGATTGGCAAGCATGCCGACTTTCGACAATTTACCGAACAAAATTGCATCCTCTCCACCCAACTGCATAAATTCTGAATACCCACCAACCGTTTCCCAGGCTTCTTTACGGAACATCACAGAAGGGTGTATAAACGGAGAGTCAGGAAAACGCTCGCGTAACACTTCATCTCCACACTGCAGCGTTAAAGTACAAATATTTTCACTTTCGGCATCTATAAGCTGAGCAGCAGAACCAAGAACAACAACATTAGGATGTTGCATCATAAATTCTAATTGTTTTTCCAGCCGACTAGGCAGACAGATATCATCGGGATCCATTCGAGCAATCAAGTCAGCTCGAGCAACTCGAATCCCCGCATTCAGTGCGGCTGGCAACCCAGTATTTTTTTGTTGAATTAACCGAATCCTTGAATCACTGTAACTCTTCACGACGTCCGAACTGCTATCCTTCGAACCATCATCGATAATAATAAATTCAAACTCTGTCAAAGTTTGCGACAACACGCTGTCGACAGCCTCTCTGAGATAACGCTCACTGTTGTATAGCGACATAACAATACTGACAAGCGGGCGATCCATAGCGCTCACTTCGTCAACCAGGCAAGTGTTCGCCTTAATCCATCATCGAGCCCGACCACAGGCTTCCAACCAAGGCTTCCCAGTCTGCTGCAATCAAGAACATTAACCTTTACATCAAATGGCCGCGCTTGAGCATAGTCTATGCGAAGCTCAACTCCGACACTGCGCAGATGGGGCGACATTGCCTGTACCATTTCCAGATTACTTCGCCCGACAGATGATCCGATATTATATGTTTCATTAGCAGCTCCACGCTCCAGCGCCACCAACATACCCTCAACCAAATCATCAATATGAATGTAATCGCGAACCGTTCCCTGCTCACCAAAAATTTTTATCGCCTCACCCTGTATGGCCGAAGCCATTGCTGTGGAAACAAAACCCTGCCCTGTAAAAGGTTGCTGTCCTTCCCCATAAGGATTGGCAGGTCGTACACATATGACATTGAGACCTCGGGTCACAGCATAGAGATAGGCATATTTTTCCAGTGTCAACTTGGTTACGCCATAAGGTGAAATCGGCCGTGTCGGGTGGCCTTCTATAATAGGGATGGAGTCAGCTTCGCCGTAAACCGTGCCTCCCGATGATACAAGCAGCAGCCGCGCTCCTTTGCGGGCAACCATATCGAACAGCTGGACTGCTGGATGCAGGTTTTGATCAAGATCGGATAAAGGATCATCGAACGAGGTGTTGGGCACTGTCGCATAAGCCAGATGCACGACCTCATCATGTTCCTCTATCAGCCGGCCAATCAGTTCAGCATTGGCAAAATCTCCTGTCTCATAGGTTATTTTCTCGGAATTGATCGGATTGGTTGGATTAATCCGATCGAGCACAGTGATGCTCCTGCCCGAAGCAACAAGCCTTTTCGCCAAGTGGGTGCCAATAAAACCGCATCCGCCGACCAATAAACATTTCATTGCCACCTCAACAGCTCATCAGAATGAAAAGACAAGATCAAACAAAAACCTCCGGCATCGTTTAAAATTCTTTAAAAAGAAAATTGGCCGACTTAATATAATTTTAAATAGTACCCATTTAAACCCGAGCACTGTTCTGCTTGGCGCTGATTCCTTCATCAGTAACTGAATCTGTTCAAGTACAATCTCTGCAAAACGTTTGGATGTAAACTCATAATACCCTGGGGTCTGTATATATGCCTTTGCCGCATCGAGATAAGACTCATATTCATCTTCGGTCATGCTTACTAGAAATTGATAAAGCTCCTCATAATCCCGAAAGTCACAAAAATCAATAAAACAGGACTTTGGTATATAGTCCTGCACATTGGCTGCTCCATAATAGATCGGTACAGTTCCTGCCGCAAAGCAATCGAATATTTTCTCCGTAATGAGTCCGGGGTAGCCCTTGGCGTTTTCGAAGCAAATGGAAAACTTATAATGCTTCAACACATCCTTTTTGTTATCGCACACACCCCGATACGATGTTTTTACAAAAGGGTACGATGTTTTATCCCACCCCATACCATATAAGTCGAAGCCACCTGGTTTGTCTGAAAAGAAATCAAAGGCATTAAATCGCTCCTGATGAATACCATTCTTATGTTTGATCAGTTTGCTGGAAGTAATTGCAACCAAAAAAATCTTTTCATTGAAAGAAACTGAAGGTATCGATTCTTCAATGATAATTGCCTCACCGATATTAGCTTTTACAAAAGGCTGCCCTTGCGTGGCCAAACTATCATTCCATACCAGAATTCGGTCGAAGGGCATGGCAGCCAAAACACCCTCGTCATGTAATGGTGCAACAACCGGCGGCTCAATCGGAATATTGATTAGCCTTACATTAGGATTGTTTTTTACAGCCTTAATCAACCACCCAAGCTCCGATGAAAACCCATAAAAGATAACAGCATCAACCTTCGTCAAATCACACAGATCAATTGTATTGCTGGTAAACTCACTGTTAGTCAACAATCTATGTGATTCTACAAAACGTTCAATTGCATTATCCCTCACCGCAGACAAATCAAATAAGCGGTTTTGTGATAACTCACAATTACAGGGAATCCAGGCAATATTGGATGACACTTGCGTCACTTCTTTTTAATCTCCCAACTTTCCCATATAAATGGAAATTCCCACATAAGCTGATGTGTTTCAGAGAGCCTCTTCCGAAGATCATCTCTCATATTCTGGGCATCAGGGACAAAGTCGTGAAACTGGATTTGAAAGTATCGAATTCTCTGTATCAGATCAGGATGTTCTAAAAGAGAATATAACAACTCAAACTCACCACCTTCAATATTAATCTTCATCAGATCTATTGCTGAATAAGCCTTTGACTCGATATAATTCACAGCAGAAACAATCTTTATTTGTTCCTTGGAGCTATCCTCAGTACCGTCACCAAACACACTGGAACCAAGGCCTTCAATACTAATAACCTCATCCCTGTCCGATGCACCCAGTCCAGTCTGAATCACCTGAACCTTTTCATTGGATAAAAATCGTTCCCTGATCTTCTCGGCATACTCCGCCACGGGCTCAAACACATCTATTTTGCATCCAAATTTTCCGGTGATATCGGCAGCAAAATCACCAATGTATCCACCAACATCAATAACAATTGAGTTTCCCCCCAATGGGTAATCCAAGCGGAGAGCCTCCCCGCCCTCATCCGTGTACCTGTAATATGCCATCGCCTTCTCGTCACGCTTGATATACACAGCATACAGTTTTCGTAGCCGCCGTTTCACTCTACCCATTCTATACTCCGATCCTGTATTGCAAAACTTTTTGCCACACCTTATCTATCCCAAGCGACAAAGCCTTACCAAATTTCAAACTTCTTATATAATCCTTAAACTGCTGCCGAGAATCACCATGATAAGCAAAATAAAGCCGTAATTTTCGTGACTTATAATAATAGAGCTTGATCCAAAAGGAAGGATACTCGATATAGGACACTTTCATCTGAGACAATCTGAAGGCCAATTCGCAACCATGTTCAGAAGCATAATTACCTGAGAACATCAGGCTCTGAGAAGGAAGAATGTGAAGCAACTGTCGCTTTTGTTCGACCATCCGGTCAATGACTCTTATCCAGTAACGATCCCCGGAGCCACCGGCGTAGAAATTCGCCACAACCACATCCGACTTATCTGCCAGCAAGGCAAAAATCATCATATTCAGCGTTTCATTATTCAAAGTGGAATCACAATCCAGATAAACGACGCCATCCATCACTCTGGCTTCCGCTTTCCAATCACTCGCTGGATCGACCAGTCGAATCTTCAGCCTTTCATCCTCAATATTGATCTGATGCTGAATACCCTGGCTAGCAACCACCAAAATGCGCGACTTATGATGAATCGGCAAAGCTGAACCGCCCCTGTTCTGCAAGCGTTCAAAAATCTTCTGAAAACGCTGCTTCCAGGTATGATGTTGCAACACATGCTCATAGGCATACTGCGCTATGGCGTCACGCTCTTCATCATGTTGAAGATAGTATCTGATTTTATCAAGAATATCCTGATGGTCATGGAATACAGCGATATTTTCTCCATCGATAAAACCATAATTAGTGAACTCATCCGTACGGTTTGAGAGTTGAAAGGCACGGCAGGCCGAAAGCTCCAACGTTCTACCCTTGATCGTACATCGTTCTTTTTCAGCACTGGTCCACAGAAAATTAAGGTTGATCTTGCTTCTGGCCATGACCTTAAGCATGGCTTTGTGCGAGAGGTACCCTCCCCAATTGGGGCGGGTTTCGGCATGCCTGTCCCACCCTCGCCCGAACACTTTCACATCAATGCCATTCGCTATAAGCAACTTTATAAAGGTAACTCGCTGTCCATATGCAGCCCCGATAAAACTGACATCAATATCTTTACTGTTAACGGGCAAAGGTTGAAACATGTCCGGATTGCAAGCCCACTGCATATAGAAAGGATCAAGCCCATAGCTTTGATAAACTTTCAGGTTATCTTTTACCGCAATCGTAAAAACATCTGAATACAAAGCCAGATACCGGTCATAATTGGCATGCCGCCATTCATCATCAGAAAACACTGTGATAAGCCGAAGTCCGGGGAATCGGCTTTTAAAATCGAAAAAGAAGTCCTCATCTGTGTAGGCATTGTAAATCACATAATGTTCATCATGAATCCGCAAATGATCTTCAATCAAACCAAAAACATCTTCACCACCTTGAACCTTGAGAAGATCAATAATGAGATCATCCCCCGTACCAATACACTCAACTATATTGGTGACAAAATGCGCATGCGGATCACTAAGCTCCGCCCCGATAAAGATCATCTGTTTTGAATTGCTTACTTCTTACTAGCCATGACATTCAGGCTCATCAGGCGGCCATGTTCAAAGTCCATGTGCGGCAGATAAGCTCGGCTGTAATCGTCATATCCTTCCGGCAAAAAAACCCGCCAGTCATACCTGCACACATCGTAGAAACCAGCCTCTTCCAAGCATGTTTTTAATATTCCCTCATCAAATGCCACATGGTGAAAATTGTAATCATACGTCTGGCCACC
>JAJRTX010000240.1 GCA_021545665.1 Zetaproteobacteria bacterium
CACTGATGACGAGATTGACTTCATCATGCACCGGCTCAATCATCGGCCAAGAAAAACGCTGGGCTACAGAACACCCCATGAAGTGTTCTTCAATACCAAAACTCAACTCACTGAAGTTGCACTTGGCAGTTGAATCCGCGACAAATAATAATCCTGGGGAAACACTTTTTAAACCTAAATTTCGAGTGCCATCCCCAACCGTAAGTTTAAACTCTCCTTTTGCCCCAGAGAGAATTAATTTATAACCTAATCTAACCACCAAATATCCAATTATAAAGCAGGTTAATTTCATAAGGGCTAATAGTCCTAGCCCAATAACAAACACCATGTTCTCATCCATGTTGAATACTAGCTCCTTTTTGTTGGCTAACTTATTAATATACGCATGTATCTTTTTGCAGGCATAATTAAATATCCCCTCTGCCTTTCATGTAGAAATGTTAGCATAGAGGGCCTTTTCCCCTTAGTCAAAGTCAAGTCAATGTTTCTGTTCAGGTCATGTGATATCCCTTAAGCCCGGAATACCTTGTTAAGTATTGGTGTATATGTCTGATATTGAATATTTCCGGATATGGATAACGGTTGATGAAAGGGGCAAGGCTCTACCATTGGATTTATATGGTAGCGGGGGAGTAAGTAGATCGAAGAAGTCTATCGCGCGGCGGAGTAACGCCGCTTGCTCCTGTCTTTTCACTATTCGCAGACTAGTGTCCTGTCCCGTAGAAGAGCGCACTATCAGCGAGTGCTGGCGGGATGTACGGCAAGGCGCACGAGTGCAGGACTGACCATGGCCAATTCAAACGAGTGCAACGCAGCCGAACACCCGCCAGCACTCGCCCGAAGGGAGTCGCCCCAAAGCGCCAATGCGGCGTTGCGCCCCTTGCCAAGGGCATGCCATTGCCTGCGGGCCGCGCCTTGCCTTGGCACTTTGGGGCGGCTCTGATAGCGTGCTCTTCTACGGGATAGGGCACTAGTATCCGGCTTTCGCTGGTTCAGCTTTTATGGCTGAATCAGTAATTCGTTCCATCAGCGCCACCACAGGAAACCCATTGAGTAACACAGACTTTTCAACCCTCAAAATGCATCCACATTTGTTAAAGAATCTCGCTACCTTGGGTTATGAGCGTATGACTCCCATTCAGGCCGAGAGTCTGCCTGATATTCTGGCTGACAAAGATGTGATTGCGCAGAGCAAGACCGGCTCGGGTAAAACTGCCGCCTTCGGGCTTGGACTGCTGGATAAACTGGATGTGAAGGCTCTGCAGATACAGTCACTGATCCTTTGCCCTACACGCGAATTAGCTGATCAGGTTTCTAAAGAGATTCGCAGGCTGGCGCGCGCCATCCCCAATATCAAAGTGCTTACCCTGTGTGGTGGCATGCCTTTCGGCCCTCAGATTGGTTCACTGCAATATGGGGCGCACATTATTGTCGGCACCCCCGGCCGCATCGAAGATCATATGAATCGCGGCACGCTGAAACTGAATCGTGTGACTGCACTGGTGCTCGATGAAGCGGATCGTATGCTGGAAATGGGTTTTCAGGCTTCAGTGGATGCCATCGTTTCTCAGATACCCAAACAGCGCCAAACGCTGCTATTCAGTGCTACTTTTCCGGATCAGATCAAAGCCATTTCCCGGCGCATTATGAATAAACCTGTGATGGTGCAGGTGGAAGCCACTCACGATAGCAGCACGATTTCGCAGCACTTTTATGAGGTAAGCGATCAACAGCAGTGTATGACCGGACTGCGCCTGTTGCTATTACAGCACAACCTTGAATCCACCCTGGTGTTCTGCAATACCAAACGGGAGACGCAGGAGATAGCTGACGAGCTTGTGGGTTATGGTTTCAGTGTGCTGGCTTTAAACGGCGATCTTGAGCAACGGGATCGTGATCAGACCATGGTGCGTTTTGCCAATAGAAGCACCTCCATTCTTGTTGCCACCGATGTGGCGGCGCGAGGGCTCGATATTGATGCCCTGGATGCCGTCATCAATTTCCAGCTTCCCCATGAGCCCGAAACCTATGTTCACCGTATCGGGCGCACAGGCCGCGCTGGTTGCAAGGGTTTGGCCTTCACACTGCATAACGGCAATGACTATAAACTGACCATGCTTGGCGATTACATAAAACAGAAAATTATAAGTCAGGCGCTGCCATCGTTAAGGCTATTAGAAAAGCGGCCCAGAAAAGCGGCTATGGTAACATTACAAATTAGCGGTGGAAAAAAACAGAAACTGCGCCCCGGCGATATTCTTGGTGCCCTGACCGGCCAAAACGGCATAGCAGGCGAACAGGTAGGCAAGATACATATTCTTGATAACTGGGCTTATGTTGCAGTTGGTCGGGAGGTTATAAAAACCGCTCTCAGTAAGTTGAGCGGCGGCAAGTTGAAAGGCCGTTCATTCCGCGTCCGTCAGATATAAGGCTGACTTTGCTGACTCTTGTCTTAGTCGACATGTTCAGCCTGATTTTTACTACATACGTTCCGGCATGTGTTCATTAGCAGCTCATGAGGTCCTGTTAACACTAACTGAATAATATACAATTAATTCATGCAGTTAACACATAATCAATTCAAACAGATCTCCCATGTCATGCTTCGTCTTCGGGGGAATGTAATCATTAAAAACCTACAAGCCCTCAATGCCATTTTGTATGTGGCTGAGCATGGGTGTAAGTGGCGCGGTTTACCAAAGAAGTATGGCAACTGGCATACGATCTATACCCGTATGAACCACTGGGCCGGGAAAGGCGTCCTGGAACGGGTGTTTAATGAGTTACAAAAGGAACAGGCTATTCAGCTTAAGGTTGGAGGTCTTTCTCCGGATAGTACAACCGTCAAAGTTCACCCTGATGGTACAGGTGTTTCTAAAAAAACGGCCTGCAATCCATAGGAAAATTGCGAGCTGGCTGGACGATAAAGATTCACCTTGTTGCCGCCAATGATCGTTGCGTTGTAAGCTTTTCACTCTCTTCAGGCAATACTCACGACGCCCTTGAAGGGCGTAAATTAATGCGAGCCCCATGAGACCTATATCCGCTCCTCATCTTATTATGGACAGGACATATGAAGGTGATTTGCATCTTTCCTAATGAAGAGAGCACTATGAGGTTATTTGGAGCCTTACTGGCTGAAAAGCATGAATCCTGGTCAACAGGGAAGCGTTACTTTGATATGACTGAGTTCCATGAATGGCGCGAAGCTAGACAGAAAAACCAGTGCCAAAAAGTACGAAGTATTATATGAAAAATCCGAATTTAATGGAGTGTGAATTTACAGCACATTTGAGACTTGATCTATAGAAACCGAAATCAGGTTGAGCGGTTATTCAGAAGACTCAAAGGGTTTCGATGAATTTTTTTCGCGTTTTGATAAACTCGATGTCGTCTTTTCTTTCGTCATCTATTTTGCCTTGATCATCGAATAGTGTTAACAGGCTCTAAATGTTTACGGGTTTTATTTCATCCGCTTTACTTTGCTGGGAGAGATGGAGAAAATTCTCTGAAAAGCTCTCGAAAATGCTGCTTCTGATTTATAGCCGACGGCATTAGCAATATCGATAATGTGGTCTCCCTGTTTGAGTCGCGCCCAGGCTAACTGCATGCGCCACCAGGTCAGATATTGGCCGGCTGTCCAGCCACTGACCGTTTTAAATGTTTCGGCAAAAATTGTGCGTGAGAGTGATGCTTCGCGTGCCATCATTTCAAGTGTCCATGCTTTGTCCGGTGCGTTGTGAATGGCATAAACTGCCTTCGCAAGGCGCTGATGACTATAGAGGGCCAACATGCCTGATTTTACCGGATGGTCTTCAATATATTGGCGCAGGGCGTAGATAAACAGCAGTTCGGATAACTTATCCAGCAGTGCCTTGGTGGCCGGGCCATTTTCCATGCTCTCCAGCAGAATTAATTGTGATAGCGATTCCATCCACTGGTGTTTATCTTGATTAGAGATCACAAATACCGGCGGCAAAGCATCAAGTAGAAAATCATTGATTTTATGACGAAATTGTACGGAGGCGCATAACATGCCGGTGCCATCAATATTGACCGCCTGGCGGTAATCCAGATGAGTCTGTTCGCCCTGGCCTATTTTGGCGGATGTCATTTGATGGGGCAGTTCTCTGGGAAAAATAACCAGATCGCCACAGTGTAATTCAGCATTGAGATGGCCGGGTACAAACTGCCCATGGTCACCATATGAAAACAGGTTGCTCCCAGTGCATGTTCCTGAACGCGCCAGTCACCACAGATTTTTGCATTGTGATAAACATCAACAGTCAGGTTCAGCAGGCGAAAGAGGTCTGAGAAACTTTCAAGTCCGGACGATTGGTTCTTTTTTTCGTACTTTTTATCATTCATGAGCCGGAATGTATCGGATAAAGTCCACATTTCAATTATGATCTCTGTTGTGAGTCGGCATCATATATTTTCTGACTGACCAGACAGGGGTAACAGGGGTTTTATCATGGAAGTGAATATTGATAATAAAGAAGATTGGTTAAATGAGCATGGTGACTATCTTTATCGTTATGCGATGAAAAAAGTACATGACTCGGAAGCAGCTTTCGCTCTTGTTCAGGAAACGTTGCTGGCTGCATGGAAAGGAAACTTCAAGGGAAATTCATCCGTAAGAACCTGGCTGGTCGGCATTCTCAAACACAAGGTTATCGATTTTATTCGTAAACAAATTCAAAACCGCAAAATAATTGATAATCTGGGAAATGATCCGTTGTCAGATTATTTTAATGAACAGGGTGCGTGGCTCGAACCTCAAAATAGATTGCATGACAGACCTGAGCATCATGCGCAAAACAATCAGCTACAGCATCACCTGACAGAATGCATTTTTACTTTAAATGAACAACAGCGAACAATTTTTGTTTTACGGGAGATCAATGGCGAGAGCACGGAAAACATCTGTCAGGCCTGTGACATTACACCCTCCAATCTACATGTAATCATGCATAGAGCCCGGCTCGCGTTGTGCAAATGCCTGACAGATTTTGGCTATTCAGGCGCTTCGACGCCAGTTGTGTAAGAAAACCACCCTTGTTCGGACATAAGGCTGTATAAATCACAAAGACTTACGGGGAGTGGTATATGAGCTTTATCGAAACCATTTATAGTGGATTGTCGATTGCATTGCTGGTTCTGCTGGTCGTTGTGCTGCTGGCCGGTTTGATCCTGTTCATGATCGATATCACACAAACGAAACATGCAGTGCGCAGAAACTATCCGCTTATCGGTCGTTTCCGTTCCCTGTTTGAACATCTGGGCACCTTCTTTCGCCAGTATTTCTTTGCCATGGATCGGGAAGAGATGCCGTTTAACCGCGCCCTGCGGGAATGGGTTTACCGGGCCGCAAAGAATGAAGATAGCACCATACCATTCGGCTCTACGCGCGACTTGAGTCCTGCCGGTAGCATCTCCTTCGTTAATTGTCCTTATCCCACACTGGATGTTGATGCGGCTCCGACTAAGGCGATGATTATCGGTTCCGATTGCCGTTTTCCATTCGAGGCCAAAAGCCTTTTTAATATTTCCGGTATGAGTTATGGCGCAATTTCCAAAGTGGCGGTGCAGGCGCTGTCAAACGGTGCGCAAAAAGCCGGTTGCTGGATGAATACCGGTGAAGGTGGATTGTCTCCATATCATTTGGAGGGCGGTTGCGATGTTGTGATGCAGATCGGCACAGCCAAATATGGCATACGTAATAATGATGGCAAACTCTCTGATGAACGGCTGCGTGAACTGGCGGCTATCGAACAGGTCAGGATGTTTGAGATCAAACTCAGTCAGGGTGCCAAGCCCGGCAAGGGTGGCATACTTCCGGCGCAAAAAGTAACAGCTGAAATTGCTGCCATTCGTGGCATCCCTGAAGGTGAAGATTCAATCAGTCCGAACAGGCATGTGGATATCGACAGTCCTGCCGATTTGCTCGATATGATTGCGCATATCCGGGACCTCACCGGCAAACCGGTTGGTTTCAAACTGGTAATTGGTGGCTGTAATGTGTTGGATCATTTGTTTGATGAAATCAAACAACGCGGTGCTCACTCAGCACCGGATTTTATCACCCTCGACAGCGCCGATGGCGGCACCGGTGCAGCCCCGCAGCCGCTGATGGATTTTATGGGTCTGCCATTGAAAGAGAGCCTGCCGATGCTGATTGATCACCTGATCGGCTACGGCCTGCGTGATCGGGTGCGGGTGATCTGTTCGGGCAAGCTGATCACTCCCTCAGGCGTGGCATGGGCGCTGTGCATGGGCGCTGATTTCATTGTTTCAGCACGTGGGTTCATGTTTGCGCTGGGCTGTATTCAGGCCATGCAATGCAATAAAAACACCTGCCCGACGGGCATCACCACGCATCAGAAACGCTTGCATCGCGGCCTTGATCCGGCAGATAAAGCTGTGCGTGTGCAGCATTATGTTGATAATATCCTGCATGACGTGGGTGTGATTGCCCATTCCTGCGGCGTTAAACATCCGCGCCAGCTCAAACGCAGGCATGCACGCATTGTCACTGCTGATGGCAGCAGTACCGGCTTGCACATTCGTCACCCTGAAACGGAGGAGGGATATCCGCATGGCAAGGCAACAGAATAACAGTATGAATCCGAATTATGATTATATTGTAATTGGCGGCGGCAGCGGTGGTGTGGCCACGGCGCGCCGGGCGGCTGAATATGGCGCTTCTGTACTGCTGATTGAATCCCGACGTCTGGGCGGCACCTGTGTGAATGTGGGCTGCGTGCCCAACCAAATCATGTGGAATGCTTCGGATATTACTCACAATCTGGAACATGCCGGGGGATATGGCTTTGATATAGGCCGGTGGTCTTTTGACTGGGCCAGACTCAAGCAGGCTCGCGATGCCTATGTAACAAACCTGAACACTGTTTATGGCCGCCTGCTTGATAGCAGTGAAGTTGATGTCATCCATGGATTTGCCCGTTTTGTTGATGCGAAAACGATTGAGGTCGGTGGCGCGCAATACCATTCCGATCATATTGTCATTGCCACGGGTGGTTATCCCGCCATACCGGATATTCCGGGCGCAGAATTTGGTATTAGTTCGGATGGTTTTTTTGAGCTTGAAGAGAGGCCTGAGCGGGTTGCTATTGTCGGCAGTGGTTATATTGCTGTCGAAATTGCCTGCATGTTTAATGCCCTGGGCTCGGAGGTAACCATGTTGCTCAGAAAGCAGCAGTTACTGCGTCCGTTCGATGTGAGTCTGCGTGAAGCATTGACTGAACATATGCTGGAGCAGGGCATTAATATCATTCCGAACACGCAGATCGCTTCTGTCGGGCAACTGGCTGATGGTTGTCTGGAACTTCAATGCAGCAATGATGAAACTATTCTGCATGTTGATATACTGCTGTGGGCGATTGGACGACAGCCTGCCACGAACAAGCTGAATCTTGGCGCGGCTGGTATCGAAGTGAATACAAATGGAGACATTCCCACGGATGCTTTCCAGAATACCAGTGTGCAGGGTATTTACGCCATTGGCGATATCACCGGGCGGGCGCCTCTGACACCAGTTGCCATTGCTGCCGGACGCAAACTGGCAGCTCGATTGTTTAACAATCAGGCTGAAAGCAAGCTGGATTATAATGATATCCCGACCGTGGTATTCAGCCATCCGCCCATTGCCACGATCGGCAAAACAGAAGATGAAGCGCGGGAAGTCCATGGTGATGCCATCAAGGTTTATCAGACGAGATTCACACCAATGTATTATGCCTTTGCAGAGGAAAAACCGAAAACCACAATGAAGTTGATATGTCTGGGCCGTGAGGAAAAAGTAATTGGTTTGCATATGATCGGCTTGAATGTGGATGAAATGCTTCAGGGTTTTACAGTTGCCATCAGAATGGGAGCGACGAAGCAGGATTTTGATCGCGCTGTTGCCATTCATCCCACCAGTTCGGAAGAACTTGTAACCCTGCGCTAGCCAGATTGATGGTATGAAAAACGCACGCTTTTTTGATTATGCACCGCTTGGTCCGAAGTTTATAAAAGGCTCTATTCATATTTCCTGAAATATCATCACAAGAGATTCCTGCCATTAATCGCGATCAGATGATCGAAGTTGATCGTGCCATGGTGGAGGATTATCATATACAACTCATGCAGATGATGGAAAATGCAGGCTGCAATCTTGCACCTCTGGCAAGAGAGCTTTTCTTCACGGGTAACCCCGTGGCAAAGCAGGTTTTGGTTATGGCAGGCAGCGGCGGTAATGGTGGTGGCGCTCTGGTGGCTGCTCGCAGACTTTCAAACTGCTACACTTTCATTGCCTGTCAGCCCTGTCTTTGCCCGCAGTGACATTGTTAAAATAATCGGATAAATACTTACGAATCCAGCTTAACATGCAGTGTGAGTCGTTAAACTGCCCACACCGCATGCCGTAATCAGGGCGTTAATTAACACTGTACGTTGTTTCGTTGTGCTGATCTTCCCATACATAGGTGGAGTGAACCACTTCTTCAGTGGGCGCAAAGAAGGTGACCAGATCAAAAACGCCTACTGCGGTTCTGCCGACAGTGTGCGCAGCCCCTTTAACCGTACCATAAGTCAGGCCGACAAGGGCATTGTGATTATTACTTTCATTGACGATATTTTTTGGGGTTTCTCCCCAACCGGTAGCAATATTAGCCAATCCACGAGTAAATTTGGCTTCGCTGTCTGAGGCGTATTCACCAGCCACTGCCGGTACACTAACAAACAGACTAAGGGCCAGAATCGTGCTTCCTGTAATTTTATGTAAGATCATGTTTGACCTCCATTTTCTTTATTCCCGGGCAGCTTTACTGGCGGGATGTTTGCCGACAGACCATGCTGTCCTGCATGCCATTTTGTCGAGGGTTACACGTGATCATTACATTCGGAAAGCTATTCCACAGGCGGATCAGGCGGCATGGGAACAGGGTGTTTCATAGTGATTTTATAGTCAGCTATCGATGCCATGGGTTATATTTATGAGTTGCTGATGTGTTACTGCCGACTGTGCCGATTATGGCGAAATGATAAATGTTGAATCAATACAAACCAGAAAAGTTGTAATTTCAGCAGCATGGGTTGTCCCCTTGTATCGGTGGACAGACATTGTTGCCATATGAACAGAATACGCAGCAGTTACCTGGCTTGGGCTTCAACAGCACTCCGCATGCCTCGCATCTGTAGAACCCAAGCAAATATTGGTCGGTATCTCCTCAAGCTTATGATGTCCACAGCTGGACAGATAATCTCAGACTCAAGTTCAATATGAGTCATCTCTTTGTTAATGGAAACCAGCATCAATTACAATCGCAAACCGCCTGCGCAAATGTTTGTGTGTTTTCTGGCGTTGGGGCTGACTGAAAACATTGCGCCAAGTTTTTTTTAAAATTCGCATTCCTCTCTATGAACGTCATGCTGAGCAGCCGAAAAGTCACCAATGCTCCGGCAATGAAATTAGCATTCAAGCAACTGGTCGCAAAAAGCGACCAGCCAAACTCAAGCCTGAAACAGATTTTGATCTAATCTATGAATTGATAATAGAAACTTTGCATCCCCGGATATATAAATGGCATGATACCATATCAAATGTTCTTATTTATCCCATGCAAATGGCAGAAACATTTCATCAGTTGGCGTTTCTGCAATGTGGTTTATATAATTGCTCATAACTTTTTGCGCCAGCCCCAGCACGATTTCCAGGAGTTGTTGTTTCCCGTAACCTGCAGCGTAAAACGCTGCGATTTCACCCTCAGATAAATGGCCGCGATTGCGCACCATGGACAGGGTTGTGTCATGTAACGTCTGTAGTTTCTCCGTAGGCATGGCTTCCCTGTTTCTCAGCGCCTCCGTTAGAGCAGGGTCAACCTTCATCAAATGTGCAATAACGGTATGCGCGGGTACGCAGTAGTGGCATTCATGTTCCACGTTAATGGTTTGCCAAACCACAGTGAGTTCGTCGTTGTTGAATGATGATTCCTGAAACAGTTTGTGTAGTATCTGGTAAGCTTCCAGTACACCGGGTGCTTCGGCCATTACGCCATGCAGATTGGGAATCATGCCGAAAGCTTTCAATGAACCTTGCAGTAGCGGCTTACTTTTTTCTGGTGCGGAATCTAAATCGTGAATTGTGAAAGTACTCATATCGTCTCCAGTATTTAGTAGTTAGTCATCATTATTACTCTTCGATAAACAGTTCATGATTTGTGCAAAGCATAAGATTAAACCGGCGATTGGTCAGCGATAACAGGAAGTCATTACATTATCTGTCGCCCTTATGAATCAGGCGGATGTAATGCCTGATCAGAAACCTTGACTCAGACGACCATCGGCATTGGATTTATCGGTGCGGGCGTCATGTTCAATCAGAATGCCGTAGTCAATGGCGTGACTATGGCATCTGTGGTTTGGATGCTGGCAGTCATTGGTTCCATGGCAGGGTTGGGTTATATCTTTGAGCCGCTGTTGTTATCCTTGCTGACGATGCTGATTCTAAGCATTTGCTCATCTCTGGAGAAGAATTTCGCATGGTTGCACCGTGGCGATTACGGCACAGTGATAAATAATCAATGCATGTAATTTTCCAATCGGTGTTATCAGAAAAGTTTACCGCTCTTATGATCATTCTCGGATTACTCAGGAATCATCATAGGGAATATTTTTTTGGCACGTAATAATTTTCTGGCTTTAACGACAAGTAGTCTACCCAGTTCTGCTGGCCTGAATTTAAATGAATCCAAATGGAGGAGAATATGAAAAAAGTATTAGCCATCACGGCTGCTATACTGCTGGGTGTCGGATTTATGACTGCACCTGCCAGTGCGGCAAATCCATGTGCAGCTAACCCATGTGCGGCAAACCCGTGCGCTGCCAAGAAGATGAACCCGTGCGCTGCCAAGAAGATGAATCCGTGCGCTGCCAAGAAGATGAATCCATGCGCTGCCAAGAAGATGAATCCATGCGCTGCTAAGAAGATGAATCCATGCGCTGCTAACCCGTGTGCATCTGGTGGTAATACGCCTACCCGCCCACATGCCTTTGATACTTTCGGTCAGGCGGTTGCCCTGGGTGAAAAGATGTGGAATGATGAGAATCTGGGGACAGCTGGTGTGGCCTGCCTGTCCTGCCATGCTGATTATGATTCTTTGAATCTTGATCGTAACCAGAACTATCCTCACTTTGTTGATATGGTCGGTGATGTAGTCACGCTGGATCAGATGATCAACTATTGTATGGTCAACCCGATGCAGGGAAAACAATTTGATAAAAACTCGAAAGAACTAACTGCATTGGCTGCATATTTCCGTGCTTATCGTATGAAATATCGTAGCGAACACAGATAGCTCCAAAACCTGCAATCAGGATACTACACCAGGATAGAGGGCGACCGGATGGTTGCCCTCTGTTTTTGTGGCGCTTGACAGGCTCTGATTGAGATTGAAAGCTCTGTTATATTTGGAGATTGGATGAAGAATGTTGTTATAGCTGTCTGTTTGGTCGCTGCCGGTCTGGGTTTGGTCATGTTTGGCATGTCTGACAAGTCTTCTCTGCCATCTGGAGAAATTACCGATCAGGTGCCGGTTTCTGAACGTTCTGACAGTGCTGTTCAGGGAAAGATAACAGTAATTGATCCGGCTGACCCTGGTTTGCCGGATGGATACTGGGATGCTCCCAGGGCAACAGATGGCAATCCACCGTATGACTGGTCTGCAATGGAATCGAATTTGCATCCGGAGGCTTGCGCACAGTGTCATAGTGAACAATTTAATGCCTGGAAAAGCAGCCTGCATGCACATGCCTATTCGTCAGGTCTGGTCGGCCAGTTTCCTGATATGGGCCACGCCGGCGGCAATGATTGCCTGCAATGCCATGCGCCGCTGGCCGAACAGTTATACCCCAATGCCGATGAGATGCTGAAATCCATCCAGTTGAGTTTGCAACATAGTCAGGGCTTTGATGCTGATGCAGCGCCGGAGTCTGCTTCAGGCCCTCGCGCTTTGCCGCTCAGACACTCCGGTGTGAGTTGTGCGGTTTGTCATGTGCGTGGCTGGAAACGGTTCGGTCCGCCGCCAAAAGCAAGCGGAGCTGTGGGTTTTCAGGATACAGCAGCGCATGGTGGGTTTACGGCTACAAAACAATTTGAACAGTCGCAATTTTGCGCCAGTTGCCATCAGTTTCCCCAGTCTGCAGCGATCAATGGCAAGCCGCTTGAAAATACGGTATTTGAATGGGAGCAGAGTGATTTTGCCCGACAGGGGGTTACTTGCCAGCAATGCCACATGCCGGATCGCAAACATGAATTCAGGGGTATACATGATCCGGAAATGGTGCGTAAAGGGCTGGAGTTAAAGCTGTCCCGTCAGGGAAAAGATGTTATTCTTGCTATCACTTCCAAATGGATCGGACATGCGTTTCCCACTTATGTAACGCCGAAGGTAATTGTTTTTGCCGAGGCGGAGAACCGGAACGGTAAAGTTGTTGAAAGATGGGTTTGGGAAATTGTACGCGAAGTTGAGTTCAACGATGGTTGGCAGGAAACTCAGGATACGCGTTTGATGCCGGGTGAAAGCCGCAAGTTTACGGCCAGCCAGATACCGGTAGAGGCTGTTTCTGTTCGCTATAAGGTGGCGGTGACACCGGATCATTTGTACAAGGGCGTGTATCAAAGCCTGTTGTCCGGCAATCTCACAGCTGTGGCCAGAGCGCATCTTCAGAAGGCGGTCAGTCTCGCTGATAAAAATGATTACCTGCTTTATGAGGAAAAACTGAGTCTGAAGCCTTAAGCCCAAGACCCGACATTGAATGTGAATGTAGGGTGTAAGCATTTGGTTCGTATGGTGTTTCGAGAAATCATGAAGTCACCTCATTGGTGATGAATGATTTTTCTGAATACCAGACGGATCAAAGGGTTGCGGCATGCGCCGCATGTCAATATCGGATTTTGGGTTAAGCTATAAGGTTCATAGCCTTTTGACCTGCTGACTGTAGCTTGCCTGACATGTTCGTTCGCAAGACTGTCATCCGGATTTTACATCAGATTATTCATGCTTCTGTTAAGGCAGAGACGGCACTGGACAGGTTCAGGCAAAGCTTTGACGGGCGTGATCGCAGCCTGCTGTACGAAATGGTTTATGGCGTATTACGGCGCTTTTATTCGCTGGAAGCGGATATGTCCCGCTATTGTAAGAGCAAGCCGGATGAACAAGTGCATCTGGCTCTGTTGCTGGGCACTTATCAGTTGCGGCACATGCGCGTGGCCAGGCACGCGGCGGTTTCTGAAACTGTGTCAGCCATTAAAACCTTGCAGCCGAAAGCAGCAGGATTTGTGAATGCGGTGTTGCGGCGTGTTGCTGACAGTGAAGCACCGAAAAAACTCAAACCCCATCAGCGAGCCGAATTACCTCGCTGGATGTATAACCGTTGGCGGGATGCATTCGGAGCAGGTCAGGTGATGCAGTTTTGCACCGCCTTAAAGCCGCCGCCGCCATTATGCATTGCCGTTTTTACAGACCGGGACAGGTGGATGAAGCTGGTTCAGGAAAGCGGCATTACAGCTGTAGCCGGAGTCTTGTCCCCCTGTGCGGTACTGCTGCCGACAGGTACGCAAGTGACGTCATTACCGGGATTCGAAGACGGAGCTTTCACTGTTATGGATCAGGCAGCGCAAGCCGCAGTGATGGCTATGAATGTGAAGCAACCCCGAATCATTCTGGATATCTGTGCTGCTCCGGGCGGCAAAACAGCGATGCTATCGTATCGATTTCCTGATGTTTTAATCATCGCAGTGGAATTCAATGCCAGGCGTATGCCACGGTTTCAGGAAAATTTAAATCGCCTGAACTGTAGCAATGTGTCTGCGCTACAGGCTGATGCTTTGCACTTGCCTGTTCCAGATGCTTCGGTGGATGCGATTCTTCTGGATGCACCATGCTCGGCATCAGGCGTGTTGCGTCGTCACCCGGATGCGAAATTTCTGCATGATGAACAGGCTGTTCAGGCTTTGTCCAAAATACAGCGTGCCATGATTGAGGAATCACAACGTGTATTGAAAGCTGATGGGCAACTGATCTATGCCGTTTGTTCGATTCACCCCGAAGAAAATGAGCAGGTGACGGCTTCTTTGTCTGGTGAAAAGCAGCGATTGTTTCCATCTGAAAGCCATGATGGCTTTTTTATTGCCAGGAGCTAGACATCATGGCTCCCTCTTGAAAGGGATGACTCACCACCCTTGAGGTACGTGGATTATCCTTACCGGACTTTGCTGATAAGGCAGAGCCATAATCAAGGAGGTGAGTCACC
>JAJRTX010000241.1 GCA_021545665.1 Zetaproteobacteria bacterium
ACGGCCCTGAACAGAGCCGGGGCACGCAGAAAAGTTATCGGCAGCCCTATTTACTGAAGAAACGCACCGAGCTTTCCGGCTCTGAAATCGCAGATGCCCGCGTATCCATTGACTCGCGTTTCAATGAATATGCCGTCACACTGAAATTTAACAGCAAAGGCGCACGCAAATTCGACAAGCTGACAGCGGCCCATGTCGGTGAACGCTTTGCCATCGTTCTCGAAGGCGTAGTCAATTCTGCCCCGGTCATCCGTGAACGTATTGCTGGCGGTTCGGCCCAGATTACCGGCAGCTTCTCGCCGACTGAAGCACATGATCTGGCCATTATATTACGTGCCGGTGCCCTGCCCGCACCTGTAGAAATTGTAGAGGAGCGCTCCATCGGCCCGAGTCTGGGTCAAGACTCGATTGATCAGGGTATGAACTCCATCATTATCGGTATGATTCTGGTGCTCATATTCATGGGCGTTTACTACCGCATGTTTGGGCTGGTCGCGAATGTTGCGCTGGTCTTTAATATGCTGCTGATCCTGGCAGCCATGAGCATGATTGGCGGCACACTGACGCTACCAGGCATGGCCGGAATTGTGCTCACCATCGGCATGGCCGTGGATGCAAATGTGTTGATATTCGAGCGTATCAGGGAAGAACTACATCTGGGTAAAACGCCGCTGGCAGCTATTGATGGTGGTTATGACAAGGCATTCTCCACCATCGTCGATGCCAACATCACCACACTGATTGCAGCCATTGTGTTGTTCCAGTTCGGTTCGGGTCCGGTCAAAGGCTTTGCAGTAACCCTGAGCGTAGGCATTCTGGCTTCGATGTTTACTGCTATCACCGTTACCCGCGCCATTATTGCGATGAGCCATTCCAAATCCGGTCGCGTAGAAAAACTGAGTATATGAGGAAACTGATATGGAACTGATTCATCCAGGACTCAACATTGATTTTATTGGCAAACGCAAAACTGCCTTTATAATTTCAGCACTGCTGATTCTGCTTTCACTGGGTTCACTGGTTTTCAAAGGTTTGAATTTCGGCATTGACTTTACCGGTGGTACGCTGGTTGAGGTGAAATTCGACAAAGCCCCGAACATTGCTGATGTTCGTGCAGCTATTTCACCCATGGGATATGGTAATGCCATCATTCAGGAATTCGGTGCGCCTGAAGAAATTCTAATCAGAGTACAGAATGATGACGCAGAAAAATCCTCAAATATCAGTACGGCCATTCTCGATGCCCTGAGCCAGGCTTTCTCTGCCGATGCGGTGGAGATGCGGCGTGTCGAATTTGTTGGCCCGCAGGTCGGAGAGGAACTCACTGAAGCCGGCATCATGGCTGTACTGATCGCCATGCTGGCTATTCTGGTCTACGTTACCTTCCGCTTTCAGTTCCGCTTTGCGCTGGGTGCCGATGCGGCGCTGTTGCATGATATCACTATTGTGCTCGGCCTGTTCGCCATTACCGGCAAGGAATTCACCCTGCCCGTTATTGCTGCGCTGCTGACGGTGATCGGTTACTCGTTAAATGATACTATCGTGGTCTTTGACCGCATTCGTGAAAATTTTGAAGCCAACCGGAAACTCAAAACACCCGATAATGAAACAGTTATTATAAACAAATCCCTGAACCAGACACTGTCGCGTACTCTGATGACCTCAATCACTACCCTGCTGGTTGTTCTGGCGCTGTTTTTCCTTGGCGGCGAAGTTATTCATGATTTCGCCTTTGCCCTGATTGCAGGCATCTTCATCGGCACCTATTCTTCCATCTATGTTGCCAGCCCGGTGATGATGGCGCTGGCTGGTTATTTCCAGGCAGATGAGGATGAGATAAAAGCACTGGAGGCCAGGCCCTGAGTCTGAGCCCAGCCTTGATACAATGAAAGGTGATATTAGCCCACTGTTAACTAAAGGCACATCAATATTCACTGCCTACGATGATGACTATATCGAAATCAACAGAGCGCGCTACACCAGTGGCCTCTGTGTTCACCATGGCGAAATTATTTTGCCATGGGGCCCTGAACGAATGCGAGAACTAAATACAGAGCACCTCAAGGGTTTTATCAAACACACGCCTGAAGTATTTATTCTCGGCACTGGCCGTTTAACAACTTTTCCCGATGCCAACATCATGCAGTATCTGGCTGACCACCAGATTGGTTTTGAATGCATGGACACGCGCTCGGCAGCACGCACATACAATATCCTCATCGCCGAAGGCCGCACTGTTTCGGTGGCGATGTTACTACCCGGAGCAAGAAAATGAGTGGGAAATTTGAACTCTCCATCGAAACCCATTTCTCTGCTGCCCACAGTCTGCGTGGCTATCCGGGCGATTGCGCCCGCCTGCACGGTCACAACTGGCATGTAAGATTGTATGTCGAATGCGAAAAACTGGACAAACTCGGCCTTGGTATCGATTACAAGGTAATGAAAACCGAACTCAAAGCAGCTCTGAAACCTTGGGATCACTACAATCTTAACGACGTTGCCCCATTCGACGTTATCAACCCATCCAGTGAAAATGTTGCACTCGAACTCTACAAGAAAATGAGTGGCAGACTGGATAATGATCGCCTGCGCGTCTCGCGCATAGAAATCTCCGAAACCTGTACCGCCAAAGTCACTTACTGGCCCTGATCCGGCTTATTCATGAATAAGCCGGATCAGGGGCCTGTCGGACTCCCAGGGAAGTACTGATTTATTCAGTATTTCCTGAAATAAACTAAAACGTGGGCCACATAGAGCCCACGTTTTAGTTCAGAAATGCTATCTGATTAAGCCTGACACTCAGCCCGGTAGAGGCATGGGGTTACGGCGCAGTTCGGGATTCTGGTAAAACAATCCGTATTACCTTCGGCGATCTGGATAGCGTGAATCAGCTCGCTTTTGCGCAGCTTGGCCACTCCTTTCAGGCTCAGCTTGATGGCCTTTTCAGACAGTTCTTTCTTGGTCACTTTCTTTGTACTCATGTGATTTTCCCCTTATATTTCAAGATGCCGCGAACAATAGCGGCCAATGATTCGAGGGCAAGTTAAAGGTGTATGTTTTCTACATCTTATGAAAAACTGATCAAAAATGATCAATGCTGTTTAAGTTGATCTGTTCACCCCAAAGACGGGACATGACAGGCTGGACAACTGCAGTATTACCAGTACTCCAAAATTGAATACTCCCGGCCTGATGATTTTCACTTAACAATCGGAGTGTATGCATCTGCCGCTGAAGCTCTCTGGCAATGGCATCGCCCGTATCCACAATAAAAATATCATCCCCTGCGATCTGGCGAATCAACTGAAGAACAAAGGGATAATGTGTACAACCAAGCACCAGTGTATCCACCCCCTTGTCCAACATAGGCTGCAAATAAAAGTCCAGAAGACTTCTAATCTGATCTGTTTGCACATCACCTTTCTCTATTAATTCCACCAATCCGGGACAAGGCTGGACGATCAGTTCAGCCTGTGCTGCAAAACGTGACCTCAATAAATTGAATCTGTCACTGTTCAGCGTACCCGAAGTTGCAAGTATCCCGACCATGCCTGTTTTACTGCCATGCACAGCCGGCTTCACCGGGGGTTCCATACCAACTACTGGAATATCAAGTTTATTCCTTAATATTTGTACTGCCACTGAGGTCGCTGTATTACAGGCAACAACAAGAGCCTTGATACCCTTATTCAAAAGAAATTTGGAAACCAGCAGGCAACGCTGTTTCACATCTTCCGCTGTTTTACAACCATAAGGCATATAGGCTGAATCAGCGACATAGATTAGAGATTCTGCGGGCAAATGCTGCCGTATCCGGGACAGCACAGACAGGCCACCTACTCCGGAATCAAATACACCCACCGCTTTTTCTGTCTGCATACATCTTCCTGACTTGATCGATTTAGCCCGAAGCTTAACCCACTTCATATTATTTCACAGCCGCATGACAATGGCTTTGCAGAGTTATTAATATCATTATCATCGGCTTTCATGCATCAGCACTTGAAGCGCTTATTCCTCATGGCATAGTGTAGAAATGAACAACGCAGGCGATCCCAAAGACTGGCTGAATGATCATGGCGATTACCTTTACCGCTTTGCTATGTCACGACTGCATAATGAAGAACTGGCCTCCGATATGCTTCAGGATACATTGCTGGCAGCGTGGAGAGGGCACAAAAATTTTAAAGGTCAATCCTCTGTCCGCACCTGGCTCGTTGGCATACTAAAACACAAAATTATCGATCATATTCGATCTGAAATCCGCTCCAGAAATCTTGCCGATGCTGTAGAACATGACCCAACTTCAGCCTACTTTGATTCAGATGGGCGCTGGAATGAAGCCCCGCGAGCCTGGAAAGAAAATCCTGAAGACCTGTGCAACAGCGAACAGTTTCACCGGATTCTGGAAACATGTATCAATAAACTGCCGAAAAAGCAGCAGATAGTGTTCCGGATGCGTGACCTGGTCGGAGAGGATACAGGAACCGTTTGTAAGGCCTGCGATATTACCTCGACCCACTTGCATGTCCTGTTGCACCGGGCACGTCTTGCACTACGTAAATGCTTGGAATGTCACTGGTTTGAACGAGGTCGTCTATAATGAAATATGGCTGTAAAGAAGCCAGTAAACTTGCCTCGGATGGTCTGGATCGCAAGCTGACTCTGTGGGAACAATTAAAACTACAATTTCACATGTTGATGTGTGGAAAATGTAAGAATTGCAGTAAATCTATGAAAATCATTCGTAATACATCAAAGCTGATCAGCCAGTCACACAATGGTAAAATACGTCTGACAGACGAACAGCGAGCATCTCTGCATAAAGTTCTGGATGAAAACAGAAACTGCTAACCCGTGTTGAAAGATTAAGAGACTTACCTGACCATGACGGGTAAATTAACGCTCCATATATGGAAGCCGGATGTTCGACCCTTCACCTGATGCGCTTTCTGTTCCATACTGCTGATTTTACGATCTGAATGGAAATAGACCCGTCCGTCTGCGCCCACATTGGGGCCTCCATCACGGGCTTTATCATAGGTTAATTGAGTCAGATTGCGGCCATCGCGGTTTATAATCCAGATGTTCCAATCGCTCTTTCTCTGCTGCTTCATATCGGGCCGAGCACGATTGGAAGTAAATACGATCCGCATCCCATCAGAACTCCAGGCCGGTTGCACATCAATGCTGCGTTCATCAGTTAACTGCACCAGATCTGAGCCATCCACGTTCATCATAAACAGGTGACGACTGCGACCGGCCTTCATTGAAAACACTATATTCTGGCCATCTGGAGATATTGCGGGATTAAGTCCGGATGCCAGATCATTCTCAGCCCCTTCCTTGCTAATATGAACCAGGTGCGCCTGCATACCAGAGGTTTGCCAGCTTGAAAAACTATCCCTTTTTGCCGTTCTATGCCTATGACTGGCTTCAGCAAATAACCGGACAACTATTAAACTGCCATTATCAAGTACCACGGGGTCTGCCACGTCTCCAACCAGGCGATGCAGACGACGGATTGCCCCGCGCCCGTTCACCGGCTTTTCCCAAAGACCTGTTCCTCCAGCCCTGTGGGATAGAAAACTGATATGACCGGGGCCATGCCAGGCGTATGAAGCCAGCGCCAGATCATCATCCTCACTCACGATACTCAAAGGATCGCCATTTTCGATAAGACGAAGCGTAATTGCCATCTTGCGCCGCTTGCCGGAGGCAACCAGCATAGTCTTGCCATCCGGTGAGACCCTGGGGCGCATCTCATTTTCTCCAGGTTCCAGAGTTAACAATTCCGCATAATCCACCAACTCCACAGCTTGATCGGAGTGCTGAATACCAGAAGCCCTGGTCTGTTGTAGCCAGTCCAGTAAATCCTCGGCATGCGCAGATGGATAAAATGCCATCAGAACAAGGGAAAACCATACAGCGCGCTTCATCAACATCCCCTTTAATTCAGTTCGACTTTCCAGATATTCCAGCTGCTGGAAGTGCTCTTCTGCGGATGTTCAAAGCTGCGGTTGGAGTGAAAGATTATACTGTGGTTATCAAACCAGGCCGGGCCACCATCGGTCGCACTTCTGGTGTTGGTCAGGCGACGAATGTTGTTTGTGGCCAACTCCAGAGCATACACGGAGATCTTGCGCACATCCCCCTGCGAGGCACGATTAGAAATAAAGGCCAGTTGCTTGCCATCCGGACTCCAGGCCGGTTCAAAGTCACCATATTTTGAACTGGTCAACTGGATCAGTTCGCTACCATCTATATCCTGCATCCACAAATCATAATTGCCATTGGTTTCACGCACAAAAACAATCTTGCGCCCGTCCGGGGAAATGGCGCCATTATAAGCATTAGGAATCATCACCAACTGACTTGTTTTACGAAAGAAAACAAACAGCGCCGGCGGATCAAATTTATTCTTCGTACCTGTTTCTGTTGGAAAGTAACCGCTTTTATAACGAAAAAAATCAGAATGATATGAACGCCATTGCTGCCCCATCAACTCCCGGTGCGGATATTTGGAAAACTCATTCAACATTACATTGTAGCGATTTTTCTGGAAAGTGGAATCAAAGCACCAAACCTGGCCGTCAACGGAAGCATTCAGGTGAAACGGTGCAATACCACCCCGATAAGTGGCCATATTGCCGATGGCGACATGGCCCTCTCCCTGTCCCTGCCACATCCAGGCAGAAATGGGCCCGACACGGTTGCTGACATAACCGATGGAACCATCGTTAATCGCAACGCCATAACGGATATCATTATTAATAGCCGACATTGCTTTAATCTTATAACTACTGCCTTGGGGCGAATGTCTGGACACTCTCACGACATCATAGGTGTCGCCCTTGCGCTTGCCATAGACAATAAAATCACCGGCTACAGAAGGGTAAAGAGAATCAGACCCCTTTTCAGTGATCAACGGACTCACCGGATACAGTGGCCCTGGCTCCATATTTCTTTCATTTGCATCATGGCTGGCAGCAAATAACGGCTGAGCCGACATAAACAACATTACTGCCAATATATAAATTATTTTTTTCATCAAATAAATCTCCATACCTGATTTGCCAAGAGAAGTGGCAATGTTATATTTGGTCTGCTTTTTGAAAGGAAACCAGGTTGTCACAGCTAAAACATAATTCTGTAAAAAATAATTCGATGAATCATGTGCGGCAAAGTCTATTCACAGTACAATCCGAATCACAAGTTAATATCTATTAATCTGAATTTAATCCTTAAGTTTAAAGCAGAATATGCGTTCCATCCTGTGAGAAAGAACTACTCTTTTCTATGCTCTTTATAATAGTTAATCAGTCCATTGGTCGAAGTATCATGGCTGTTCACATCATTATAATCATCCAACTCAGGTAAAATTTTCCGGGCCAGTTGCTTGCCCAGTTCAACACCCCACTGATCATAGGCATTCACATCCCAGATAATGCTTTGCACAAAGGTTTTATGCTCATACATGGCAATCAGACTTCCGAGTGTCCCCGGTGTCAGTTTCTGGAATAGAATCGAATTGGTCGGTTTGTTGCCGGGAAACACTTTATGCGGCAATAAAGCCTCCAGTGCCTCGTCGCTCAAGCCTTCGGCCTGCAATTCATCACGCACCTGCTGTTCTGTTTTACCAAGCATCAATGCCTCAGTCTGGGCAAAGAAATTGGATAACAACATCGGGTGATGTCTTCCCACCGGGTTCTTCGTTTCAACCGGAGCCAGGAAATCACAGGGAATGAGTTTTGTACCCTGATGAATCAACTGATAAAACGCATGCTGGCCGTTGGTACCCGGCTCACCCCAGATAATGGGTCCGGTTGAATAATTAACTGCCTTGCCATCACGGGTCACCCGCTTGCCGCTACTCTCCATATCCCCTTGCTGAAAATAGGCCGGGAAACGGTGCATATACTGATCGTAAGGCAACAGTGCATGTGAATCGGCAGCAAAGAAATTATTATACCAGACGCCCAACATGCCAAGAATCACCGGCACATTCTCTCCCAGTGGCGCGGTACGAAAATGCTCATCCATATCATGGGCGCCGCTGAGTAACTCCTCAAAATTGTCCATGCCGATATACAGGGCAATGGACAGCCCTACCGCACTCCACAATGAATAACGACCACCCACCCAATCCCAGAACTCGAACATATTGGCCGGATCAATGCCGAATGCCGACACCGCTCTGGCATTGGTTGAAACTGCGACAAAGTGCTTGGACACCGCCGCCTTGCTACCGCCACGAGTCAAAAACCAGTCACGTGCGGTTCTGGCATTGGTAATCGTTTCCTGCGTATCAAATGTTTTGGAAACGACGACAAATAATGTCGTTTCCCGCGACAGATGGCGCAGTGCTTCAACAATATGCGTACCATCCACATTGGAAACAAAATGCAAATGCAGCTTGTCACGTCCATACGGAGTCAAGGCTTCAGTCACCATCGCCGGACCAAGATCCGAGCCACCAATACCGATATTAACAATATCGGTAATCGGCTTACCAGTACTTCCCAGCCACTTCCCGGAACGAACCGCTTTGGTGAACTTGCGCATTTGTTTAAGCACGCGATTCACATCCGGCATCACATCCTTGCCATCCACCATCACCGGACGATTGGAACGATTGCGCAACGCCGTATGCAATACGGCACGGTTCTCGGTGTTATTAATTGGCTCGCCGCTAAACATGCGCTGTATCCAACCCTGAACATCGCGTGCACGGGCCAGGTCCATCAGTAAACGCTTGGTTTCTTCAGTGCTGATGTTTTTGGAGTAATCAACAAGTACATCATTAAAATGTAAGGAATTTTTCTCAAAACGATCAGTCTCGTCAGCAAACAGGTCGCGCATATGAACCTGCGACATGGCTTCTGCATGCTTGCTCAGTTTTTTCCATTCTGCGGTCTGTGTCAGATCGGGCACATCGCCTCCGTACATTACAATCAAAAAATATACACCCTTTTCAGGCGGGCAGCATCATAGCGTCTCCGACCGGAAATTGACACTTTAATGCCCTCTGTTACGCCCAATCATGCCTGTTCCAAGCAATATATTCGTGATCTCAGGAAAAAAGCGGGCTAGGCTGCGCCGCCAGAAAAGGCGGAGGGGCTTATATTGAATATCGTGTTTATTGCATCGGAGGCCATTCCTCTGGCAAAAACAGGCGGACTGGCAGATGTTGCAGGCTCTTTGCCCCGCGCCTTGCAGCAGCTTGGACACAAACTTACCGTCATTCTTCCCTTTTATCGTCAACATCTGGCTGCCAACAATATCAAAACAGAGCCGATGAACCAAACCATAGAAATGTGGGCTGATGGAGAACAGCGCTTATGCCCACTGCATCAGGCCAAAGTAGATGGTCTGCGCTTTATTCTCATTGAACAGGATGACCTGTTTGACCGTGAAGGCCTCTACGGCCCTGCCGGTGGCGCCTATGAAGATAACCTGCTGCGTTTCCTGCTGCTCGACCGTATCGCACTTGAAGCAGCCGCAATGCTCGATGAGCCTGTGGATATCCTGCACTGCCATGACTGGCAAACCGGCATGATTCCATTATTACTCAAAACCCAATACCAACATTACCCTGCAATCGCAAAAGCCAAAACAGTATATACCATCCACAATCTCGCTTATCAGGGCATATTTGATGCTGACTGGATACACAGGCTGGGCATTCCGAGCCACCATTTTCACCCGGAAGGTTATGAATTTCATGGTATGATTAACTGCATGAAAGCCGCCATCGAATCAGCTCACGCCATCACCACCGTCAGTCCTTCTTATGCTGAAGAGATTCTGACCACAGAATACGGCTGCGAACTGGAAGGTTTTTTGCATAACCACAGCGACAGATTAACCGGCATCGTCAACGGACTGGCAATCGAAGCCTGGGACCCGGCTACTGATCCGGAGATTGAGCGTAACTACGCGGCAGGAAAAACAACAGGCAAGAAAAAATGCAAACAGGCACTGCAACAGGCCTGCGGCCTGAATGAATCAGCCGACACACCACTGCTGGTGCTGATTTCAAGACTGGCCGAACAAAAAGGTATCGATCTGCTGCTGGCCAACGCTGAAAAATGGCTACAACGCGGTTATCAGCTGGCCATTCTCGGATCGGGAGATGCAGACAGCGAGAAGGCATTGACCCAACTGGCCGAAGCCAATCCCGGCAGCATGTATTTCTTCTGCGGCTTCAACGAAAAACTGGCCCGCCAGATTTACGCCGGCGGCGATATTTTCCTGATGCCGTCGAGATTCGAGCCCTGCGGTCTCGGCCAGTTGATGGCCATGCGCTACGGCACCGTTCCAGTTGTGCGCGCCACCGGCGGCCTCAAAGATACGGTGATTGATTACGCAACCTCAAAAACCAGAACTACCGGCATCCATTTCATCGATGCCATACCCGAAGCTTTTGACCTTGCCGTAGAACAGGCCGTAAAGCTCTACCAAACCCCAAGAGTCTGGTCCCGAATCCGCAGCAATGCCCTCAAACGCGATTCCTCATGGCAAGCATCAGCCCAAGCCTATACCGCCCTCTACCAAAGCCTGCTGGAAGAATAGGTCTTATCCCTCTCTACTCCCAAAGCACGGCCACAATTGCAATTCAGCTCATTTCCAGCTTTAATACATTAAATATTTTTGCCAGGGGAAACAATTTATGAACAATATTAGAAGCCTTGGACATAAAGTACTTACCTGGCTTCTGGACTTTGGCCTGCTGATTGTTGCGATTGCTACGGTAATTGCCATGGGATTCGAAATTTCATCAATGATTACAGCAAGGGTGGTCACTTTGGCAGACCTGCTGTTGCTGTTTATTTATCTCGAAGTTCTCACGATGGTGGCCATATACCTTGATTCAGGAAAGCTGCCTGTTCGAATGCCTTTGTACATATCATTGGTTGCCCTGGCGCGATATCTTATTCTGGATATGAAAAACCTGGATACATGGAAAATGTTGGGGATCTCTGGCTCAATCTTGATTGTTGCAATAGCTATCCTGGTGATCCGATACGGCCATATCAAATTTACTTACGAAAAAACAGATAACCGCTAATCAGCTAACCGCAGCAACGCCCTCAAACGCGATTCCTCATGGCAAGCAGCCTATGCCACCCTCTACCAGAATCTGCTGGAAGAATAAGTCTTATCCCCTACTCCCAAAACACTACCACATTGCAATTCAGGTCATTTCCAGCTTTAATGTGTTTAGTGGCTTAGCAAGAATGAAAAGTCCTTGTTTTGGCCTTAATATGGAATATGACGGAAACCAAGGGCGCATATAGGAGAGTGATACGTGGAAAATCAAGTACATGTATTACCAAGTTCGAATACAAAATGAGACACATAATTCCTACAATACCTAATGAGTACGCAAACAAGCTAGATGACTCAGCAAAAATAGCATCATCTACGCCATTAAAAATTAGTTCCTTTCGCGAGCTCGTAGAGGTCGTTGCAAAATTTGCTTATCATAATAAAGACTCGCTATTATTTTTTCGCGGTCAATCTCAGGATTATGTAAATAAAGGCGGAGGTTCTTCTTTTTACCCGACAATTTATCGAGGTGAATACATATCACACTCAGAACTTAGGAATAGATTTGATATTTTAAGTGGGTGTAGCAAAGCGCTTGTTCAATTATTCGAAGATAAGAAAATTGATGGGCACAAGGACGTTAAACGTAGACAATTGATACAATGGAGTATACTCCAGCATTACGAAGTGTGTGAAACCCCACTTCTCGATTTTACTCACTCATTAAGAGTAGCATGCTCTTTCGCATACTTAAAAAATAATTCCGAAAACGCGTTTGTGTTTATGTTTGGTTTTCCTTATTTAACCAACCGCATATCGCTAAATTCAGAACACGATATTGTAAATGTCCGCCTTTTAAGTATTTGCCCTCCCGAAGCATATAGGCCACATTTTCAAGAAGGCTACTTAGCTGGCACTGATGAAATTACATATAATTATGACCGAAAGTCTGAACTTGATTTTAATAACAGACTAATAGTTAAGTTTGAACTTCCAGATGAAAAAAACTTTTGGGGCAGAAATTTTCATAAAATACCGGAAGCATCTCTTTACCCTAAGTCTGATCGAATCAAGAAGCTTTGTGATAAAATAAGTGACATGGCATCAAGAGAACTCCGCTCTGGTGATCTTGGAGACTTTTTGAAAGTTTGGTCAGAAATTGAAGAATTTGTTACTAGCGTAGTTAAGCAAGAAAAACATAGATATCTAAGTTTTAGGCAGGCACTGAACAATCTCCAAAATAGATACCAGCTAGATAAAGAACTGTATTACCAGTTGGATCGAATAAGAATGTTTAGAAATCAAGTTGTGCACAAGCCAAGAGATATAGATTCTGGTGCAGTATTAAAGTTTTTGCAGCAAGCAGAGGAAGCGTTGTCAAAATTAAAAAGGAAAATGTAATTCGAACTAGGCGCTCAACATTGACCATTTTATATACCGCTTCATTTCACTAGGCTCCATATAAAATGGCAAGTTCAAGTAAAAAAAGTAAAAGGGGACGCTACCCTTTATGAATGAGGGCACAGAAGTATTTATGAATGATTTGGGATATGTACTCGCAGCTGATGTTGGTGGGACTAACATTCGTACTGCCGTGATTGATTCGGATGGAAACATCCTGAAGGAGCAGCGCTTTCAGGCTTGTCTGAGTGCTGCGGATATTTCTGAGGATGATGTGATTCATGCGCTTGAAAGCGCTTTGGGCAGGCTGATTGATGGTGAAGAAAATATCACTGCCATTGGTGTTGGCTTTCCCGGTTTTTTCATAGGCAATTCCGGAATTCTCGCCTCTTCTCCGAATATTCCGGCATTGCGGGATTTTACGCTTGCTGAAACCTTAAGTAAGCGAATGAACCTGCCTGTATCGGTACAGAATGATGGACTGTGTGCAGCCATCGGCGAACACCGCTTTGGCGTGGGAGAGGAGCGTTCAACTCTGCTGCATATCACACTCGGAACCGGGATCGGTTGCGGCCTGATCCTGAATAATCATCCTTATATGGGTGAAGGCGGCATGGCCATGGAGTTCGGGCATTTGCGCGTGCATACAGGTGACAAAGCCCGGCTATGCGGTTGCGGTAATTATGGTTGTGTTGAGGCTTATGCCTCGGCTATGGCGGTCAGCAGTCGTTATGCTGAACATAGCGGACAGAACAAAGATGCCGCTTCCATTTATGAACTGGCCTGCAATGATGACAGGGCCGCAATCAGCATTATTGAGGATGCCGGAGTATATCTGGGTATGGCTATCGCTGAAGCGGTTAAACTGCTGGATATTCATCTGGTCAGTATCAGTGGCGGTTTAACCGGTGCCTGGCAGCTGTTACATGCACCGCTTATTTCAACCCTTGAAGCAAATCTCATCAGCCCGCAAAGGGGCAAAGTAATCGTGCGGCGCTCATCTCTGAATGATAACGCCGGGCTGCTAGGCGCAGCTGTTATCGCGCATGCTTCATTATCTGATTAATTATCCCCGGCAAAACCGGAAATTGTAGATGACTGTCCTTTCTATTGTTGCACAAAAAGAATGAAAGTAATAAAAAGTGCCTCCATTTATTAATGAAACGCAGTTTTGTTCGTCATTCGTTGGATGAGAAGGAAAGTAGTGCATTCTTTCTTTGTGCTGCCAAAGAAAGAACCAAAGAAAGGCCGCCCCAAACCAGTCAGCCCTGTGGGTTCCCGATCCGGCATATCCAAAACAGGCCACGGCTCCACCGCTTTCTCCTGTTTTGGATATTTGTCTCGGCAGACTGCTAGCGGGGAAGAAAAACTTTATTCCCGGTCATAGATGCGCCGGAGTATTTATTGTTAAATGGAAACAGGCGAAAAAGGTTTCGCCCCATTTCACGATAAATACACAGGGAGAAGCAGATATTCGGGCAGTTTCTTTGCTTCGTTTCTTTTCTGCAAAAGAAATGAAGGAGTATCTCCATTTGTTATGTGACCCAACATTATTCGCAATTCATGGAATAAGAGTAAAAGAAAAGAACCCACTCATATGGAAAAACTAAATCTGTTTTTTGTTTAGCTGACGTTGATGGGTTCCAGTTTCCAGATATCGCGATTGTAATCCTGCATCGTCCTGTCGGTGGAGAATTTACCGCTGTAGGCGGTATTGAAAATACTCATGCGCGTCCATGCTTCCTTATCCTGAAAAGCTGTGGCTGCCCGCTGTTGTGCATCAAGATAGGAGCGGAAATCCGCCGCCACCAGCCACGGGTCATATTCAGATCTGATGGCATGGGCAATGGATGCAAACAGGCCGGGCTCGAACTGGCTGAAATGGCCACATTCGAGCAAATTCATGACGCGGGTGAAATCTTCATCTCCGGCAATAATCCCGTTCGGATTATAGTTCTCACGCGCCTGTTCCACTTCTTCAGCCGTCAAACCAAACAGGAAGAAATTTTCAGCACCGACTTCTTCACGAATCTCGATATTTGCACCATCGAGCGTGCCTATGGTCATAGCACCATTCATCATGAATTTCATATTGCCAGTGCCGGAGGCCTCTTTACCTGCAGTTGAAATCTGTTCTGAAAGATCGGCGGCAGGACAAATCACCTCCATGGCCGAAACACTATAATTGGGATAAAATACCAGCTTGAGTTTATCACCGACATTCGGATCGTTATTCACCACCTGAGCAACATTACTGATCAGTTTGATAATCTGCTTGGCCATATAATAACCCGGCGCTGCCTTGCCACCGATGAGCACACAGCGCGGTGTCCAGTTATCAGTATCACCACGTTTGATCCGGTCGTACAAGTGAATGATATGCAGCACATTAAGCAACTGACGTTTGTATTCATGGATGCGTTTAACCTGAATATCAAACATCGCATCCGTGTTGAAAACTACGCCGCATTTCTCCAGCACTTTGGCCGACAGGCGTTCTTTATTCTGCCGTTTACAATCCGCCCACCGACGCCTGAAATCAGCATCATCGACATACGGAGCAAGTCGGCGCAATTCAGACAGATCAGTAATCCATTCGGCACCAATGGTGGCAGAAACAAGTGCCGATAACGGCCTGTTGCACATTGCCATCCAGCGGCGCTGGGTCACGCCATTGGTTTTGTTATTGAATTTCTCAGGCCACATGGCGTAAAAGTCCGCAAACAGGCCTTTGACCAGTAAATCCGAATGCAACTGCGCCACGCCATTGACTGAAAAGCTTCCAACAATGGCCAGATAAGCCATGCGAATCTGCTGCATGCCGTTCTCTTCAATAATGGACATGCGCCGCTGGCGATCTATGTCTCCCGGCCAGACCTGCGCGATTTCAGATAAAAAACGCGCATTGATTTCATAAATAATTTCCAGCAGGCGCGGCAACAGGCGTCCAAACAGGTGTACTGGCCAGCGCTCCAGCGCTTCGGGCAGCAGCGTATGATTTGTATAAGCCATGGTTTTTGTCGTAATAACCCAGGCATCATCCCATTCCAGTCGGTATTCATCCATCAGCAGGCGCATCAGCTCGGCTACTGAAACCGTGGGATGGGTATCATTGAGCTGGAAGCAGTTCATCTCGGCAAACTGACTGAAATCCCTGCCATGAACTTCAATCCATTGCCGGATCACATCCTTGATGCTGGCCGAAGCCAGAAAATACTGCTGGCGCAAACGCAATTCTTTACCATTTTCACTGCTGTCATTGGGGTACAGCACCATGGAGATATGTTCGGCCTCATTTTTTGAAGCCACAGATTCGGGATAACTGCCGGCATTGAATTCATCCAGATCAAACACATCGGTAGCTGCTGACTTCCACAGTCGCAGCGTATTGATAGTTCCATTCTCAAAACCCGGAATCGGCGTATCAAACGGCACCGCCAGCACATCATGGGTTTCAACCCAGCGGCTGTGCGGTTTTCCATTCTGATCATGGAAACGTTCGGTGCGACCGCCAAAGTGAACATTCTGGGTGTATTCCGGGCGCTCAATCTCCCAGATATTACCGTTTCTCAGCCAGTGATCCGGTTCTTCAACCTGGTAACCATCAACTATCAACTGACGAAACATGCCGTATTCATAGCGAATGCCATAACCGGTAACCGGCAGCTGCAGGGTAGCGCAGCTATCAACAAAACAGGCCGCTAACCGGCCCAGACCACCATTACCCAACCCCTTATCTTTTTCCTCGGTAACGATTTCCTCTAATTCCAGACCCAGCGCATGCAGGGCATCTCTGGTCTGTTCATCCAGCCCCAGATTCAATACCGCATTACCCATGGCTCTACCCATCAGAAATTCCAGTGACAGGTAATATGCGCGTTTGCCACCCTGTTCTTCATAGGCATCTTTAGTGTTTTTCCAGCTTTCCATCAAGCGGTCACGAATGGTAAAAGCCAGGGCCTGATATTTGTAATGCGCCGAACGGCTGCTTTTGTGTTGTCCCAGTGTGCGCAAATAATGACGCTGGATACCATTGATCAGATCATTGCTGGTGTGCCCGACACGCGGAACGTCTGTAATATCATGGCTAGCTTTCATTATCTCTGTCATATGAATACACCCTGGAAATCATGTGGAATTTGCATCTGATTCAGATTTTGCGGGCGTGCAGACTGTCCAAACAGAACCTGCGAGTCAATTGAGCCCGCTATAATCAGAGCCGTAAAGCTGCATGATATAAAGCACAGGCTGTAAGTCTGAATTCAGCCCTTACTCCAACTCAATCATCATCAACAGTGTGGCTTGCGGGTTATTGCCCTTCAGTGCCCGTTTCCAGTCACCGTTATTATCCGAAATGGCGAACACAAGCTGCCTGTTATCTTTGCTACAGGCACTAATGCCTTCAAAATTATCCAGAGACATAGATTTGACATCAAAAACAACCTTCCCCTTCAACACCTCGTCCGAGCCGTTCAATGCCTTGACCGGCAGCTGAACCATTCGGACACGCATGCCGGATAACAGACCGAGAAACTGACGTTCCAGAATCAGCAGGCTGCCATCAGCCAGCGTGGTCGCCCCTCCCGGATTTGACTCTGCCTGATACTCAAACGACTGCGTCTGATTTTCTGATATCAGCCAGGCTATAGCCAAACCGGTTTTTTTATCCTTTTCCCACAGTGCAAATACACGTCCGTCGGGTAGCACCGTCAGCGATTCCAGGCCTGCGTTTCCACGCGCCAGGTTTTTTCCCGCGTAAGCCACAACCGGTTTGTTGGCAAACACATCACCAGTCGGTGAATTTCCGGCATAACGATAAATCTGCCCGCGATCATCGAATGAAATCAGAAAACCCTTTCCGTCCCAGGCCATAGACTCAACTGCGCCAGGCACGGTTTTCCCATCCAGTCCCGTCAACTGACCTGAGTCAATATACACTACTCCACTGAAATCCCCTGCTTCATCAAAATCAATCTTTGCCTCGAACCAACCCGAACGGGTTAAACCCCTGTGCTTTGGCGACTGACTGTAATCTGAAATAGTGATTAATCGCTGACAGTCCGGCGACACCCACAAGGCTGAAAAACCACCGCTGCTTCTGGTGTCCTTATGTTTAATCTCAACCGCACCGGAGATGCTTTCCGACATATGCCAGACGCGACTGCTAAACAGAGGTTCTGCATATGCTCCCAAACACATACAGCATAACAAAGCAGCCGTAGTAACTGATGATTTAGAACCAGTGATTATGCTCAAAAAAATCAACCGTCTATTCTGCAATAAACTGGTGACCAAGGTTATTAAAATGCAAACCGTCCTTGAAAATCATCTCATCATATTTGCCGGAAGCCGATACAGCGCTATAAACATCAATAACCGGAACACCCGACTGCCCGGCAACCTCCAGACCGGCCCGGATATAACTTTCCACCAGTTTTTCAGATAAAGAACACTGCTCATACTCCACCGGATACTGAGACATATAAACCGGCCTACAGTGCGGTTTCAGATATTCCAGAATTCCAGTCAGATTGGATCCGTGCTCCTCAATGGGAACGCGATTTTTATTATCCTCCCCGATTCTGCGCACATCATTAATCCCCAGCGTAATAATCACAGTAGCGTCAGCCGGAATTTCCAGAGATTTCAAGCGCACCAGCATGTCCCGGGTCGAATCACCGATCCAGCCATAGTTGATCGCTTCAAATTCTCCATCGACTGACAAAGCCTCAACCACGCGAAAAAGAAACCCCTTCTTCTCATAATCCCGCGCCCCATAAGCCGTGCTCGCCCCAAATGAAATTATTTTCTGCATCAATGACAATCCCTGTAATTCATGATGTGGCAAGTTTCCCATCAATGACTTATGAAAACCACCACTCTGATGATTATCCGTTGAATGCATGAACCCATGCTTTGAATAAAGGGCTGATTGTAAAATTCATGAACGGTGACTGCTCCAAATACCGGATCAAACATTTAATCCCGAATTGTCCGGCTTTTCCTGATTCGATAACCCTTGAATTCTCCAAAATAAGGTGCTATATAATAAATGCCGGGATTAAATATCCGGCGAAATATCATTATGAAGGAGGTGTATTATGACCCTGATGCGTTGGTCTCCATGGCAAGAACTGGAAAGCATGAATCGTCAACTCAGCCACCTGCTTGATGACAGTCATTTCGGCATGTCAACTGAAGCAGGACAGTGGGCTCCGACAGTGGATATTCGGGAAACCGACGATACACTGCTGGTACAGGCTGAGCTGCCGGGCATTGAAAAAAAGAATGTTCACCTTGAAGTGAAAAACAGTGTACTGACCATTTCCGGTGAACGCCGCTATGAGAAGGATGTGAAGGAAGAGAATGTCCATCGCGTTGAACGCGCTTATGGTACGTTCTCACGTAGCTTCAGCCTTCCAAACAATATCGATGCCGACAAGGTTGATGCCACAATGAAAGATGGCGTGCTTGAGGTGCGGCTGCCAAAACGCGAAAGTGCCAAACCGAAAGCCATTGCCATCCATTAACATCATGCGATCCGGTGATTTCCGGGTAAGTCAGAGGGGCCGCTGCAGCGGCCCCTCTGTGTTTACTTACATGCTCAAGAGACGCAAATGACAGCACTGCATCACCAGTCGCATAAACAGCGCAACACTCTGCATACCTTGCTGCTGCTATCCGGCATGCTGCTGTTACTTGTTGCGCTGGGTACAAGCCTGCTTGGATCCGACGGCCTGACACTGATGCTGCTTGCAGTCGGAGGCCTGCTGCTGTTCACCCCAAAAGCTTCAGCGTGGCTGACCTTGCGCCTTTATCGTGCCCGCCAGCTACCTTTTGACAGTATGCCGGATATATACCGCATGCTGGAACAACTGGCTCGGCATGCCGGACTGTCACAACAACCTCTGCTGTTTTATGTGCCCAGCACAGTACCAAATGCTTTTGCCATGCTTGAAAATGGCCAACCCCTGATTGCCGTAACAGATGGACTGCTGCGCAGCCTGAATCAACGGGAAATAGCAGCTGTGCTCGCCCATGAAATCAGCCACATCCGCAACGGCGACCTGAGTGTCATGATGGTCGCTGACCTGCTCAGCCGAGTGACAGCAAGCCTGTCCATCATTGGCTGGCTGATGCTACTGTTTCTCCTGCCTGTCTGGCTGCTTACTGAGGCCACATTGCCCTGGCTGACTATTCTGTTGCTGTTACTGGCGCCCGGACTGGCCAATCTGTTGCAACTGGCATTGTCGCGCACCCGTGAATTCGATGCGGATCTGGATGCAGTGCATCTAACGGGCGACCCTTCCGGTCTGGCCCTGGCTCTGGCAAAAATTGAACGGGCAAGTGGCAAAGGGTGGTTAAATCTGCTGCTCCCGGCTCGCCGTAGCACAGATCCTTCATGGTTAAGATCCCACCCTTCAACAGCAGAGCGTATCCGGCGACTGAATGCACTTGCCACCGACACAAACAGGCCAACAGTGGAATCATCCGCCCCGATCTCTATCGCGCCACAATACCGCATCATCACCAGGCCCAAACGCTGGCACGGTTTCGGGGTGTGGTATTGATGCACAACAAAACACACAGAACAGGCCTGGCTCTCGGCAGTGGCTCGGCACGTGGCTGGGCTCATATCGGTGTCATCCATGAACTCGGCAGACTGGGGATAAAACCGGATATTGTTTGCGGCAGTTCGGTCGGTGCCCTGGTAGGAGCTTCTCTTGCCTGTGGCCGTCTTGATGCACTGGAAAGCTGGCTTCGCGACCTGACAGTGCGTGACATAATCAGACTGATCGATCTCTCTCTCACCGGCGGTGGCCTGATTCAGGGAAACAAACTGATTCAGGCTTTCTGTCAATTTGTCGATGATGTCGATATTGAAAGTCTGGTGCCGGACTATGGTGCAGTAGCTACCGATCTGGATGCCGGTCGGGAGGAATGGCTTCGCTCCGGCCCACTGCTGGAAGCCGTACGCGCATCCATTGCCTTGCCCGGTCTGTTCCCTCCCATGAAATATCATGGACGCTGGCTGGTCGATGGCGGACTGGTCAATCCTGTGCCGGTATCCATGTGCCGTGCTATGGGCGCGAACATCGTGATTGCCGTCAACCTGAACAGTGACCTGGCCGGCAACAGGGCTCGCTCGGCGGGCAGGGAAACAAGGCTGGCACTGAACCTTCCTCAAAGTGAGCTGGTTCAGAAAATTGTCGATACCCTGGCTCCAATCAGGGAGCGCATCGGGACGATTTTGCCTTCCGGTGATCAAATAACTCGTATGCCCGGCATGTTTGAAACCATGACCGGTTCAATTGATATCATGCAGGAGAGGATTACCAAAAGCAGGTTGGCCGGCGACCCGCCCGATATCCTGATCAGCCCGCATCTGGCACACATGGGATTGCTGGAGTTTGATCGCTCTGAAGAGGCAATAGAGGAAGGAATATCAGCAGTACAACGCGCCCTGGCTGCCGGAGCATTCAGGTTACTGACAACAGAAGCCAAATAAGAAAACGCCAACGACCAGGGCCTGAACCTGAGTTAGAAGGCACTTAACCCGGATTATTTATGAGTCGCCATGATCGAGCTTCGGGGGCTGTTTTTATCCCATAATGGTGGGTGAATTCTGCTTACTTACTTCAAGGCCAAGGTAACATCTTCCGGCAGCGGATGATTCGGGTGCGTTTTCCTGAACGCCTCCAGACTCTCTTTGGCTTCATCTAATTTTCCACTACGGATTAGCTCGCGTATATGCTCCAGCCAGATGTCGATCTGCATCTCAACCGGCGCTCTTGATACAGTCTCGGATTGAGACTGCTTCGATCTTTGTACAGCACCAAGACTTTCAGATGCTTCATTTGTCAAACCAGATTCCACACTATCAGCCTGAATAGGGGCAGGTGCTGATTTGAACTGCTGTGTTGCCATCGGTTGCCTCTCCATTTTCAGCATTCGTTTTGCTTTTGGAGCATGAGATGCCGCTCCTGTTGTGGATGACGGGGCGGGAGATGCAGACCTTAGCCTGATTGCTGGTACACTTATTCGTTTTTTCTCTATGACTTCTTTTGCCGGTTTTGGAGCCGGAGCAACGCGCATTTCACGATCCATCAGTGGCTCAGCAACATCCTCTTTATGCAAAATACTCTCTTCCATTGGAGCAACATCATGCATGATCCCAGTATCGAGAACTTTCGGGTGTTCCTGTTTTGTCTGAATGAAGAGGGCGACTGTTAGCATAGCAACAGCAACCGAAGCCAGAGGCATTACCCAGCCAATCCGGTTCCATAACGCTTTTTTCTCCGGTTTCTCAACCGCTTTTCTGGCCTCTGTGAGAATGGCCGAATCCAGCGCCATGGGCGGCTCTTCGATACGGCTCTGCTGATACAGATTCGAGAGCTGTTCATCATGAAGGTCATCATTAAACTGATCATTCATGTTTCACCTCCCATACAGAGTCGCAATTTGCCCAGCGCGTAACGCATACGACTTTTGGCTGCCTCAACATTAACGCCGATGGAAACGGCGATGGCCTGTAGCGTGAGCCCGGCTTCCTCTTTGAGCAGGAAGACCTGACGTTGTGGTGGCGGCAACTGTTCCAGACAGTAAAACAGACGCTGCATCTGCTGATTGATATCGGCCTGCTGTTCCGGCTGTTCAAAGGGTGCAGCAACCGCACAGGCCTCACCATCATCATCCACCAGGTGTTCATCCCACTTACCCTGTTTGCGGTAATAATCTATCAGCCGATTACTGGCGATATTATAAAGCCATGTGGTAAATTTCGCAGCGGCTATGTAGCGGGAACGGGCCTTAATCACACTGGCCCACACATCCTGATACAGCTCTTCTGCAACGGCTTTCGATTCACAGGAGCGAAGCATATAGCGATAAAGCGACCCTTTATGGCGGTCATAAAGTATAACAAACGCATCAGCGTTGCCATCTTTGTAGCGTAACATCACCTCTTCATCAGCCAGTTCATTCAGATTGTGCATCAGAAGGGAATGTAACCCGGCAATGAAAGAGAAGGAAGACCTACCTTCCCTTCCTCTCAAACAATTACGAAACATCATACTTTTCGCTATTCGATGACGATGCCGTGACCATCGCCATGTTCGTTCCGGGTAGAAGCCAGCGGCTGTGAATCCAGAGCTGCGGCTGTGCGCACCAGATTCAGGAATTCACCACGATAACCGTTACGATCATCAGCTTTGGCATTACGCACCAGTTTCAGCACAGCATCGTAATTCATATTTTCCGCATAAGTGCCGCCGCGCAGCAGCTCACCAAAGGCGGCCACAGCTGCCGAGAAGCGGAAATTGTTCGTGGCCTTGCTCAGGTTCTTTTTGATCATGCTTTTCTTCAACGGATATTCGATCAGCTGACTTTTATCCGCATCGGGCTGTTTGTAACGCAGGCGCAGGAAAGCAAGCTCGCCGGATGATCCTTTTGCCTTGCTTGCCTGTGAAGAATCATAACGCAGCGGGTCAATCCTGCCCTTCTTACCTTTCAGCGTAATCTCATACAGGGCCGTAACACTGTGCCCTGCCCCGATCTCACCGGCATCGACCTGATCGTTGTTGAAATCCTCACGTTTGAGCATGCGGTTTTCATATCCGATGAGACGGTATTCCGAAACCACATCAGGATTGAACTCAATCTGAATTTTCACATCTTTGGCAATCGTCATCAGCGTAGAGCCCACTTCATCCACCAACACTTTGCGCGCCTCGTTGATGGTATCGAGATAGGCGTAATTACCGTTGCCTTTATCGGCCAACTGCTCCATCAGGTGATCGTTGTAATTGCCAGCTCCAAATCCGAGCGTGGTCAGCGAAATACCTGATTTGCGCTTGTTCTCCACCAGATCAATCAGTGATTCAAAACTGGTGGTGCCAACATTGAAATCACCATCGGTAGCCAGAATCACACGGTTGATGCCGTTCCTGATAAAGGCCTGCTCTGCCATGGCATAGGCTAGGCGGATGCCTGCCCCGCCATTGGTAGAGCCACCTGCCTGCAAAGCATTCAGAGCTGAAGTTATGCAGGCGGTTTGATTACCAGCTGTAGGTTCAAGCACCACACCGGATGCACCTGCATACACCACCAGCGAAATACGATCTTTGGCCGAGAGTTGGCTACTGAGCATTTTCAGCGCCGATTTGAGCAACGGCAGTTTATTTTGTGAGTGCATGGAACCGGACACATCAACCAGGAAAACCAGGTTGGAAGCTGGCAACTGGCTGCGATCCATCTCATATCCCTTGATACCGATATGCAGCAGATGTTTTTCCGTACTCCACGGCGCCGGAGCCACCTCGGCTGTCACCCGGAACGGCTGTTTCAGATTTTTCGGTGTTTTGTAGTCATAAGAAAAGTAATTGATCATTTCTTCGATGCGCACTGCATCCTGCGGCGGCAAACGCCCTTCATTCAGCATGCGGCGAATATTGGCATAGGAGCCGGTATCGACATCAATACTGAATGTGGATACCGGATCGCTACTGACCAGCTTCACTGAATTCTGATCCAGATGGGCATAATTTTCCTGGTCCAGCGGTTCGGACGGAAATCGGATATGCCCCGGAAGACTCGCCATTGGCATTGGCATGGCCATACTGCGATATGCTCCGGAAGCTGCCATATCTGCGGCATAAAACTCTTTTTTAACTTTGACGCGACTGTGCGCCTGCATTGCAATATTGGCCGCTGATTTGACCTCATTTTCCTGATGTAGAACTTTATGTGCGCTTTCAACCTGTTCGGGCAGAACTTGCTGCTTGCCTGTTGGCTCCCCTATTTCTTCGGTTTTGATTTCATTTTCAGAAACGATATCCGTTTTCTGACTGGCGTTGCACGCCCCAAGTAAAAGGGTTGCAAACAGTGCTGCTATGAATAGTGGAATGGTCTGTTTGATAAACATAATATCTCCTGTCGTTTAATGATTTCAGGCATGGCCTGTCTCTATAAACGCAGGAGATACAAAAAAGGGTTAAATAATCTTCGTGACCATTAGCTGCTACAGCTTGCGTGTCAGACCATTAATAACTAAGTAAAACACACATCACCCCAAGCTAGAAAAGGATACACTGCCCCTGCTTTCTGGGGTTTCCCTATTCACGATTCATTTGTTTTTTTGTTTTTCGGGTTGCCTGTGCAGTGAATGGATCGTCTGGCCAGTAGTGTCGTTTGTATTTTCCACGCAGTTCTTTTTTTACATCGTGATACGTGGTTTTCCAGAAGCTGTTTAAATCTTGCGTTACCTGCATTGGTTTACGCGCTGGTGATAATAGATGCAGCATCAGTTTGCACTGACCATTTAACAGAGTCGGCGTGTCGTATAGGCCAAAAACTTCCTGGAGCCTGACGGCAAGTACGGGCTGTGCGGGATCGCTGTAATCAATATTCACTGAGGAACCGCTGGGTACGCTGATTCTCTCTGGCGCCGTGTGCTTTATCAGTTGCTGTTGTTTCCAGCTGAGCTGATTTAAAAGCAGGCTATATAAATCCAGTTTGAAACATTGCTTGAGGCTGTTTTCATTACTTAAGTGAGGTTGCAACCATTCATCCAGGCTGTCGCTCAGAGTCTGTTCTGAAAAATCTGGAAGAGGCTGATCAGCAAACTGTTTTTTAACAGCGGGATTGTTATGAAGATGGTGGTTAATAAATTGCACGCGCTGTTTTAGGCGGGTGGCCTTGGCACTCCAGTTCAGGCATTCTAGTCCCGTTTTTCTGACTGCCTGCATCAGGCACTGTTGTATCGCATCTTGAGTTTTTCTGTTTTTTGCATCGCGTAAGGTTGATTCCTGAAGAATTATTTTACCCATGCGGCTGATCTGTTTTGCTTCGACACGTTGTGCGCCGTCATTCCATTCAACTCGTTCTTCGTGCTGAATGTTATCCATAAAATATTCCTGCAATTGTTCAACGCTAATATCTGCCGCCAGATAAATAGAGGCTTCACCCTGTTTGGCATCAAGGTTGGCGACCACAACATACTCATGTAGATGATGCTGTAAAAAGGGCGGAATAACAGCGCCTTTACCGTTACTGAGTAAATAACGTGCTTCGTTGGGGTTGCGTCGTTTGGCGATTCTGTCGGGGTAAGCGTAGGCCAGAAGCACGCCGCTATAATGATTGTCTGGTCTCTCTTTGTTTCGTGTGGTTTTGCTGCAACGTTTCACTCGCTTAAAAAAATCATCGGCGCTTTGTATGATACGTTTGCATTGCTGATTATCTATGCCGTGATGGTTTGATCTTGCATGCACAAGAACATTAATCCTGTCATGAATGTCGGCACTCTTATCGGAGTTTTTATCTGAACGAGCAGCCTGAAAAATATCTTTCTCGGTGAGTAGGCTGGCGATCAAACAGGCGTGATAAGCCTGATCCAGTTTAAGTGCAGCCAGCATCATATGCGCTAAGCGTGGATGCGTGCCTAGTTTCAACATGTCACGGCCGTGTCCAGTGATTTTTCCCCGCTCATCTATGGCCCTGAGTTGTTGCAACAGTGTCTTTGCCTGTTCGGTGGCACTGAGTGGCGGAAGATCCATCCACTGCATTTCATCAATCTGGGTCACGCCCCAGTTGGCCAGTTCGAGCACCAACGATGACAGGTCGCTGTGTAAAATTTCAGCCGGTGCATGTTTGAGCAGACGCGGCTGTTGCTCAGCTGTCCACATACGATAACAGATGCCGGCAGATAAGCGGCCGGCACGTCCACTGCGCTGCACGGCGGAGTCCTGTGAAATGGAACGGGTATTGAGCCGGTTCATGCCCGAGGCCGGGTTGTAATCGAGCATGCGTTCCAGCCCCGAATCAATCACACAGCTAATACCTTCAATGGTGATACTGGTTTCTGCGATATTGGTGGCCAGTACAATTTTACGCATGGCTTTAGTTTTATCTTTATTTGGGGGTGCTACGATAGCCAAATCCTGTTGCTGTTTGTTTAAACTTCCATGTAGCGGTGCAATCAACAGATTCTTGATCGATTCGTTATCAAGGGTTTGTTTTATCTGTCTGGAGAGCTGGTTGATTTCTTTGACACCGGGTAGAAATACCAGGCAGTTGCCCTCGTGTTCATGAATGAATTTTTTGACCGTGTTCGTTAAACTTATCATCAGTTGCTGCTGTGGATTTGCGTTGTTCTGACGGATAACGTTAGAGAGATATTTATTCTCGACAGGAAAGCTGCGACCTTCGCTCTGAATGATAGGCGCGTTATCCAGCAGGCTAGCAACAGCATTTGTATTCAGCGTCGCCGACATCACCAAGATTTTTAAATCTTCGCGTAAAATCTGCTGGCTTTGTAAACACAGTGCCAGTGATAAATCTGCATGCAGGCTGCGTTCGTGAAATTCATCAAAAATAACCAGCGCAGTGTTTTGAAGTTCCGGGTCAGCCTGCAACTTGCGTGTTAGTAGACCTTCGGTGACCACCAGTATTTTTGTTTGGTTGCTAAAACAGCTGTCCTGACGAATCTGGTAACCCACGGTTTCACCGACTTTTTCACCGAGCAAAAATGCCATGCGCGCCGCCGCATTACGTGCCGCAAGCCGGCGCGGTTCAAGCATGATGATCTGCTTATCGCCCAACCAGCTCTCATCCAGCAAGGCGACCGGTACAGCCGTGGTTTTCCCTGCACCCGGAGGCGCTTGTAGTACAAGACGATTGTGCGTGCTTAGTCTGTCTTTGATGTCCGCTAGAACATCATGGATGGGAAGCGTCAGCGTCGGGAGGGGTGACATGGGGAGATTCTAGCTGAAGCTAAAGCAGAAACATTAATTAACAGGGTCAGTAGATCCGTTAATTTTCTCTAGGAAGATAGCTATTCCCTCTTTAAAGTGTGCAATCATCTTGGCTTCTTCAGGGTATTTGTGGTTAGTTGTGACATCCATATCACCCGTTTGATAATCAACCTGCCCGGTAATCCAGTTACCTGACTGAGCATTCACTTTAAGCTGGATGGACGTATCTCGTTTATATTTTTTAGATGTGAGATACAGAGCATAAAAATCTTCAGTAATATCATCGACTGTAAAACCAGCGATATAATCTTTTTTATGTGTTTCTGGCATTGAGGCCTTCTCCATATTCATCTGTTGTTGATCAACAATCATTGTCCAACCTAACATAGTAAGTTTTTTATAAGTTGTATATTATGGTTCAAAAAATCAATCGAGTTTGACCCAAATTTCACAGGTGAATTCACCACAAACAACTCAATAACTGATATG
>JAJRTX010000242.1 GCA_021545665.1 Zetaproteobacteria bacterium
ATCAAAGCATCGACTCCACCATCATCTACTGCTGATTTGTAACGGTAGAATGTATCGCGTGACAGGCCCATGATCTGACAAGCTTTTGATACGTTACCAAGCTCTTCTGCTAAATTTAACAGGCCAATTTTGTGGCTTATAATTTTCTGTGTAGTTTCCAACATGAGGGTTATCTCCTTTTGATGTGTTTTCGCACTTCCATCAAAGCGGATAACCCTCAACTTTTCAAGTAAGGTGTCAGATCAAGTCGGAACTAATACACTTCTCCAAACTCTATGAAAGTTAGCTCTTGGCAAACGCAAGCTCCCATTCCAGTGCCTGACATTTTCCATTTCACATTTGAAACGAAAAATGACTGAATACATTAGTTCGCGAAAGCAAGAGCAGGATCTTGACCATCCATTTGTAGTTCGCTCGAAAACTCTGACTGTTTCATATCACTTCTTGCAATATAAGGCTTTTCATTCACCTTGAACTGATCGACTAGACCCTGTAATTCTAAAGCCATCTGGGCAAGCTGATTGGCTGCATCCTGTGTATCAGAAGTACTCTTTGACGTACTTTCAGCGGCTTCGGCAACTCCACTGATATTCTGCGAAATGCTGCTGCTGCCATCAGAAACCTCGGCAACGCTCTGGCTGATCTCATTTGTCGAAGCAGCCTGCTCCTCAACGGCGCTGGCAGTAACTCCCTGAATATCATTGATCCTGATAATAATCTCCTCAATTTTTGAAATCGCTTCAACTGCGTTTGCTGTACTATTTTGAATTGCATTAATTTTTTCTGTAATACCTTCAGTTGCTTGTGTGGTTGCCTGAGCCAGTGTTTTAACTTCGTCAGCAACAACTGCAAAGCCCTTGCCTGCATCACCTGCCCGGGCTGCTTCGATTGTGGCATTCAACGCCAGCAGTTTGGTCTGTGCCGCAATGGAAGTAATCGTTTCAATAACTTCTCCGATTTCACCACTGCTCACATTAAGTTCATTCATTGTTCCAGAAGCATTTCTGGCCAACTCTGCTGCACTGCTAGCCACACTGGAAGCTTCACTGGCATTTTTCGAAATTTCTCTGATACTAGCCGACATTTCCTCAGTGCCGGCAGATACAGTCTGAACACGCTCACCGATCTGGCTGGCCAGTTCTGCCACGGTGGCAGCCTGTACTGTTGTTTCTTCTGCGTTAGCAACCATGGTTTGACTGATGGAACCAAGTTGGGTTGAGGATGCACTTAAACCTTGAGAGTTTTTACCAATTGCAAGAATGGCAGTTGCCATTTTTTCCACCATCGCGTTCAACGCAACCGCAAGACGACCAACCTCATCCTTACTGCTCACCTCGACATTCCGGGTAAGATCACCATTGGCAACTGCTTCAAGAGCCTCTACCGCGTGCGAAAGAGGTACCGAAATCCCTCTGGCAATATAAACAGCCAGAAATGAAATGATGGCAGCTGCAATCAACATGATAATTAGAGTCATATTACGCAGGGTATCACTCACAGCAGAAGCTTCAGCTACATCTTGCCTGACCAGGGCTCCCCATCCATTCCCCTCAAACCCCAAAGCTCCTTTAGATGCCGCATAACCATTAATCTGTTCTACCTGCCGGCGTTTATGTTCTTCGACGATAAAACCACTTTTCCCGGATAAAGCTTCCTTTGCTGAAGCCAACCCAATTTTAATCAAATTGACAGAAGCGAGGATTGCTTTTGGATCATAATCGTCTATCAGTAACCCCGATTTGTTCAAAATCTGAATCTCAATTGTAGTAAGCCCTTCTTCAGCTAAAAGCTTACGTTCCTTCGTGACCATATCACCAATTAAGCGATCTCTTGAAGCAAAATTGCACCATACTCTGACCAATTCTCCAAATTCATTGTAAATGGGAGCCGCAAATATCATTGATAGCCCGCGTGTACCATAAACATCAGCGACCATCCTGTTTTGTTGGACATCACTATAATAAGTTTCACCCTGCTTGATTCGCCCATCTGCAATCTTTTCGAACCATTCCTCGCCCTTGACTTTTTTCCCAACCAGAGAGCTTGTATTGATAGACCTTCCATCAAATGACTTGGTATTGGTGGCTACAATATTTCCCTCTAAATCGGCAACTATCATAAGGTCATAGATACCATAAGCAGCCATAAAAAAATCAGCTGCTTCTGAAACTTCGTGACTGGTTCCCATGGCTTTAGGGTTAAAAGCAAATGCCTGTACATCTCCATAGCGCTCGTAAAGGTTGCGATCTAACTTGTCTAATAAGTCCGCTGCAACAGTGGATAACATCCCACCTGATGAATGTATCAGGGCATCTTTGCTTTTATCAAAAGAAAGAAAACCAACCACTGCCATGGGAATTAGGCCCAGGGCAAGAAATGAAATCAGCAATTTTGTTTTGACGCTCTTGAACTGAATATTTATTTTGGACATAATAATGTTCTCCTTTGGGCTATTTATTAAACACATTGCGCTGTAAATCCCCACGACTTGATCCGGATCAATTATTCCTATCGGTTATAATGACCAAAACTTTATATATTTAAGTGCTGGATAATTTATTATTCAAGATCTGCTTCACCAACTGTGATAATTCAGGGATTTGAATTGGTTTTGATATAATGACGGTGTTTTCCATTTCGTCCGATTGCAATTGTACTTTGCCCTGATCATAACCGGTGATGAAAATAGTTGGCATTGTTGCATTGATGTTGCGAATTTGCCGGAACATATCCATGCCTCCCATCTTCGGCATTACCACATCGGTGATAATGGCAGTAATATCATGTTGGTGTTGTTGGAAACAAATAAGTCCTTCAGCGCCATTGGGGGCCGTGATGACCTTATAACCCAGATCTTCGAGTACTCCCTGTATGGAATGAAGGATGACAGGCTCATCATCGACAAGCAGTAGCGTTTCATGCCCTGAACTGGGTATAACCGCTTGATTGCTGCCGGTTGTAGTTTCTATTTCAGTCGTTTCAACAATTGGCAGGTAAACCCGGAATGTCGTACCGCAGCCAAGTTGACTATTCACTTCAATTGCGCCGCCGTGTGAGGCGATGCTGCCGAAAGCGGAGGAAAGTCCCAGCCCTGTTCCCTTACCTACCTCTTTGGTGGTGTAGAACGGTTCAAAAATCCTTTCCACTGTTTCGTTGTCCATGCCGTGACCGGAATCTGCGATTTGCAGGCAAACATATTCACCATCTGCAAGTTCAGAGTGTCTATAAAAGAATACGACATCCGGCCTGTAAACATCCAGACTAACCGAGATGCTCTTTTCTGCACAATCTGCCACAGCATCACGGGCGTTATTCATCATATTCATCAGCACCTGTTGAATCTGATTACCATCGCAAAACACCCTAACCTCCGTTGCTGTGATATTCAGGGAGAGGTTGATGTCTTCTGCGATACCAAGTTTTGCGGTCTTGAACCCATCTTGAATTAACAGAGCCAGCGGGATTTCTTTTTTGTCATGCAAAAAGTCTTTGTGAGAAAAGGTCAGCAACTGTTTAACCATATCAGCAGCTTGAATTGAGATCGATTCAATGGATTTAAGATGGGTTCGTACATTTTCCGGTTGCGTACGGATATTTCTTTGTGCCAAATAGGCTTTGCCGAGGATGGCAGCCAACAAATTATTGAAGTTGTGCGCTAAACCACCAACCAGCTCACCGATAGCCTCCATCTTCTGGGCATGACGAAGCTGAAGTTCCATTTCCCGATGTTTGCTTGAATCGCGCACCATGCCGATAAACATCCGCTCATTTTCAATGAGCATGGTATTGATGGAAAGCTCCATGGGGAATTCTTCACCATTTTTTCTGAGGCCATGCACTTCTGTAATTCTGCCGAGCACCCGTCCTTCATCTTCTTCACAATAGTGCTGCAGTCCGGACAAATGGCGCTCACGGTATGTGTCCGGCATCAGCATAGTTATGTTCTGACCAATCACTTCATCAGCCATATAACCGAAAATATGCTCCGATGCCGGGTTGAATGATTTGACTATACCTTTACAATTAATGGTGATAATTCCATCAAAAGCATGGTCAACTACCGCACTCATATGTGAGCTGACGCGCATCAATTCCTCGGCAATGGTATTGAATGATCCGACGACATCGCCAAGTTCATCAGTGGCAGGAAGTATGGTCAGCGTATTCACATCACCCCTGCGCATGTTCTCAGCAGTTCTGTCCAGTGCCTGAATAGTATTCATGACTGATCTATAGAAGGAGGCAAAGAAAAATAACAGCAACAACAACAGCGACAAGGCTATTAACTTGAGATCACATTGAGTTATGATGCGATCATTAATGCGTTTATGTAGTTGCTGCTCAATATATGCATACAAAATGTCAGACAGTCTATAACCCTGATTCATGACGGATGATGCCTGTTTGAAGTAGATTTCCTGCTTGACGATGTGCCCGGTGGAGAGGAGAGAAGCCCTATTTACAATGAACTGTTGCTCTGTCATAGTAATAAATTTGTGAATCTCATCCACCATAGCATTATTCAAATGTGCCAGATGTATCGTGCTTCCAGTCTCTGAAGTCTTCCTGAGCAATCGCTGTATCTCTTCCGAATACTGATTGGTTCTGCTGATCATGGCAGCAAACATCAACTGCTCATCTCTGGCAATGTTTTTGTGGTTGATCAACCCTGCGCCTTGCCCACGCAGCTGCCCAATCTGTTCCAGCAATGCTGGTATCACATTCACCTGTGCTGCCAGCAGGTTATGCAAGATGGGGCTCTCATCGAAAGTGAGGCCGCTCTCATCTGCTACATTGCGCAAATGTATGGTGATCAGTGTAATGATCTCTGTGTGCAGATGCCACTGCAGCACTTGATCTGCATGATCCTCTTTAATGGAGGCCCAGTGAACGTTAATTTTCGACCATGAAGACGGAATGGAAATCTTCACGATATGCAATTGATCCATGCGAGAGTTTGCGCTTAAAAGCTTGTCAATTTGCTTGGTTTTTTGTGTTATCGCCTGACTGAACAAACCGGGATTGGCGAAATGCGCATTGACCATGCCACGATGTTCAGGAATGGCTCTGAGCAGGTCCGCATTCAGCCTGATGTGTGCGATGCCGGCAATTTTCAGACGGGCATTGGCAACATCGTGTTCTGCCAGTTTGATTTCGTTCCACATCAATATACCGACCGGTATGATTAAAATAGTGCTGATAAGTCCAAACTTTTGTGGATATTTGAGCTTGTACATTAACTGGATCCCGGAGTGCAACAGCAGATTTATACCACTTTTGTTATAGCGTTGTTGAAATATACTTATCAGAGCGATTGCCAGTAGCAGGAATGAGATAGCTGTAAAAAGGGAGATGGAAGCAAGATGCGTATAAACATCAAGCATAACCTGCGTTATCAGCACATTTATACTGATGCCTGCAAGAGCAATGATTCCAACCAATATAATCAACACATGGATAATGGAGCTGAACTGGTTCGGTCTGCTGTGATGCATTGACAGCAAAGAGAGCGCCATGCCAACAAATAGAAACCCGGTCGCAGTTAATGGTGACATTCGCCCAGGATACGGACTGGTCAAGCTGTAGCCATGTGAATCAAACAGTAAATTATCGATGCCGAAATTCAAACCGAGAAGATCCTGTAGAAGACTCAAAAGGGCAAACAGGCCGACAAATAATCCTGTGCCAAATCGAATCGAAAAAAATGTTGGCGTGCCTTTATCCAGTATGCTGCAGACCAGTGCTACCAACATAAAGCATAAGGCAGTATTGAAAGCCATGTTGGCGATGCCCGGCAAATATGTAGCAAGCATGGCGTGATCCGTCCACCAACCGAGCAGGGCGACACCACTGATTAGGGCAACACTTATAGCGGCCATGTATATTACTTTAGTCATATAAACAATGAACAGTAGGATGTTCAGAAAGAACTACAGGAATATCAGATAACACTACTAATATTCAACTTATATCCACCTACAGCACCACTTCAAAGCGAAGTAAGCCGACCTTGATTGCTGAAGCTGCAGGATCACCACCCGGATTCTGAATCCATTGAAATGATGGCTGAATTGCCAGCCATGGCGTGATAGCCAGACGGTAGGTTAACTCATAAACAGTTTCATGACCTGTATGCGTATTTGCTCGGATATATGCGATGCCAAAATCATCTTCATCTCGTGTAGGGATGATTCCATGCATATGCAAGCCAAAGTCAATATGGCTAATGATTTCATTTCTCGCACTTGGGACAGCACCCCACCGGACAAAGCCACCGATAGTCCCATGATCGTCCAGCTTAACTAATTCCTGATCTATAATGCCATAGTAACCGTAATCACTGCTAAATGTCTGTCCATTATAAGTCTTATCAGCTGTATGTTGCCAATAGCCAGCTTTATAAGCCCCCCGATTACTGCTAATACCACTCTCTACAATATACATCTTTCCTTCACTGGATTTCAGTTTACGGGTTGTGGGATCACCGTCATATGCTGCGACCTGAATATACCACCCATCTATTGGTTTAATGCGGGCACGCACTGCTAATCCGGCCTTGGAAAATATTGAAACAGGAATATTGCCGGAAATTTCCGCACCAATACCGGGAGTGGAGTTTAAGAAAAGGCTACTGTAATCAGAAACATAAAACTCCGAATTCAAATCATGAAAACCAAGCAAAAGTGAAAACACGCCATCAGAAAATTGCTGTTCGTACCATGCTTCATAGAAAAGAAATGTATTGGGGGCCTCAATATTACTGGCTGTTTGCAAGTCTCCGATGACATCTGCCGATGGGTCGCCACCATGATTGTATAATCCATAAACAAAGAATGTGCCACCCGACCACAAGCCAGCTTTTTCAGTATCTATGGTCAAAGTCAAATCAAGATTATCAAGATAGACATTTTCTTTGCTGTTGCTCACCAAACCGGCATCAAAATTATATGCGAGTTCGCCTGTATAGACGGCTTCCAGGTTAATGCCGTTATCTTTCATTGATTCACGTAAACCGCTCCATGTGCCAGTAATACCTGGCCAAGTCATCATGCCTCCATCGTGCCCATGCAATTTCGCCTCTCTTGCAGACGAGGTTGGTGTGCCTAAAAAACCAGAACTTTCTGCCGACATTACGGTTGGAACTTGCAAAAGCATTGCTAAAACATAGACGAAAGAGACGTTCCTCAATATTTTCAATTTCATCCCCCCCTGTATTTGATGATATTAAATATATTATCGGCACGTATTCGACTGACTTTAATGCCGAAACACACGGCTATGCGTATGGCAATGGGTCTTGTCCACTCCCCTAAATTGTTACCACGCATAAGTAGCCAAATTGGCATACCCTTTGTCAATCAGGAACTCGACCGGAGTCATGTCCCCGAGTGATTCATGTGGGGTAATCCCCCCATAGAGTAACAGGAGTTATCAGTAGAATTTTCCATTACGATTCATCAAGGAGATTTTACATGAAGCAATCACGATATTCAGACAGCCAAATCATGGCGATATTAAAACAAGCCGAATCAGGTGTTCCG
>JAJRTX010000243.1 GCA_021545665.1 Zetaproteobacteria bacterium
CTGGTACATGTTGTAGAGAACTGGCTGTCTTATCGGACGCTGAAAGAAGAAACTATAAAATTGCAAAAGGAGCAACAGCTTCAACATGAGCTGCGTGAAAGTGAGATGCGTTATCATCATCTCATTGAAGCTATTCCGGACGGCATATTGATTTCCTGCGAGAGTAGGATCGTTTATGCTAATACTGCGGCTGCGAGTATTCTGAAAGCAGTGGACATGGATGAACTGATCGGTAGAAAACTTCTGGATTTACTTGATTCAAAATGTCGGGAATCTATAGCCGAACACGTGAAGCATGCTTTGCAGGAACAAAGTTCCCTGCCCAAACTGGAAGGCAGGCTGCTGAAACTCAATGGTGAGAGTTTTGATGCTGGGCTCAGTATTACGCATACGAATTGCCTCGACGAAGCTGCCATACAGCTGGTGTTTCATGATATCACCGAGCGCAAGCAGGCCGAGGATGCACTCAGGAAAAAATTTGATGAAATCGAGTCCATGAATCGGTTGATGGTGGGCCGGGAATTGAAGATGGAAGAGTTGCGACAGGAGAACAAACGGCTTAAGAAGGAAGTATCAGGCCATGGCGGATGGCAAGAAGGGTAAGCTCCGCAACATTGGAGGCGTCCAGCTTTTGCATGATGCTGGTGCGGTGCGCACCTGCGGTTTTTGGACTTATATATAACTCCTCTGCAATTTCTATTACAGTTCTACCCTGAGCCAGCAGACAAAATATCTCAAACTCCCTTGGTGTCAGCCGACCGGTCGGGTCTCCACCGCCGACTTGTTGAAAACTCAGTTTCTGGGCAATAAGCGGTTCGATAAATACTTCGTTAGAAGCTATTTTTCTCAGGGCTGTGATCAGGTTATCCGTTGCTCCGCTTTTACTGATATAGCCCTTGACGCCAAGATCAATGGCGCGGGAAGGGAAAACCCCATCCTCATGCATGCTCAGGATCAGAATTTTTGCCTCAGGCTGACGTTTGAGGATGCGGGCTGCCGCCTCCAGACCACTGATGCCAGGCATGGAGATATCCATAACAAGTACATCAGGTTTCGTAAGGAAGAAATCCCGGCAAGCCTGTTCACCATTGCCGGATTCCGCCACGACCACAATATCCTGTTCATCCTCCAGCAGTCGGCAAAACCCCGAACGCACTACTGCATGATCATCTGCAAGTTGTACGGTAATCATAAATCAATCTCCTTTGCAATTGGCTCTAATGTGCCAGGTTTACAATTCAAACTTCGACGGTTCAGGGCTCTTTTCCTGTTTTGCCGGCAGCGGAATACAAACAGATATGGTCATTCCATTTTCAGCACTGGCTGAAATGCTAAAGCTGCCGCCAAGCGCTCGAGCCCGCTCTCTCATGCCAACCAGACCAAGACCGGAATTTACTTCATCCTCATGCATGCCAATGCCGTTATCCCTGATTTCAAGATCAATCATATCCTTCTTTTCCCCTGACGACGTGGACATATACTCGCACAGATGGATATAAGCAGTGCTTGCCTGCGCATGTCTGGAAATATTGGTTAATGCCTCCTGAATGATGCGGTAAATGCGAATACTGACTTCAGCACTCAAATTATTCATATTATCTTCAATCCGCAGCTTGCAGTTTATACCTGTTCGTTGCTGCCATGAAGTAATGCTCTCTTTCAGACAGATGTTCAGGCCGGCATGGTCAAGCAGTGGCGGTCGCAGTTGGCGCAGTCGTTGCCGAACCACATGAAACAGGTGTGTACTGATAGACTGAATGTCCTTGGCACTTTCAGCCACCTTCATTTCCTCTCCCTTTGAGCAGTGTCTCAGAATTAATACGGCATTTGTCTTGATTGCCGTCAGTGACTGCCCCATTTCATCATGCAGCTCCTGAGCCAGCAGTCGACGCTCCTCTTCCTGTACCGCAAACAGCTGCTGGGCAAGTCTGCGATTTTCATATGCCAGCTGATCGGAGTGTCGAATAGCCAGCTCACGTTGCAAGCTAACCCTGGCCCACAGCCAGCTTGCCAGAATCAGCAGTACGCTGAAGCTGACAAGCAGAGGAAGAAAGAAAACCATGACCAGGCCAGGCTGTTTATCTTGAGGCAGCAGAGATAACAACTTCCAGTCATACCAATCCTGTGTATGTGCTGCCGAGGCTTTCGGAAACTGGATATGGCTGGTTTCGGGCTGTTTGCCCAGAGAGGTAAAAACAAGTAATCCATCACCATTGCTGACTGAGAACCAGCCACTTTTCTCCCGTGATACATGATCCAGGGTATCCGTAAGCCGCAAGGAAAGCGTACGGCGCACTTCATCGGCAACCATGCCTGTTTCACCAGCATTGGGTGGTGCGCGCAGCCAGAATGGACCCGCTCCCAGCAACATATCGTCTTTGGACATCAAAGCCAGTAATTGGTTAACCCGGTAATTGAGTACCAGCACCCCCAAAAGACTGTCATCATCAGCCCTGAGCGGTGTACTGAAACGCAACGTTAAGTGTGCCGGCTGCTCTATTTTCCCCAACTCTACATTCAGATGGATGGGAGAAATATTCACCCTGCCCGCAGGCAATGCCGCAGTGCGTCGGAAATAGGAGCGATGGCCTTCGGACTGTAACTGCTCTACAGGCACAAAATATGGTCGATTTCGGTCATGGTTAACTCTCAGCAACTCTATGCCATGTGCATCCAGCACTCTTCCCTGGGTGAGCATGTCGCCAAGCATCATAAAAGCCGAAAATTCCTGCTCAAAGGCCGGGTGTGAAACCATTCCGGTAGCATCGATCAGCATTTGCTGTAGCGTAGTATGCGTAGAAAACAGTAACAGACGGAAGGCCATCATATTGATTTCATGCGCCATGCGACCGGCAACTGCGTCGATGCGTGTAAGCTCGGTCTGCACGAGCACCTTTCTATTTTCATCAACCTTATGATGATACCAGATCATGGCAGCAGCAACCCAGAGTGCCAGCAGAGGGATAGCAACCAATAAAAACCGTTGCGCTACGGCGCTTCGTCTTGACGATGCCCCATGTAATATTTGACTCACCTGCGCATCATCCGCAATCAATCCAGCCTCCCGCTCATTTTAACCTGTGCAAAGGATTTACATTAGAGTATGCACACCAAACAGTGAAGCGAATTACGAAGAAGGAATGAAAAACTCTTAGTAATAAAAAACTGGCAATTCATGTGTGCTTGATCAAATCCGGATTTTTTCTCGCAAAGGCGTAAAGATAGTCCTTTTTGTTTTTTTACAAGATTTACCCTTTGCGACCCTGGTATTTTTGCGTGCTATTAGCCTTTACAACTCTGTTGTCAGTACCTTATCAGCGGGACGACCGTAATAATAGCC
>JAJRTX010000244.1 GCA_021545665.1 Zetaproteobacteria bacterium
AAAAGGAAAACCAGAAATGGTTATTAAAGTGGCTATTGTACACAAAATCGTCAGGCAAATTTTCGGTGTAATTAAAAATGGGCAGCCGTTTTCAAATGAGTTTTCCTGAAAAAAAACTTGACACAAAGCACAGTTCATCCCGTAGTCTTTTTATCGGGAATCTAAAAAGAAAAAGATGATTGTTTGAGTTTTAATATGGGTATTTGACTTTATGGTTTTTTTTTATGGTTCATAGGTTGGTGAAGTTGGGATACACCCATGTCGTGGATGTCGACTTGGCAGGTTATTTTGACAGTATTCCACAGGACAGGTTGCTGGCACGGGTTGGTAAACATATCAGTGATGGTACTGGGATTATTGAAATCATGGCTTGAGGAAAACGGATTGACACTCTACCCTGACAAAACCCACATAGGGGATTGCAGCGTGCGAGGTGAAGGATTCGATTTTCTTGGCTATCGTTTTGAGCTGCGGCATCGGTTCGTTCGCAGGAAAAGTTTGAAGGCGTTGCTGGATAAAGTGAGAAGTAAGAGCAAACGAAGTTGTGGCAAAAGTATGGCGCCGATATTCGCGGACTTAAACCCTATGCTTCGAGGCTGGTTTGAATACTTCAAGCATGCGCATCGTCGGACTTTTCGCCCGATAGACGGCTTTATTCGCCGTAGACTGCGTACGATTCGTCGCCACAGATAAAGTGCGTTGGAATGGGACGGTGTTATGCCGACCAACGACGGTGGTCAAATGTCTACTTCGCTGAGCGAGGGCTGTACATCATGCAAACAGCTCACACTCTGGCGAGTCAATTTCGATGATGAAACTACCAACTGGAGACCCGCACGCACGGTTCGGAGGGGAGGTAATACTTCCCTACCCCTATCGCTGATTTTTAGTCAAGTGCGTAACATCAGTTATTAATACTTGAACTACTATAGCAGTCTTCACTGTCACCGACTCCTCCTTCAACTGGTTATTTATCTACCAAAACACCATCCCCCATGATTTCGTACATGGTGAGCAGGGAAATTAGCCATGACAGGGTTGATTCAGCGCCCTGATTGGCATTCACTCCAATAGCTTCAATACCGTCACAACATCCGCCTGTTTCCAGATTGCAGACCTGCTTGTGAAGGTCATTCTCGCAAAGAAACCAGCCTAAACTTGTCTTGGCCTGTTCAAGCCACTTCATCTCTCCTGTGGAGCGAAATGCCTCGATGCAGGCTTCGATAAGACATGCAACCTCTATGGGCTGTTGATCGAATGTGGCTGTACGACCATCGCGATGATGCCAGTCGGCATTGCCTATGATCGAGAGGTGGCCTTCGGAGGAAGTCTGTTTTTCCAACAGCCATGACAGAGAATCAAGACCTGTTTGATGCATCTCGGGATTGGGTATCCACTTGCCTGCAAGAAGTAGTGCATGGGGGATTTTTGCATTGGCGTAGGTGACGGTTTCCTCACACCATGGCCAATCTTTGGAAGCATATTGACCAAAGAGCGCAAAAAGCTTCTCCGCCAGTTCTTGTCTGATCCTGCGAGCGTTTGCATCGCCGCCGAACACCTCCATATAAGCCTGAAGCCCCAATATGGCGAAAGCCCATGCGCGGGGAGCAGTGAAGCTGGTCAGCAGGGGAAGCCCATCCAGAAAGAGGCTTGCCGCCAAATTTCGAATGGATGCATTGGGTGCGCATTTTACTGTGATGCCAAGTCCCCACATAGAGCGACCATGTGAATCTTCGCTGCCGCTCTGTTCCAGCCACTGTCTGTCATAAGACATGAAGTTTCTGAACCGCTGCTGTTCAGGATTGAACGCGTAATGCATAAAAGACAGATAGGTTTGGATCAGCGGGATAACAGACGGATCCTTAAACAGGGAGTAGTGCATGCTAGCCACGATTAGAGCACGGGCGTTATCATCAACGCAATAGCCATGATGACGGTCAGGTGTGGAGTATTTGGCATGCTGAAGCATCCCAGTATCATCGGTCATGATCTTCAGGTGGTTAAGATTGATCTCGGGAAGCTCATGAATAATCCGTGCATGCTCGCGTTCAACCATCTGCGCAATGGGTTTATCTTTGGTGCGACTTAAAGCGGCATCAGCCAATGTTACATATTGCTTGCCTACTTTTTCCCAGGTCATAGAGCGTCCTGCAGCATAAGCTTATTTGCAGATACTGAGTCGTTTTTTATCATCACCCAGGAGAATACATATCTCTTTTGCCATCGCCTCCACATCACGGAAGGGCGTGATAACGCCGCGTCCATCGGCGAGCAGTTCTTCTGCATACCAGTAAGGGGTAGCCACGATAGCTGCACCAAGACCCATGGCATAGGCGAGCGTTCCCGAGACGATCTGTTCCCGATTCAGGTAGGCGCTGACATAAATATCGGTTGAGGTGATATATTTTGTCAGGGTCTCGATATCAACAAAAAGGTTATGAAAAAGCACATGCTTTTTCAGACCCAACCGACTAACCTGCTGGAATAGGGACTGCCTGTAGGCATCGCCATGTTCTTTCTTGATATGCGGATGCGTCTCGCCCAGAATAATGAATACTGCATCGGGATGCTGTTCAAGCACGGCGGGCATCGCATTGATCATGCATTCGATACCCTTGCCAGGGCCTAACAGACCAAAGGTGAGCAGTATCTTGCGTCCTTCAAGACCTATCTGGCGACGGAAAACAGTGGGTTTATCTGGTTTTACATCTGGAATGCCGTGCTGTATATGAACAATCTTTTCCTTATCTATGCCGTAAACATCTGTAAGCAGGGATTGTGCCTTATGCGCCATCACCACCAGCGATGCTGAGTAACTGGCCAGTTCACAGGTGATTTTGCGCTGCTCTTCTGTGGGGTGTTCCAGCACAGTATGGAGCGTCGTGATCACAGGCATTCTCAAGTTTTTCACCAGATAGAGGATATGAGCGCCGTAACTCCCACCGAATATACCAAACTCGTGTTCTAGGATAGCCACATCGAACTTGTGCAAATTGAGAAAATCCGCTGCATGCAGATAGTCTGAAGGCGTATTTGCACTAATTTGGAACTTTATCCGCTCGGGATAATCGTACCCCTCTTCAATATCATCCATGGTGACGACAGCAAGATTGTTTGTCTCATCGGCAATATGAGCAGCAATGGCATTGCAGAGATCGGTGGTAAATGTGGCAATACCACATCGTCGTGGTAGATAATTCCCAATGACCGCTACTTTTTTTAACTTGCTCATAGATTTCCTCACTATTTTTGCCATTGTACCTGACCCGAAGCCATCGTGAAAGTTTTACCTATGGACTGTTCGTGATGTTACCTAGTCTGATTTTTTTTTAATGTTTCATCAATCTTGACAGTAGTTCTTTGACTGAAACAACTGCAATACCCGATGCCGTATCAGACATGGAATAGGGAATAATCAATTCATCATGATGGATCATGGCGCCACATGTATAAAGCACATTCGGCACATAGCCTTCTCGCTCATCTTCAGTGGGGCTAAGCAGCGGATCCTCTAGATGGCCGATGACTTTTGATGGGTCGTCAAGATCAAGCAGGCAAGCCCCGATGCAATATTTACGCATGGCACCAACGCCGTGGGTAAGCAGGATCCACCCCTCTTTTGTCTCCACTGGAGAGCCACAATTGCCTATCTGAATAAATTCCCAAGGGTACGCTGGCTTATTGAGCAGCGTAGTCCGATGCCAGAAATGAATGTTGTCGGAGGACATGATGTACAGATTTTCACCATCCTGACGCGAAACCATCATATATTTCCCCTTTATTTTCCTGGGAAACAGAGCCATGCCTTTATTTTGTACAGCTTTGCCATTCAGTGTCCTGATTTTAAATTGCACAAAATCCTTCGTCTCAAGCAACATAGGCAGGATATTAAATCCATTGTATGCGGTATAGGTGGCATAATACCTTTTGTCTCCATTATCATCGGTGAAATGGACAAATCTGGCATCTTCAATGCCCCGTATTTCGTTTTCAGAAACTGGAAAAATAACCTTTTCGGAGATCCGTCGGTCTTTCCTGAATTTCAATTCGTAATTGGATCTAGATAGCCAGCATATTTTATCGATGGTTTCATTTAGCAATGGATGGGGTTCGGTGTATTGATCCTGTTCCTGTTGTATGGATCGGCTTAAATCATCAAAACTAAAATGATCGGGAACTCTTTGCATAATCCGTTTAGAAATATCGTTGAGTGCCTGCATATCTTCCAGTTTAAGGCTGAAGGTGTTGTTATCGTAGGTCGGATTTTTGACGATCTCGGGTGTTTCTACATAGTGACTTACTTTATCGAAACGGAGTTCATTATCTTGGTCAATGATACCACTTCTGAACTCGATGGATGATATATGTCCTTCGCCAGTGGAACGGAAACTGAGTATGATCCGTTTTTCCCCATTTTCTACACCCTGTTGATTTGGATGATCTACGATGGAAGGATTAAAAAATGCCGATGCCTGTATAGAATATTCGTGGGTAAAATAGGCTCCGATAAGCGTGCGTCTTTCATCTGAAAGTTGCGTGTTTTCTGGGAGATATTGTTTAACATTATCAAAATTACTGTTGAATACCACCCATATATTTTTATGTCTTGTAGAGAAGCTGGCAATAATGTCTTCCAGCGTGATGTTCACTTCATCCTCGGACAGATCAATGATACGTTTGATGATGTTTCGGATTCGATCCTCGCCGCCTGGTAGGTAAAACTTGGTAATCACCCTGCTAGGTTGAGAGGCAAACCGCTCCTTTCGCCTGACGATGTTCAGTGGTTTTGTTAGCTCATTCATAGGTTTTATCCATTACTTGCATTCTATTATTCTCATAGTGGCGATCTTGTCTTGTTACCGAGACACATCTGCACCAGCGTATCAATGTCGACCGTTCCGACACACATAACAGAATCAGCGCCACCCCAGTAAATTTTGACCGTACCGTCCTCTTCAGGAACCGCACCACAGGTAAAGACCACATTGGAAACATAGCCGGTGATCTCCCAATCGTCTTCAGGTTGTAGTATCCAGTCATCGGACACACCGATAATAATTGAAGGATCATCCAGATTGTGCAGGGCAACGCCAAGCCTATAGACCGCGCCTGCCATGGTCTCGAATACGCCATGGTATATATGTAACCAGCCATGATCCGTGGCAAAAGGTGTAGCACCAGGACCCATTTTCATTTCATCCCAGTGATAGGTGAGTGGCTTCATCACCACCTGCGAATCTCCCCAATGAATCAAGTCGGGAGAATAGGATATCCAGATCGCCCATGGTGATATTTCCGAATGAGGGCGGTCGAGACGGACATAACGTCCACCGATTTTTTTCGGAAATATGACCACATTACGCATATCGGCCTGAGAGATCATGCTCACCCGTTCAATCGATTTGAAATCATCCGTTCTGGCCAGCGCAATTCTCACGCCATGCCGTGAATAGGCGCTGTAGGTGAGCAGATAGCCTTCCCCTTGCATCGCGCAGATACGCAGGTCTTCCACGCCGAACTCTTCGTATTCGGCAAATGTCCCTTCACTTGTCGGTGTGATGAAGGGCTCGGCGCTGGCAGTAAAAGAGAAACCGTCATCACTCTCTGCTTTGCCAATAATCGATCTGCCGTTTCTCAGGTGCGACCTGAAAAGCATGATGTATCGCCCTTCATGCTTCACGATACCCGCATTATGCACCGTTT
>JAJRTX010000245.1 GCA_021545665.1 Zetaproteobacteria bacterium
ACTTGGAATATCTTGTCTGAATACTCCTCGAAAGAACGGATCCAGGCCGGGTCGTGCTCGAGAAAATATGTTTTTTGCGGGCCTAGCGAAACCCAAAGTGGTGTCTCCCCGCCAAGCCCGAAAACCAGGAAAGCATCGGCCTCTCGCAATGGTGCTAACAGCAGTTTGATTTCCCCGGGCGAAATCTGAAAATCAAACGCTGCCCGATAACAATACAACAGGGGGCGGCATAGTGGGATTCGATGCTCGTGACAGTAGCTGATCATGCTCAGGTAACCGCGCTCATTGATCAGTCTGGCGGCAGGGCGCAATAGTCGATACAGGAGGGCCTTCATTAAAGCCCAGTTCCAGAAAATTCACACATGCGATTAAGGTTCCCTGATGCAAGCGTCATTTATGAAACAAAATATATTCCACATCGGCCTGGGTGTCGATGGTACGCCTGTTGCGTGGTTCATTTTATTTACCAGAGTGTCAACTGGGATGATTTACTTTGTAGCCAGGGGGAAATCTCTTTAATCATACGCGCGCCAGATTTATGGGATGATATGACAGATGATTAGCCACTTCGATCATATTTTTTACTAAATTGAAATAAAGAGAGACAATGAGTTTATAAATCGTAAAGATACCTGGTGCACCCGCTTGGCATAGAACCACTATGCCTTCGAAACGCTGCCTTGCAGCTAACGGCTGGTGTACTCGCTGATCCTACGTTACAGGGTTGACACTACACTAGGCTTGGGAAATTTGCGACAGCTTACCGTCGTTAAACACAAAGTAAATACCGCCGATTGCAAGCGAAGTGGCCGTCAGGGTTTCCATACAGGTCATCAAAAATGCGCCATCATCGATAATACCCACAAAGAACCCGAGTATATGTCAGCAGACTGTTTCTTCACCCTAGCCGGAATGATGTCTATCCATTGCTTTGGATAAGCTCAAAAACCGGCAGAAAAGGTTATTCGCCGGCCTGTGGCAATGAATGGGTAAGAGACCTCTGTGAAAAACCCCGGGTAAAGTGCGGCGAGTGCCCAAACCAGGCTTTCCTGCCACTCAGTGATAAAGTTGTTCTCGACCACCTTCAAGGCCGGCATTCGATTGGCGTCTACCCCATGCTCAAAGATGAAACCTGCTGGTTTCTGGCAGCGGACTTTGACAAGGAATCCTGGTTTGATGATGTGGCTGCCTTCGTGGAAACCTGCCAGGGGCTCGGAGTCCCAACAGCAACAGAGCGTTCACGGTCAGGTAATGGTGCTCATGTCTGGTTCTTCTTCGATTCACCCGTCCCCGCCGTCATCGCCCGCCGGATGGGCTGTTACCTCATCACCGAGACCATGGCGCACCACCACCAACTGTCTATGACTTCCTATGATCGCCTGTTCCCCAACCAGGACACTCTTCCGCGTGGTGGCTTTGGTAACCTCATCGCCCTGCCACTGCAATATGAACCACGAAAGGCAGGAAACTCGGTTTTCCTAAACTTGAATTTTCAACCACACCCGGATCAGTGGGCATATCTCTCATCTCTGAAGCAGATTGCACCGTCCACCGTTGAATCCATTGCCAGCGAAGCAAATCAGCGTGGGAAGGTAGTTGGCGTTCGATTTAGCTCAGAAAACGAGGGCGGAAAGGACGAAGCGCCGTGGAAACGCTTGCCTTCAATGCAATCGGATACAAAACGGATAACCGAACTCGTACCTGAAAGAGTACATGCAGTGCTTGCACAGCGCTTGTTTGTTGACAAAGCCGACCTGCCATCACCTGACGTGGTCAAGCTATTTGTTACAACCCAGTTAAGCAACTTTTCTTAATTCCGTCATTTCCATTTCATACTGATTCGGACTTTTGTAACCGAGGTACGAATGCAGTCTGTAACTGTTATAAAACATCGATATGTAATCCAGGATATCCTGCTGGGCTTCATATCGAGTCTGGTAGTGTCGCCAGTGCACCCGTTCCTGCTTCAGGCTGCCGAAGAAGCTCTCGACCACGGCATTGTCCCAACAATCGCCTTTTCGGCTCATGCTGCCTTTGAAGCCATGTGCTTTCAATAATTTCCTGAAAGCTTTGCTGGCATACTGCGATCCGCGGTCAGAATGATGAATCAAACCTGCCTTTGGCCTGCGTAACCAGGTGGCCATCATCAATGCATCACACACCAGCTGTGCCGTCATACGGCTGCTCATGCTCCAGCCAACGACTTTTCTGGAATATAAATCAATCACAACTGCCAGATACAACCAGCCTTCCTGAGTCCAGATGTAGGTGATGTCAGATGCAAAAGCCTGATTGGGTTGTTCAACGTCAAATTCGCGTTCCAATAAATTTTCAAATAACGGCAGTTTATGATTGCTATTGGTTGTCACTTTGAACTTCTTCTTATGACGAACCTGAATTCCTGCTTCTCTCATCAGATTTACGGTCTTCGTTCTGGTAATCGGAAAACCCAATGCATTCATCGCTCTTTTCATGCGCCGCCTGCCATAGGAATATTTGCTGGCAACCGCTATATCCTTCATCCAATCCAGCATCTCCTGGTGCTCCGGATCAGCCAGTCTGGCTTCTGTATTTCGCCGGTAGTGGTAATAACCCTGCCGGCTGACACCCAGTACTCGACACATCAGGTCGATTGGCCAGGTCTTCTTATATTGGGTGACAAACGAATATTTCATTTCGTTTCTTTGGCAAAGAAGACCGTCGCTTTTTTCAATATTTCTTTCTCCATTCTCAAGTTTTTAACTTGAGCCTTTAACCGCCGGATTTCCTCCTGATCCGGTGTCAATTTACCATTCCCGCGAAACGCTTGACCATCCCCGTCTCGGTGTTCTGCAACCCAACGACCCAGCATATTACTGTTAAGTCCCAGGCTTCTGGCAGCTTCCGCTCGACTGTAATTCTGATCGAGCACCAGGCTGACTGCGTCTAACTTAAACTCCTTTGAATACTTCTTTCTTACACTCATTTCTACTTCTCCCAGTTAAATAAATTATCTCTTAACTGGGTTGTACAATCTATTGGACCACGTCACAATCAAGTTTATCTACACTAATAAACTCACCCATAGATTATGATTTTAAAGAAGGGAAATATACACCAGTATTTAAGTCGTGGGGGAATGGATTAAGATACCTAACGGAAGAGAATGCAATAAATATAATAGATCACTACTGTCCCGTTAAGAACTTAAATAAACAGGCCTGATCCCCTCTGTTTTGGTACAATGAAGTCACTAC
>JAJRTX010000246.1 GCA_021545665.1 Zetaproteobacteria bacterium
CCACCGGCGCCAAGGTATTCTTCCCTTCCTCACTGACCATCTGTACTGGCAGCGTGAAAACAAATCGACTACCCTCACCAGGTTTGCTTTCCACATGGATAGCACCGCCCTGCATCTCCAACAGCCGCCGCACCAGCGCCAGCCCCAAACTGGTACCGCCAAACTTGCGCGTCAACCCGCCCTCAGCCTGTATAAAAGGCAGGAAGATACTCTCAATATCATCTGCGGCAATCCCAATACCGGTATCCTGCACATAACCCTCCAATATGGATTCCCCGGCATCCTGATTAAGCTTGAAACCCGCCTCAATATGGCCACCCTCCGGCGTAAACTTGATTGCATTGCCAATCAGGTTAATCCATATCTGCTGCAGTTTCCCTGTATCAATGTACACCGCATGTTCTTCTTCAGGGCCGACAACATCTATCGTCAACTCCTTCTTTTCGGCTAGCGGCTTGAGCTGGCCGACTGTGGCATCAAGCACAACCCCGGCGCTGGCGGCTTCTTCATTGATCTCCATCATACCAGCCTCGATCTTGGACAGATCCAGCAGGCTGTTGATCAACGATAGCAGCTGTTTGCCGGCACTGTTAATATATTCCACATACTCCTTCTGCCTGGCTGAGAACGTTTCCAGCCGTGCTGTCAGTAACAGATCGGAAAAGCCGATAATTGCATTCAGAGGCGTACGCAGTTCGTGGCTGGTATTGGCCAGAAACTGGCTCTTGGACTCATTGGCATGGCGCAACTCATCGTTCATTAATTCCAGTTCCACTTCATGGTTGCGCAACAGTTGATTGGCCTTATGCATTTCTCGAGTTCGCTCATCTACCCGCTGTTCCAGTTCTTGATTGGCTTGCTGTAAATGCTCAAACTGCCGGGCATTGGATAATGCGACTGCAGAGGCTGAAGCCAACATCCGCAGCAACGCCTCATCTTCCTCGCTGAATGGTTTTCCTTCCTTTTTATCGCATAAATACAACGCTCCGATGATATCACCGGCGAATTCAATGGGTGCACCCAGCATGGTGGTCATCGGGGGATGCCCTGGCGGAAAGCCACAACCTTCCGGATGGCTGGCAATATTATCTATCCGCACGACCTGGCGTTTCTTCCATATCAGACCGAGCAGTCCCAGGCCCTGGGGGAACCTGTCACCCAGCTTCGCTTTCTCCTCATCATCCAGACCCAGTGAGATGAACTGTTTCTCACCATCCTGCAACCAGGAGACCATGCCATAGCGTGCACCGGTACTTTGCATGGCCAATTCTCCGACACGCCTGAGCACTGATTCCCCTGCCAACTCACTGGACAGACTAATGATGGTTTCGGAAACAGCTTTTTGTTGCATGGTCTGTTGCTGCAGGTAATCCACCAGGAGATTGAACGTCTTCGCCAAATCACCCAGTTCATCCTTCCTTGCCATATCCACACGACAGGATGCATCGCCCTGCTTGATCTTTTTTGCACCGGTTTGTAACAATTGAATGGGGCGAATTACCTCGCGATTGAGCAACCACAACAGCATCAAGCCGGATAACAGAATAATAGCAGCAACCACCCACAGGGTTTGTGACCGGGTTGAGTTTAAAGCAGCGGCAACAACCGTCGTTGGAACAGATAATTTAAGCACGCCACGTATGGGATTGGATTCGTAACCATGGCATGCCATACAGGCAGACTCACTGCGAATGGGAAAAAGCAGTGTCAAATGATCATCTTGCCTGAGTTTGGCTACTGCATCTGTATCGGCAATGACGCCGGAAAATGCTTTCTCAATACCTGAGTCAATATGATCTGCCTTACCCTTGCGTTGGTGCGGCTTAAAAAGCCGTTCCCCACGCCAGTCATTCACACGAGCTATCGTCGCATTGTCCATAAATGCTTCTGTACCATCGCGACGATAAATGCGTACATCATCAAAATCCGTGGCTTTTTTTATGCGTGCCAGCCAACCGTGAGCCATATCTCCCCTGCCTGCCAGCATGATGGATTTCAGGCTGGCTGTCAGTGCCTGAGCCGTCCGTTCTGTGGATTGTTCTACCTGCCAGTCCAACTGCCGCTGTTCATTTTCATCAATCCACAGCAGCCCCATACCCAGCAACAGCAACAGCAATGCACCAAACGTGCCACTCAGCCTCAATCCCAGTTTTGATCGCAACATCTTCACCACCCTATGCTGCTTGTAAGCGCGAGGTTTTCGATGCCAGACATTTATCAACAGCAGCCAGCAACTGTTGCGCATCAACAGGCTTGGGCAGCAGCGCATCTGGCTTAACCTTGTCTAAAGCCTGTTTGAGTATGGGTCGATCAAACGCAGAGGTAACCACGATGATTTTCATATCACCCGCCAGTTCATGATCGGCTTGTAAACGTTGCAGGACTTCAATGCCATCAATACCGGGCATAAACACATCCAGCAGCAAAACATCCGGATGCCAGGCGCCGATCTGAATCAGGCCGGTATATCCATCATGGGCACATTTGATATCTGAAAGAAACGCAGCATCTTCCAGTATGGCCTTAAGTAACGTACATATATGAGGCTCATCATCAACAATCAGTATACGTGCCGGATTCTCATCCTCTGCCGGCATCTGCATACCCTGTGTCTGCATAAATTGCTCCAAAGCCACCCCTGGAATGCGCCAGTGACCACCCGGTGTTTGGATGCCCTGAAGGTCACCGCTGGCAATCCAGCGTTTGATTGTATTCAGACCAACATCCAGCACACGGGCGGCCTCGCCTGTAGTTACATAAGTCATAATACCTCCTTCAGCCCGCAACATTATATGAACATTACGGACATTAAAAGCAGTTTGGACGGTTTGGACGGTTTGGACGGTTTGGACGGTTTGGACGGTTTGGATATGGTAGCCGATAACAGCACCAATTGAGAATCAAATCCAAACACAAAAGTATTTGAATTTGTGTGTTAAGCGAAAGAAGCACTGATGAATGCGGTGCTCCCGCGCAGGCTATGGAGATGCTGATTACAGGCATCCTGCCTGTAATCAGTCCGCAAATGCAAAAATGCGATTTTGTATTTGCTTACAAACCAATCACTTGCGTGTTTGATTTGGCAGCCCGTCCGTGGGCTGCACGGAAGCACTGACACATCAGCGCTTCCCTATGGACGGCCTGCCAAGTCAGTATTCATGAATAGTCCGGACTAAAGATCAACGGGCATGTTTGGGACGAAATACCTTGCACTGCTCCGGGTCAGCTTCCAGATATGGTCCACCGATCAAGTCAATGCAATAGGGTATAGCAGGGAAAACGGCATTCAGGCAATCATCAATAGCGGACGGTTTACCGGGCAGGTTCACGATCAGCGCACCGCCACGAATACCGGCAGTCTGACGCGATAGAATCGCCGTGGGCACAAACTTGAGCGACTCCTGCCGCATCAGCTCACCGAATCCCGGCATCATTTTCTCGCATACCACCTCGGTTGCTTCCGGCGTGACATCGCGCACGGCAGGCCCGGTGCCGCCGGTGGTAACGATCAGGCAGCAGTCTTCATCGTCGGCCAGTGCTTTCAGTGTGGCTTCGATACCAGCCTGCTCGTCGGGTATGACGCGCTTCACGGCTTCCCACTCCGATGTAAGCACACGCGCAAACCACGCGACCATGGCAGGCCCGCCGAGATCCTCATACTCACCGCGACTGGCGCGGTCCGATACCGTAATAAATCCGATTTTTGCTTTCATTTATCATCCTTTTTTATCCACAGATGGACACAGAGAAAC
>JAJRTX010000247.1 GCA_021545665.1 Zetaproteobacteria bacterium
CAAACCAATTACGGTAGATGCAACGATTTCCGTTCCCACGCGAAGTCCCCACTGCTGCCCGTGGGAGCGATCACCTGTCAGCTGCGACATTCCAGTGCCCTCACATATCTATAAGTGCTCTTCACAAACTAGCAGAAGTATCCCTCGTCTGCAAATTTGAAATCGGAAGAACTCATCAGCTTTAGCAAATGGCGCATTCATCTTTGAAACAGGACAGGTTCACGACACCCTCTTTCCAGATATGGAAACTGCCAGTGGTATAGCAAGTAAAGCGACGCCTGCACATACATAAAAGGCAACTGAATAGCCCCATACTTCTGCAATAAGACCACATCCCATGATGCCGACTGTGCTACCCAGACCAAAGCCTGCTGCCGAATACCAGCCTTGAGCGGCCGCATGCAGGTTATCAGGAGCCAGACGTTTCACCCAGGCGATAGCTGTAACATGAAAAGCTGCAAAACTGGCAGCATGCAATAACTGCAAAGTAGCAATCAGCCATGGATCAGTAGTCAACCCCGTACCCAACCAGCGCAGTGCTGCCAGGCTCATACATGCTGAAAAAACCAGTGAAGGGAGTACCTGCTGCAACAGACGTGAGAATCGCCACATCAGCACAATTTCGGCCATCACCCCAATCACCCAGTAGATTCCGATTTGCCAGCCTGTATATCCGGCTTCAGCCAGATACAAGCTGAAAAAACCATAGTAGGCACCGTGTGAAATCTGCATCAGACAGGCAAGCCCCAGCAACTGATAAAACATTGTGGAAAAATGGGATGTACTATCCTGATCCCGTATCTCTGGAATCTCTTGTTTGGGAAATCCCTGTGCAGCAAAGGCGGTAATCAGCATCAAGCCAGCCAGCACTATGGGAAAAGCATCTATATTCTCATCTGCCAGCCATGCCCCGGCAGTCAGTGACGCAACGACAAAACCAACTGACCCCCAGGCCCGTAACCGCCCATAATCAGCCAGTGCGGCCTCCGAAACCGAAACGGATATGCCATCCGTCAAAGGTAAGATTGCCGCCCATAAAATACCAAATAGAAACACCACTGCAGCAAGGGCGTACAGATTCAGTGATATTCCCATCAGTAATGCTGCGATTGCAGCAAACAATGAGGCCGCGATGATAAAGCGCTGTACCAGTGAATCTGACCGCTTATCCAACAAATGCCCGATCCACGGTGGCGATACAATTTTGGCAGCAGCAAGAAGACCGGTCATCACTCCAATCATAGCGACATCAATCCCCATCCCATCCAGAAAAACAGGAAAGAACGGCAATATCAACCCCATAGCGGCGAAATACGCCGCATAAAACAATCGAATGCGATTTAGTGATGCCTGTGTGACCATGGCAGAAGGCTATGCATCAGGATCAGACTGTCACCCAAAGCAATAGATATTTATTTATAAACAACCACGAATAAGCAGCTTTGCCTTGCCTGAAGACGATGACTCATACACATTTAGGTACCATGATCATTTTACCCTTAGTTCAGCATCAGTGCCAACAACCAGTAATTACCGGTACAGAAGCCCAATTGGAGCTTGTCTGCTGATGGATTCATGGTTCGAAATTATTGTTCGTCAGCTAATCCTTTACAGCCTTCCCGTTCTTATTTCCCTAACCTGCGTTACCATAATTGAGGCTCGCTTACTCAATAAAACAATTCCACATCCGTTTTATGCTATTGCATGGCACGGAACATGGTTGCCGCTGCTGGCGTCACTAGCTTTTCATCGAGGCATTATTATCGCTCTGCCAAACACTATGGAGAGTAATATCAGATCGACTTCACTACGCTTTGCCATTCATGTTGCCCTGTGCCTGCTCGGCTTTCTACTCTACACATGGAGCTTAGCCCTACAGGCTCCTGCAGGCCTGCCTCCGGTTCATCACTGGTGGGCAAAGGTACTTATGTTTTTTAATCTATGCATGGCTTGCCTGCATCTGCTCCCATTGCCCGATATGCTTGTAGGTCAGGTTCTGTCAAAAACAAAAATGGCCATATTCATCAGTACATTTATGAGTGGACGTCACGGCGTGCTTATTTTGACATTACTGGCCGCATCACCTCTGCTTGATCTGATTCTGGGTAGCCATATCATTTTTCCCATTTATGAATCATTGAGTAGTCTGGCCAGAGATCTTTCCATCTAACGAGCCATGTTCACTCAGAGTTTGACCATATTCAAGCCTGATTCTGACTGTAAATCTACGCTCGAACTGGTTTTAGGCATGGCACATCATCGTATGAGCAGTACACACAGCAATCACCGGGTTCGGGGGGAAGGGTTGAGCCCCTATAGTGCTGATCCATTCATAACTGGCAATACTCTCACAACATCAAGCCTCTGGCGTTGCCTCATCAGGCTCTTCCGGCCAGGAAAACCGAACATTCCAGGTTTCTTGCCCTTACTCGATCAACTTGACTGCGAACAGATTCTCAGCAAAGCTACCACAAAAAAAAACAGGAGTTTTCATGAGTTATGATGTATTCGGCGTAGGTAATGCCATTATGGATATGCAGGTGCGCTGCGATGATATCTTTCTTGAGAACAATGGCATTGAGAAGGGCATCATGACATTGGTGGATGAGATGCGTCAGCAGTCGATTCTGGATGCGCTGTCTGATCATGAGGTGCATTACTGTTCCGGTGGCTCCGCTGCCAATACCATTGTTGGCATTGCCGATATGGGCGGCACTACTGCATATGCATGCAAAACAGGTGCTGACAGCTTTGGGCACCAGTATCTCAAAGAAATGCAGGCCCTTGGTATCACTATCGAGATTCCTCAGACAAAAGGGCAGACCGGTAGTTGTGTTGTGCTGATCACAGCGGATGCTCAGCGTACCATGCTAACCAATCTCGGCATTTCCTCATCACTTGGCATTGATGACATCATTGAATCCGAAATCGCCAAAGCTAAATATATTTATATTGAAGGTTATTTGTTCGCCGGAGAATCCACCAAAGCGGCAGCCATAAAAGCCATTGAGTTGGCAAAAAAGAACCATGTTAAAGTGGCTCTGACTATCTCCGATCCATTTCTCATCAATCTGTGCAAAGCAGACTTTTTAGCACTGATCGAAGGGCCTGTTGATCTACTCTTCTGCAATGAGGATGAGGCCAGAGCCCTGACCGGGCTGAAAGATCCTGTGGATTGTGCCCAAAACATTCACCGGCACTGTGAAAATGTAGCACTGACTCTGGGAAGCAAAGGCTCCATCATCATGCATGAGGGTGAAGTGTGGCCGATTGAAGGTGTTGAAATCAAAGCACTGGATACTACTGGCGCAGGCGACATGTATGCGGCCGGTGTGCTTTATGGCATCACCAACGGCCTGTCTTGGCATCAGGCCGGGCATCTGGGCTCTCATGCGGCTGCGCGAGTCGTTGCTCAACTGGGTGCGCGGCTGCCTAAACCGCTTAGCCGTGAAGAAATCGAGGTGTTACTTGGCTAGCATCGAGAAAATACTCGAAAACAACCGCAGCTGGGTCAATGATACGACAAATAAAAATCCCCGTTTTTTTGACAAGGTAGCAGAAAATCTTACTCCTGAACTGCTGTGGATCGGCTGTTCAGATGGCAGGGTTAGCCCTGACAGGCTAACCGGCTTGCCAATGGGATCGATTTTTGTGCATCGGAATATTGGCAATGTATTTGCTTCTAACGATCTGAACTGTCTGGCTGTATTGCAATTTGCCGTGGATGAACTACAGGTTCCCAATATCATCATTTGCGGACATTATGGATGTGGCGGCATTCAACACGCCCTGAACCATAATGGCCATACACCGATTGATTTATGGGTTGATCAGATTCGCAATATTTACGAACGTTTCCATGTTGAGCTTGAAGCAATTGATGAGTCAGAGCGCCTGCAACGATTTACCGAACTGAACGTAAGTGCTCAGGTGCACAATATCTGCCGCAGTTCAATTGTGCGGAATGCATGGGAACGCGACCAGCAACTATCTGTGCATGGCCTGGTTTACAGTGTACATAACGGGCTACTGAAACCAATCTGCAAATCAGTTTCCTGCATCAAAGAATGGGAGCGATTCCTGTCCACCGATACCATATTGGAAAACAGAATCTGAAATCCATTACATATCTACCGGCAAATCAGGGGTGGGCTAAACTGTTACGTAATAATTTTTCTAATTCTGTGGAGACATCGCTGTCTGCCTGTCTTTCATTATCATGGCATATTAATAGGCCATGATTCAGACCATTATTGCAGTAATTAATAAAACGAAAGAAAGAGAAACAAACAAACCCCTGAGAATAAAGCGCATCACCGGTTCATCCGTGACTGTGTGCAGATGAGCTGACCATTTTGTGGTTTTTGGTAACACCAGAATAATCCCCAGCCATGATCCAGAAAGAAAAAGAAATTGTTTCTGCAACAGATCATACCAACCGGGCTCGAAAAATAAATTCAGGAGTACTGCTGAGCTAGCCATGAGTACACCGCATATGGTTGAGGTGCCAACAGCATGCCTGAGCAACAAAAAACGCCTTAACAAAGGCACCAGCATGGTGCCTCCACCAATACCAAGCACGCCGGAAACAAGCCCAATGGGGCCGGAGAACAGGGATAACTGCATCGCTTGCCGGGCATTTGTTCGATGGCAATCGCGTCCATAATCAAAAGCAACCCACCCATTCAGGGCAGCAAGCCCCAAAAGCAACAGTGACTCAGGTAAGCGTAGTGTGCTCCACAGGCCGATAGCAGAACCTATAATCAGCCCTGGAAGCAAATAATTCAGGGGCTCACGACTGATATGACCTAGGCGGAAATGGGCTCTGGCTGAAAAGAAACCGGTCATCGTGATAGCCACCATACTGGCAAAAACCGGCAAGGCCATGCTATCACCCGAATTCGGCATCATGGCATAATACGCTGGTACGTAAATCAATCCGCCACCAAGCCCGGCAATACCGGCAATAGAGCCTGCCAGTGCGCCTGCACACAGTCCGACAAGCAGGCCATAGAGCAGCAGGGATAAATCAGGTTCAGGCATAATGCCCAGCTTAACCTCAGGGCTTCGTCAGTTCACCTTATTCGACAGCAATGGATACAACTGAAAGATATGCAGCAAAACGGTGGTAAGCAAAAGTGACTCATAGAGCATATATTTAATTCGAAACAGAAGGTGTTGCTGATAATCTTCCAGAAGTAGATGATTACACTAAGAAAAACAATATAGCTATTTCACCTTTCTTCTGATCTGGCTTCGTACTTCAGACAGTTCATGTTGGAGACAAACTGAACATCATAGCAAGGAAAAACAGATGATTTTAACTTGAATGCTCTGCAACCATAAAGGCGATTTTTATCCCAGGTCACAAAATAGTGATGGCAGCGCAGGCATAGTACCTTTTGCCTGATTGATGAAGTATTGATCTTATTGTCAACTATTTGAAATCACGAATCAATGTCCACTTGCACAATCTCGTTTTCAATTCGCGTTGGAAATGTGTCGATATCTTCAAAAGCTGGCGGCGCCAGTACCTTGCCGGTTTTAATATTGAATCGTGCGCCATGGCGCGGGCAGATGATCTGTTCACCCTCACAGCGACCACTGGCCAACTCGCCGCCATCGTGGGTGCAGATGTCTTCAATGGCATATAGCTCACCAGCCAGATTAAATACAGCAATCGGACCAATTTCGCTATGTACAACCTTGCGACTCCCTGCCTGCAATTCATTTAAAGGTGCTACATCTATCCATTCAGGCATGCTCTGTCTCCTTGTATCAGCCGGGTTGTCCGTCTGTTCTTGGACGCATCAGTATAGCCGAATAGCGTATACCAAAAATAATGAATGCCCCTGTCCAGCATGTTCCTGCCACATGGATAAACATATCTATCTGGTCCGGCCATAACAGAGGTAAAATAACTCTGGTAAATGCTGCAGTCAGCATCAGTAGAAATGCAACAACCATCCATGGCAGTGTTTGCACACGCCGTCCGGAATGACCCAGTGATACTCTGGCCATCATACCCATTGCAATGGTACTGATCGCTCCAACTGTAAATGCATGCATAGCCTGCACCCGTTCAATAAACATCATGTCTGCAAGTGCATGGAGGAAAAAACCAATGACAAGCCAGCCATAAGCAAGGTAGAGCACCCATACCATTGGTTGCTGCCACAAACCGGGCTGATACCAGCTTTGTAAACGCAGGGCATGTACAAGAGCAACGGCTTCGGCGACAACGGCAGCAAACCATGTGTCGAGCGCAAACAATTCAGTGGCTGCAAACAGGAAAGCGGAAGCAAGCGCAAAACGTTCAATTACAGGTGATATTTCCGGCCTGCTGCCGACAGCACCACCAATAAAAAATGGCACCACGCGACCTGCCATCAATACAACCAGAACAACAATAAGGTTTAGCATCAGTCGCATGGCCGGGCGAGCGACATCCTCAATAATTCCGAGAATTTCCAGATGAATCATCAGGTTAGCCACGCCCATCAAAAGTAGTATCGCAGGCAAAATAAAATTGTGGCTTTGCTTAGCCTTGTACAACACATTGAACAGGGCAAAAGCAAGCGCCGGCAGAAAAAGCATATCGATAACAGCAAACAGTGGCGCTGGAATCAGAGGCACAGCCGATAGCAGGCGTGGTAATAACCATAAGCCTACAAGAAATCCTAACATCTTGCCCGTCGGGGTGGCTATTCCGGTCCAGTTGCGCGCTGCAGTTAGTAGAAACCCTGCAATCACCGCCACCGTAAAACCAAATAGCATCTCATGCGCATGCCAAAGTCGAAACTCAAAATAATTGCCCGACCAATCCTGCATGCTGTAAGCACCAAGAAATATCAGCATCAACAGCACTGCAGTCCAACCAGCCGCAAAAAAGAATGGTCTGAAACCCAGAGCCAGTGGTGACCATCGAGGCTGTTCAGATGATCCGGTTTTTTTTATGATTTCAATCATGTCGAGTTAAAAAGACCTAAAACATGCCTAGTTGCAGGCGTGCTTCATCAGACATCATGGTACGGTCCCATGGTGGATCAAAAGTCAGTTCGACATGTACATCAGTGACATTTTTTACACTGGCGGCTTTGCTGCGCACATCTTCCACAATGAATGGGCCCATACCACAGCCGGGCGCAGTCAGGGTCATAATGACAGTCACCTTGCCCCCAACTTCACCACTGTCGGCGACAAGGCAATTGTAGATCAAACCCAGATCAACGATATTGACAGGAATTTCGGGGTCGTAGCAGGTTTTTAATACTTCCCAGACTTCATCAATATTAACCGGGCCGTTTGCATCCGGGTGAATATCAGTATCTGCCTGCTCGGGCGCGCGTTCATGCAGGCCAAGGGCATCAGCATCCTTGCCTTCAATGCGAACCAGATTGCTGTTGACACTAACCGTGTATGAGCCACCCAGTTCCTGCACAATATGCACTTCCGAGCCCTCCGGAATGGTGACGGGAGTACCGAGTGGAATCAGCGCTGCATCCACATCACGCCTTATCGTAACTACTTGATCATGGGTCACACTAACTCCTTATCTGCCCGGTTTGACATTATTCGGTTTTGGCCGGTTCATCTGTATTCTCAATGGCTGATTTCATGGTATGCCAGCATAAGGTTGCGCATTTGATGCGGCTTGGGAATTCGCGCACTCCACCCAGCACAGCCAGTTTGCCGAGCACTTCTTCATCCGGTTCTTCATCCAGTTCCGAGGTCGCCATATGTTTGAAATTTTCAAACACCTGCTGGAACTCATCCGTACTTTTTCCCTTAAGCGCCTCAGTCATCAGCGAGGCAGAAGCAGTGGAAATAGCGCAGCCCTGACCTTCAAACTTCACATCTTCAATCACACCGTCGTCATTGATATTCAGGTAAATATGCAGCTGATCACCACACAGAGGGTTATAACCTTCGGCATCATGGCTGGCTGGATGCAACACACCATAATTGCGCGGCGATTTATTATGATCAACAATCACCTGTAAATATAAATCTCTCAAATCAAACATTTATAACCTCTTTCCCACCACAGAGCACACGAAGAGCATGAAGGTAATCCGGACGAGAATTTCTTCGGCCCCCAGGGAATATTCTCTTTCACAAGCGAAATTCACCTGATGTACTTCGCGACAAGGTGAATTGTGCTTGCACAAGAGAGGCCACCCTGGGGCGTTTTCGTGGTAAAAAAAATCATGTAAAAATTGCCTGTGCTTTTTTCAGGGCGGCAAACAGTGCATCTACTTCTTCAAAGGTATTGTATGCGGCAAAAGAAGCGCGAGCTGTTGCCGGTACGCCGAAATGCTGCATCACCGGCATAACGCAATGGTGACCGGCACGAATGGCCACGCCTTCGCGATCCAGAATGGTGCCCAGATCATGTGGATGTACGCCATCCAGCGTAAAGGATAAAACAGTCGCCTTGTTTTTGGCCGTGCCGATCTGACGCAAACCGTCAAAAAGAACCGCCTGTTCGGTGGCATAATTGAGCAGTCCCTGTTCGTGGCGGGCCAGTGCTGCAATGCCCTTATCCAGTAACCAGTCTACAGCAGCACCAAAACCAATCGTGCCGGCTATGTTTGGCGTGCCAGCCTCGAATTTATAAGGCAGTTCATTGTACTGTGTTTTTTCAAAGCTCACCATGAGAATCATATCACCGCCGCCCTGCCAGGGTGGCATAGCCTCAAGAATGGCTTCCTTGGCATACAGCAGTCCGATACCGGTCGGGCCATACATTTTGTGTGCGCTGGTGACATAGAAATCCACATCCAGGGCCTGCACATCCACTTCGATATGAGCAATCGCCTGAGCGCCATCAACCAGTACTTTGGCACCGACCTGATGGGCTTTTTCTATAATCGTTTCAATCGGGTTGATCGTGCCCAGCGCATTGGACAGATGCACAATGCCAACCAGTTTGGTGCGCTCATTAAGCAGACCATCCAGCTGATCCATACACAGCTCACCGTCATCATTGATTGGCAACACTTTCAGCGTAGCACCAACGCGTTCGCACAGCATTTGCCATGGCACGATATCGGAGTGATGCTCCATTTCGGAGATCAGCACCTCATCACCTGCACCGAGATTGGCTCCGCCCCAGCTGAAGGCAACCAGATTAATGGCTTCGGTAGTGCCACGTGTAAAGACAATCTCGCGCTTTGAAGCTGCATTCAGCAAAGCGCGCAACTTTTCCCGCGCCGCTTCATATTCAGCCGTTGCACGCTCCGATAGAGCATGCACGCCGCGATGAATATTGGCATTGTCCCGTTCATAGTAATGGGAAATTTTATCAATCACAGACTGCGGTTTTTGGGTGGTGGCGGCATTGTCCAGATAGGCCAGTGGTTTGCCGTACACCTGCTGATGTAAAACCGGGAATTCAGAACGGATCGAGCTTACATCAATACTCATCCGAGTAGCCCATCCAGCTCGGAAATAGTGGGCAGCTTGGCAAAGGCAGCATGCTCGATAAAGCGGCGCACCGCTTTAATATCGATACCCGTCAACACTTCATCAGCAAAGGCAAAGGTCAGCACCTGCCTGGCTTCTTCCTCAGATAAACCACGCGATTTTAGATAAAACAGCTGATTTTCATCCAGCTGCCCGACGGTCGCGCCATGGGCGCATTTCACATCGTCGTTATAAATTTCCAGCTCGGGTTTGGTATCGATTTCTGCATGTTTGGAGAGTAGCAGATTGGCATTGGACTGGGCTGAATCGGTTTTGATCGCGCCCTCATGCACAACAATTTTACCGTTGAATACCGCTCTAGAGCGGCCATCAAGCACACTGCGATAATTTTCACGGCTGCTGCAATGCGGGGCGATATGATCAATGCGCGTATGATGATCGACATGCTGGCGGCCGCTGGAGACAAACAGGCCATTGAGTTCACATGCCGCACCAGCGCCTTCCAGCCTGATAACAATATCAGCCCGCGACAGCGCGCATCCCAGTTCAACGGAATGCAGTCTGTAAGAGCTGTCTTTGGCCTGGCGAACATCAACGCGGCCGATGTGGAACTGTTTCAGGCTTTCCTGCTGAATCCGGTAATGTTTAAGCGATGAACCCTGTTTTAAATGGCTGTAAGCGACCACGCTGGTCAGGCCTGGCTCTTCATCCAGACTGACAAAATGCTCAATCACAGTGGCTTGTGCACACTCACCCAGCATCAGGCCATGGCGCATGGCTGCGGTTTTACCCGCCGCATCAGCCTTGCCAATGTGCAATACATACAAGGGTTTATCCAGTTGCACATGATCGGCAATACACAGGCTAAAACCATCAGCTGCGGTTGCCGAGTTCAGGGCATTGAGTCCATTAAATAAGGGTGCATCCGGATGCGGCTGCAATAAATCAGCGGCGAGTTCCGGCTGCTGCTGTAGCAAAGATTTTAGCGGCAACAGGGTTACACCTATCGGCATGGTGGAATCTTCGGGTTGAAAATGACCATTCACAAACACAATGCGGTAGGCATCCAGGGCGGAAATCGCGACCTGTTCTACAGTCGCTGCTTCTACTGTGGCAGCCCCGGTGGTCTGTTGCCAGTTTTCACCCAGCACCGTCTGCATGCGCGACAGATCAGAATATTTCCAATCCTCATCCCGCTTGCCGGGCAGGCCAA
>JAJRTX010000248.1 GCA_021545665.1 Zetaproteobacteria bacterium
ATTCGATAATTCCGCTGGCTGATCGCAATGATAACAGGCATCTGAATGGTCCGATGTTTGTTCATCATAATTTGCATGCATAGACTTGCTGCAATTGCCATCCATATCCATGGTCTGCACAGACTGAGGCATAGCATGCGATTCAGCTGTCAGCAGGCAGAAGCCGCCCACCACAATTTGCATGGCGAACATCACCGCCATCAGGCGGGAAAATCCACGGATATGCAATTTGCGAGTCAGCATGCGGCGCATGATAATTCTATTAAGATGAAAGCACAATGAAGGAACACCCCCAAGCAGAGTCAGTCGCTACTGTCAGCAACTGACCCGCCTTGTTGGGGAGACAATATTTAATCCTCAGGGTTGTTTGTTTTTTCATGATACTCGTGCTTGGTATCTTTACCATGCTGCTTGCTCTGTACGCATTCCAGATGGATTTTTCCGCTGTTATTTTTCGCATGGCTTGAATCAGTTTGAACGCAATCCAAGTGAACCTTCCCACTTTTATGCGCGCTATCTCCAGCCCAGGCTGATGTTGTGACAAATGCAGCAACAAGCAATATGGCAGTGCAGATCATTTTATTCATTTTCAATGAACCTCCGTATGAAATAAGTTTATGCCCCCGAAATGCTATGTGTCGAATATGACATGAGCATGACATGAATGAACAACCACTACTCTGTTTCAGGAGGCCAGCCGTCTGAGCTTTTCATCCGCCATAGACAGGTTTTCACTCATATCATGTCCCAAGCATATCAATAGTCGCATGCCTATATCGGGGTCTTGCTTGCACAAGCATTTTAAGGCGGCGTGTTTGAGAACAGCTACCTTACAGCTCATCGTAGCCCGCCCATCTGCCCGGCGCAATCCCGGCTCCAGAAAAGCCACTTCACCTACCGACATCCCTGGCCCGTAAACGACCAGCCTCAAACGTTTTTTCTTACTGTAAGGCAGCAATATTTCCACTTCGCCGGATAAAATGACAAATAGTTCATCGCCATATCCACCACTACGAAACAAAAACTCCTTTGCTTTGACTTGTCGTTCTTCGAAAAATGGCAGTAAACATTTTTTTTCCTTTTCGCTGAATCCTGTCATTAACTCCGAATCAGTCAGATCAATCGGCCTTCCCTGTTTAAAACCATTGTTGCAATGCGCCTGCAGCAGACGATTCTCAGCATATTCAAGTGCTTTATCTGAATCTGAAAATGTACGCAGGCGTGTATTTTTATGATAAGGAACCAGCCTTTCATGCCGGTGTCCCTGGCGCTTCACCAACCCCATGCTTTTGGGTACATGGGAAAGAATCAGTTCGCCATCACGCTGCCTCATGACGCCATACATATGTTCAATCAGACGCACGGCGGTCAAATCAACCTGGGTGATCAGCCGCATGTCCAGAATAATGTATGTCGCCCGCTTCAAATCTTCCATCATCGCATCATAAAGGTTATCGGTTGTGCCGAAAAAAAGTGTTCCTTTCAGGTCATATCCGACAATGGCATCGGGATGCCCGGCCAGACAACAGCATTCTGATTTCAGTCGGCGTCGCAACGATGTGCGTTCAGCCAGGCTCCAGCGTCTCTGGACCACAGCCGACTGTACTTGCGAGCGAATAAATTCAACCGCTGCCAACAACACGCCCAGCCCGACAGCTAGCATCAGGTCATAAATGACCGTTACCCCTGTTACAGTCAGGGCGATGGCAGCATCAGTTCGGGCCTGAGGCGTACGTAGCCAGAGAAAAATATCCTTGTCCAGCATGCCGAAAATTGCGACATAAAGAATAATTCCGGCAAATACACTGATTGGCAGAACCGCTGCTACGGGGCCCATAAACAAAATCAGTAACAGCATGCAAACTGCCGTCACCAGCCCGGCCCAGCGCCTGCCACCGCTTTGAATCGCCACCAGTGTCGCCCCTGTTGTTCCGGCCCCTGCCATGCCGCCAAATAAGGAACTCAATAAATGGCCGCCACCCTGTCCCATCAGTTCACGCCTGGCCTGATGGCGGGAACCTGTGGATACATCGGCCAATACAGCGGTTAGCAGGGTATCGAGGGATGCGAGTACAGCAAGCGCCAAAGCAGAGCCGGTCATCAACATCCACGGCAACTGGTCGATTGGCCCAATATTAAAACCGATATGCAAATCCTTTAAGTCCGGCAGGCTGCCGACCACCCATCCTACCGGGACACTATCAAGCTGAACAAAAGCAAAAGCATGAAATGCCAGTGTCCCAACGACCAAACCCATGACGGTTCCGGGGATCTGCTTGAACCAGCGTGGCAACCACACCATTGCCGCCAGTGTAATGGCTGCAACAGCCAGTGGTATCCATGCCCCCTGTTGCAGTGTCAGGTTTGTATCGGTACCGAGCACAACATCAGCTTGGGAATTAATCATCAGAATAGCCGAACCGGTCATAAAGCCGGATACCACAGGATACGGTATAAATTTGATCAAATGGCCAAGCCTTAATGCGCCAATCAGTATCTGAAAAACACCCCCCATGGTCACAGTCAATAGTGTTGCCGTAATCAGTCGGCCTCCAACAAGACCGGTCGAAGCAAGTGCGGCAATCGTACCGGATATTAATACCAGTGTCGGTCCGGTCGGTGCTGCAACAAGCCCATCCGTACCGTGAAATATGCCGGATACAACGCACAGGCAAGCCGCAGCCACAAGACCGGACATGGCGGCTGCAGCCGGATCTTGTGTGTAGGGCGACCACAGCGTGATGCCAAAAGCCATTGCCTGAGGCAACACCAGCGCAGATGCCGACAATCCGCCCCAGACATCGCCGATGCGAAAACCTTTCACGTCCATAAGTTATTTTTGAATGTCATGGTTTCATCAACGAATGTTTTCTGTTTCTTCGCACGACACGTAATTGGGCAATGGCAACTTCCAGATCAAGCATGGCCTTGTTTGCCTTCTCCTGATTGGACGAGCGCAGCATCTGTTTGGCCTGCTCTACCGCTTGTTTAGCCCTCGCCTCATCAATATCTTTAGCGTGTTCAATGGCATCGGCCAGGATGATAACCCCATCGGGTTGTACCTCGACATAACCGCCAAACACAACCATGTAATCCACACGACAAGTTGAACAACCTCCGTCGGAGGGACAGCCTTGATCCGCAACACAATCGATTCGCACTTCCCCCGGCCTGAGTGAGGCCAGTAACGGGGCATGACCGGGCATGATGGCGAGTTCCCCGCCAACGCTGGGGATGATAACCATATTAGCCGTTCCTCTATAAACTTCCTGTTCAACTGTCGCAATGAGAATACTCATGCATTTCATATTTAAATTTCCTCGTTAGGCATGTCATCTCATTTTTTCAAAACGCGTGTTTGTGCTCCAAATACACGCGCACTACAACTCAGTCGAGCCGTGTGTCAGAAGAAGGGTTAAAATCAGATGCGGATGCGTTGCGTGATTGTATAAAGGAGAGAAGATG
>JAJRTX010000249.1 GCA_021545665.1 Zetaproteobacteria bacterium
ATCCGGAAATTGACGTATCTCACCCAACAGGTTCAGCCTAAGCGATACGGGGAGGCATGACTTCGCCGATTTTGAATGAAAAAGGAGTTTCAGATGATGGAATACAAGACACGCTCAAATCTAAAATTACAGCCAAGTGAGAGTATAGATACATATTCAAGCCTGGATGTGCGCTATGAAGACAATATAAATCTGGCCTGGCTTTGCATGAAGGGGATTCCACGTCCCTGTTTTACACCTGCATTGCTCGAAGAGATTCTGGACAGTTTCGACAACTTCAGATCAAACCCTGCGCTCGAACATATTAATTACCTTGTAATTTCCTCAACAAATTCGGAGGTGTTCAATTTGGGAGGGGATCTTGATCTGTTCTGTAAACTAATCCGTTTACAAGATCGACAGGCTTTATATGACTATGCCGTTGCATGCATCAAAGCGGTCTATCAATTTCATGTCGGTCTCGAGAAAAACATCACAACCATTGCTTTGGTTCAGGGCGACGCACTGGGCGGCGGGTTTGAAACAGCTCTTTCCAGTGATGTGCTTATTGCGGAGAAAGATGCAAAAATGGGCATGCCGGAGATTCTATTTAACCTGTTTCCCGGAATGGGTGCATTGAGTCTGCTATCCCGAAAGATTGGACTCGCACCAGCAGAAAAAATGATTTTAAGCGGGAAGGTTTATACTGCCCAGGAGATGTTTGAATTAGGGATCGTCGACATGCTGGTTGAAAAGGGGGAAGGAAAACAAGCTGTCTATGATTACCTCCGGAGGGAAAACAGGGCAAGGAATGGTTTCAGAGCCCTGCGAGCAGCAAAAAGATACTGTAACCCTGTCAGTTATGAGGAATTGGAGTCGATTACTTCAGTCTGGGTTGATGCGGCACTTAACCTGAGTTCAAAAGACCTCCGTATGATGGGACGGTTGGTAAAAAAACAGATTCAAAAGGTGGCCTGAATTGAACGGGAGCAGAACTCCGGGGAGAACAAGCCCCGGAGTATTGCTTCACTATCCGTTCGTATTGGACCAAACCAGTTAGGTTGAATCGGCCAGGCTTGCCTGCTCTGACTATTGCTGTCAGACAAAATTATTGTTGCAGATAATTGCGCAGGGATTTACTTCCCTGCCGGATGGCTGTATCCAGCTTGTTGCGATAACTGATCATTTCGTCATGGTCAATAGCGCTGCCAATGGCTTCGATTTCCTTGCATAGAAGCTCAACACGCCTGACACCCAGCATGGCAGCAGAGCCTTTCAGGCCGTGGACAATCATCATGTAATCACGAACATTGTTCTGTTCTGCTGCCAGGCCAATCTTTTCCAGATGTTCAACTCCAGAGCGCTCAAACGTCTGGCACAGGCTTTCTCGTTTTTCTGTTGAGCGGATCAAGTTGAACAGCTCACTGATAACCACCTCATCAATGGGCTCTTCTGTGCTTTCCGATAGTGGAGGATCGCCTTCAATATCTTTTTCTTCCACGGTTTCCGGACTAACTGAATATTCAGCAATCTTATCCAGCAGTTCAGAGGCACGAACGGGTTTCGTAATATAATCATTGGCTCCCGCATCAATACAGCCACGTACCGTTTCTTCCAGGACATCTGCGCTGAGCATCAACACGGGCGTGGATGCACTGGTGTCCATAAAACGAAATTGTTTAAGCACATCGAGTCCGCTTACCTTCGGCATATTCATATCAAGAAGGATAAGATCGTACGCCTTATCTCCGGCCAGGGCGTCCAGTGCTTCTTCGCCGTCATTGGCGATCTCCACGTTATGCCCGGCACGTTTAAGGATTTCGAATACAACTTCCTGATTCACAGGGTTGTCTTCAGCCAGTAAAATATTGAGTTTTTTCTGTGCCATCTTCCGCTTCAAGGCACCATTGAGAGAAATTACATCGGCAGAGTGGTGGATAACACAGGATGCATGCAGGGCATTAAACAGCAATGACTCCTGTACCGGCATATGCAGCACGGAAGAGAAGCCTGCGGCTAACATGGCAGCATCGGTTGTCTGGCTTTTCTCAGATTCAATCAGGATGATGTCGATGCCTTTCAGCACATGCTTATCACGTATGGCATGGGCAATCAATTCAGGAGCACACTGTAGGGAGTTGCGGTTTACCAGTACCACATCGTATGGCTGGCCTGTCGACCAGGCATCCACCAGATTGGATAAAAGAAACCTTTCGTCGTTGATGACACTGTAGTGCGCACCCCAGCGTTTGAGCATGGTTTCCGTGGCGTTGTCCGGATGCTTTTTCCCCAGCACCAAAATATTGACTGTGGCAAGATCTCGCGCTGCCTGTTTTTCTGCCTGAAGTTCAAAGGGGATCTCAATGGTAAATGTGCTTCCTGCGCCCTCTATGCTGGAAAGGCTGATGCTCCCCCCCATCATTTCCGTCAGGTTTTTTGCTATGGTGGTACCAAGCCCGGTGCCGCCAAAACGCCGGGTGATACCGGCATCAGCCTGAGTGAAGTGCTCGAATATTTTGTTCTGCGCCTCTTCGGACATGCCAATGCCGGTATCAGCTACTTTGAAAGCAAGTCGAGTATCCGTGCTCTGTTCGCTTATGCTGACACTGACATTGACACTGCCGTGTTCGGTAAATTTCACCGCATTTCCAATGATATTGAGCAGAATCTGTTTCAGGTGTTTAGGGTCGCCGACCAGAGCAAATGGCACTCCAGGGTCAATATGGAGATTCACTGCGATGCCTTTTTCAATGGCATGAGCTTCAAACATTGCGATCAGGCCTTGCAACAACCGGTGCAGATCAAAAGGCTCTTTGACCAGTTCAAATTTCCCGGCTTCTATTTTTGCCATATCAAGAATCCGCTCGATCAGACCCAGAAGATGATAAGCCGATTCTTTAACGACAAACGAAAAATGACTTTGTTCTTTAGTCAGTCGAGTGCTTAATAACAGGTCATTCATGCCGAGAATCCCATTGAGCGGAGTACGCAGTTCGTGACTCATATTGGCAATAAACTGGGATTTGGCACTATTGGCTGCTTCTGCCGCATCAATAGCATGATGTAGTTGTTTGATAAGGCTGACCATGTAGAGAGGTACAATGATTAATGCCAGGATGATGGCCAGGCTAAACCAGCTATGAGCCCACCAGAAAGGGTTCATGCTTGCCGCAATCATAAAGCCGGTGCAAGCCAGAAGCGTAGATAAAAGCAAGTTTCCGGTACCATATCTAAACCCGTTGCCAGTGATAACCCATAAATAGACAGCCAGAAGCGGTGCCGCTGTTTCACCGGCAAGGTAGAATCCTGCCGAAATTGCGGCCATATCTCCCACGGCCCCTATCACTCTTCGAACGGGATGTTTATGTGGCACAACAAGTATCCATATGAACAGCATGAGAGCCATGATCAAATAGCTTGCACACACAATGTAAGCAGTGACATGGCCATGATAATAAAACCACGTGAAAGTAAGAAATATGAGAATGATACGAATGATCGCCTGCTCATGCTCGCTATCTTCTCTGCCCCGGAGGCGTTCTTTCGCCCATTTCAAAACAGATAACATCAGACTCTAATCCAGGGAGGAAAATGTAAGCATGTCATCAGCTGGCCTTGAGTTGAAGGCAATGAATAGTGGAAACGCTGCGGACATCATGACAGGGGGGAGCATAACAGATTTAAATCGAAGGCCCTAGCCGGAGCCTTTTCCAATATGAAATGAGCCTGAAATATTGATGGGTCTGACCAACATAGGGGGATGTTGGTACAAATGGACGAAACAAGAGTTCAGACGCTTGCAGATATCGAAGTATTTTTAACGACTCCTCTGGCAATGTCGCTGGAACTTCATGGTGACAAAGACGA
>JAJRTX010000250.1 GCA_021545665.1 Zetaproteobacteria bacterium
AGCAACTCTCGACAGCGGTGACCAACATCGCCTGCCAATATCTCGTATCGATATTTCGTCGTCCACACTACATGATATTTACAATCCCATACTGTGTGGCTGCCACGCTTATAGTCTTGCATAACATGGAAAACCACCTATCCGTCGCCTAAAGGCGAGGGGTTTACGGATCCCCTATCGGGGACTCTAAATGATCTTCATCCCCATGGTTTGTGCCAGCTGACTGGATGTGACATCCGGGTGGGAAAAGTAGATGGGCACATGCTGCCATGCCCGGCGTACCGGATAGTGTCTGCGGTAGCCGGTGAAGGCATTTGCCAGCGCTGTTTCTGTCAGGTGGATCCAGGATTTCATGGTCTGACTGTCTTCGCCGAGTGGATACAGATGATTGGCTGCCGCGTGCAGACTGAGCCACGGATTCGCGGCAGATTTGATTTCAACAGGGAAGGACTCGGCTGGTAAATGCTCATACATATCCCAGTCAGGATCTACTTGCAGATAGTGACACAGTGCATTGTAGACAAACTGGGTATTGGCCGCCTTGCCGTCAATCGAATGACCGGCGATATGTGGGGTGGCAATGACCAGTTGTGGATGTTGCAACAGGCGTAACAAAGGGCCGGGCTCGTTTTCCCAGCAATCAAGAGCAGCGAAATGCGAAATATCCAGATTGAGCCAGTCATATAATGCACCATTGTCGATGCAGGCTCCACGACCGGCATTGATAATGCCTGAGCCCTGAAAGGTTGATAGCCGTTGCGCATTCAGCAGATGGAAGGTGCAGTCTGTATCATGATGAATTAGCGGTGTATGCAGAGTCAGAATATCAGCCTGAGTCAGCACTTCATTCAGTGAACAGAATCCATCACCTCCCTCAGCACGTTGTCGGGGTGGATCGTTAATCAGTACCTTCATACCGATGGTTCGGCAGATTTTGGCAAACGCACTGCCGATACGTCCGGCACCGATAATGCCGATAGTGGTATCAGGAATGGAAATCAGCCCTTGTATATGTAGTTCAAGCAGCGTGGCAATCATGTATTCAACAACCGAATCGGTAGATGAGCCCGCTGCATTTGCCCATGTGATGTCATTGGCATCCAGCCATGACTTATCATAATGATCATCGCCTATGGTAGCTGTGGCAGCAAAACGGACGGGTGTTCCTTCCAGTAATCCAGCATTCACTCTGGTGGAAGATCGTGTAAGCAGAATATCAGTATCTTGCAAAGCTTCCCGTTTAATATGCTTATGTTCCAGAATCCGCAAATTCACATCATAGCCTGGGAACCCCGGAAATGCCGATTGGGCAGCCCAGATGTGGGCATCAGCAACAATGTTCAGCTTCATATTCATAACCTAACGATGACGGATAATCATCTATCAGCAAGCGATTTATTCAGAGGGAGTATGAGGCGATTTTATCAAACTTGGGATGTGATGGTCCAGGCATATATGCAGTCATGGAATGTTTTCTTGGTGGATGATCAAAAGTTATATGGAATGGACATTTCAAAAAATGAGGGGTACGCTGCGATATTATGCAGCATTTGAGCTGCCAAAATGTATAAGGATGGGGGGGCTGAATATGGCCAGGAATCCTGCAAAATCAACGTTAATTGGTATTATGCTCGGCCTGTGGTGTGCCTCATCGGCCGCATTGATCATGATGATCAAAGAGGGTGCAAATGAAGCGCTTCAGAAAGCTGCTGGCTTCATTGCTGATCTGCCCACGCTCTTGTTTATAGAACAAGTTGGCCTGCCGGAAGCATGGCAGGTACAGGTTATCCTGATCTATTGTGCTGTGGTAGGTGCTATTCTGGGTTGGCTGAAGGGAATGGCCCGACCATTGTTCTGGATTTTGTTCATTCTAGCTTTTGCATCGGTTGTGGTTACTCACTGGTTTCCGGAACTGTTCCTGAAACAGGGATTGCCAGCAGCATTTGATGCTGCCAGTCATGTATTGGTTGGAAGGTAAGTCTTATGATTGAGCGGGCTTACTGTCAAACTACTCCGGATTGATTTAAAGCCGGAGTTATTTTATCTATAATCGTTAAATGCGTTCATTACGAGCGCTGTTCTCTGACGACTAAAAACTATTCACGGGTTGCCCGGCTCATGCCTTGACGTAGCATGGCGCAATATTTCAGTAAACCAAAGGAACAATAATGAGCCAGCATGAGCTAGCTAAAACCTATGATCCACAGGCCGTTGAGCCTGCCATTAATGACCAGTGGCTGAATTCGGACGCATTTCGGCCAAAATATAGCCTTGAAGATGTTCAGAACAATGAGAGTTATTGCATTGTCATTCCACCGCCGAATGTAACCGGCAGCCTGCATATGGGTCATGCCTTTACGTTTACCATTCAGGATATGCTGATCAGGTGGCAGCGCATGCAGGGTAAATCCACACTCTGGCAGCCAGGCACCGATCATGCAGGCATTGCTACGCAGATGGTGGTGGAACACCTGCTGGATAAGGAAGGTGTACATCGAAGGGATCTGGGACGCGAACGTTTTCTGGATCGGGTGTGGCAATGGAAAGAGCAATCCGGTGGCACCATTGTTAATCAGCTCAAGAGTCTGGGCGCATCCTGCGACTGGTCGCGGGAGCGTTTCACGCTTGATGAAGGTCTGTCTAAAGCTGTGAAGGAAGTGTTTGTCCGTCTGCATGAAGAAGGGCTGATTTACCGTGGCAAACGACTGGTTAACTGGGATCCGGTACTGGAAACAGCCGTGTCGGATCTGGAAGTGGCACATGTGGAGGAGCAGGGACATTTTTGGCATATGTGTTATCCGCATGCCGATGATCCCTCAAAGCATGTGATTGTCGCTACAACACGTCCGGAAACCATGTTTGGTGATGCGGCTGTAGCTGTGCATCCCGATGATGAACGTTACAAAGACCTGATCGGCAAACAACTGATTCTGCCGCTAACCAATCGCACAATTCCGGTGATTACCGATACCTATGTTGATCCTGAATTCGGTACCGGCTGTGTGAAGATTACCCCGGCTCACGATTTTAATGATTATGATGTCGGCAAGCGCCATGATCTGCCTTTAATCAATATTCTGACTCCTCGGGCTCATATGCTTGATTGTGATACAGTGCCGGAGAAATATCATGGCATGGAGCGCTATGAAGCGCGTGAACATGTGGTAGCTGATCTTGATGCTGAGGGCCTGCTGTACAAGGTTGAGGAGCATACGCATCAGGTGGGACGCGGAGACCGTTCTCACGCCGTGCTTGAGCCTTATCTAACCGATCAATGGTATGTGGATATCAAACCGCTGGCAGAGCCTGCTATCAAGGCTGTAGAAAACGGCGATATCCGCTTTGTGCCGCAATACTGGGAAAAGACCTATTTCGAATGGATGCGCAATATTCAGGACTGGTGCATTTCCCGCCAGTTGTGGTGGGGGCATCGTATTCCGGCCTGGTATTGTGATGATTGTGATCATATTACGGTTGCCAGAGAAACACCGGAATGCTGTGCTGGCTGTGGTATGACAAATATCAGGCAGGATGAGGATGTTCTTGATACCTGGTTCTCCTCCGGACTGTGGCCGTTTTCGACTCTGGGATGGCCGGATAAAACGGTTGAAATGGAACAGTTCTATCCGACCAATGTGTTGGTTACCGGATTTGATATTATCTTCTTCTGGGTCGCCCGTATGATTATGATGGGACTGAAATTTACCGGCGAGGTTCCGTTCAGGGATGTTTATATCCATGCCCTGATTCGTGATGCACAGGGGCAGAAGATGTCCAAGTCCAAGGGTAATGTGATTGATCCACTTGAAATAACCAGGAAATATGGCGCTGACGCCCTGCGTTTTACTCTGGCGCATATGGCGACACCGGGCCGTGATGTGAAACTGGATGAAAAACGCATCGAATCGAATCGCAATTTTATGAACAAAATCTGGAATGCTGCGCGTTTCGTCTTTATGAATCGCGGCGATGCCGTGCCTGATGCCGGGGTTCAGCCTGAGCTGGATGTGAATCGCTGGATTCTGGCCGAGCTGGATGCCGTGAGTGCGGAAGTGAATATGGCTTTGACTGAATACCGCTTCAATGAAGCTGCCGCAGCATTGTATAACTTTATCTGGGGTTCTTATTGCGACTGGTACGTTGAGGCGGCCAAAGTTTCACTCTATGGTGATGATGAGACAGCCAAAGCTGAAACACAGACCGTGATGTTGACCGCACTCGAAGGCTGGTTGCGTCTGCTGCATCCGGTTTGCCCCTATATTACAGAAACATTGTGGCAGAGCCTGCATGGCGCTGAAACACGTCTGGTCAGTGACCGGGCGCATCAGGAACATGATAATCATGATGCCGATGCAGTTCGACGCATGCGCAAAGTGATTGAAGTGGTTTCGGCGATCCGTTCGATTCGGGGTGAAATGAATGTTAATCCGGGTAAGCGCATTGGAGCTGTCATCGCCTGTGATGCTACAGTCAGGGCCGATCTTGAAAGGCAGGAGTTATTACTAAAAAGCCTGGCTCGTCTGGAGTCACTGGATTGGCTGGATGCAGAGCAGGAAGTTCACGGGGCTGCTGTCGCACCGCTTGTAGGAGCAAAAGTATTTTTGCCACTAGCGGGTCTGATCGATGTCGAAGAGGAGCTGGCGCGTTTGCAGAAAAACATAATCAGGCTGGACAAGGATATTGCCCAGCGTGAAGGCAAACTGGGTAATCCGAAATTCCGGAATAATGCTCCGGATGCTGTGGTGGCTAAAGTGCAGGCCGAACTGGATGAGGCTAAAGCCAAACAAGAGGAAATGTCAGCAGCCATGCAGCGCCTTCGAGTATTGTAGTCAGGCAATCTTTTCCAATATGTAAAGGGTCTGGAATTGAAGTTATTCGGTTCAGCCTGGAGGATATTTATGCAGATGGATGGAAGAATAATAAAGACAGAAGAAGGTTGAGTAGCCGATTGAAATGAGTGATTCTCTCTTTTTTAATGCCGGACGATAGTTGCTCAAAAAAATCGGCACTTGGCTAGCTGGAAGGAAGGGGAGGGGAGGCTAGCCAAGTGCCTGATCCTGGAAATTTAGTCGATAGACTTATTTACTTGCTTACAGCCATTTTTCATGTGGCCAGATTATTTTGATAATGGCAGCTCTATTATGACTTTGAGTCCACCATCCTTGTGGTTGGATGCTGATATATGACCTTTATGTAATTTGACAGCGCGTTGTGCGATAGCCAGCCCCAGACCGTAACCGCCACTATACCTTTCACGAGCTTCTGAGGTGCGAAAGAACGGTTCAAATAAATTGGCCAGATTTTCTTCAGAAACTCCGGAGCCATAATCACGCACTGTAATACGAGCATGATCTCCCTGAAGCTTGAGTGAAATCAGGACACCTGCTTCTACTGGCGTATGCCGAATAGCATTGCGGATAATATTATCCAGTGCTCGACTGAGCCATAAAGGATCACCTGTGATGATGCATGGTTCAAAGACGCTGATCTCTACACTTTTTCCCATCGCTTCTGCTTCAAATGCAGCGTCATTTGAAATTTCTCTGAGCATATCATCAAGCTGTAGCAGTTTGTATTCAACTTGCACAGAACCCTCTTCAAAGCGAGCCAGTGTCAACACTTCTCCAATCAGTTCGTTTAACCGCTCTGATTCTTTGCCGATACGGTCGAGTTCGTCTCCGGCTGTATCGCCGCTCGCATTACGCGCCAACTCAAGCGCGACCTGCAGGCGGGCAAGTGGTGAGCGCAGTTCGTGGGAAACGTCCCGTAGCAGTTGCTTGTGACTGCTGATAAGACTGTTCAGCTGTTCAGCCATGATGTCGAAGCTGTTAGCCAGGTCTCCCAGTTCGTCCCTGCGTCTGGACACAATCTTCGGAGTTCTGATCATAAGCTTCCCCTGACCGAGTTGTTCTGCGGTATTCTGTAGCAAACGAACAGGGCGTGTGATCATACGTGTGAGCAGCCAACTGATAAAAATGATGGCAAACAGAGCACTGATGAGGCGAATAAAAAGTAGATATTCACCTCCGCTACGTAATTGCTCCGGCGACAGGCGAGTTCTGGCAATCCAGTAGAATAATTCAGATTTCCCATGTAGTGGCATGGCCACAGCCAGCATTGGTGGATGAATGACGGTAATGTGTTTATTCTCTCTGAGCACGCGATCCGCAAGTGCTTGTATATGTTCTGGAATTGGTCGTTTCAGAACGCGTTTGCCATGGCGATCAAGCAACATGCCCCTGAAGTGATAAGTGTGGGAAGTGTGTTTCAGCCAGTGACGGTAGGCGGAAGTCCCTTCAGCTTCGAACAGGATGACGGCAGTTTCACCATAGCTCGCCAAAGCAGTCAGGCGTGTTTCGGTAAGTTGATTCTCCGCCAGCCATTTCTGGCTGAGCCAGGTCGATACACCGACGGTCAGTGCAAGCGTCAGCATGAGAATAAAAAACAGTTTCCAGAACAGACGCATGGCTAATCCGGTACGAACAGCCACCCAACGCTGTGCACGGTTTTGATGCGCGGTTGCTCATCGCTGACTGGAGATATCTTTTTTCGTAAATGACCAATATGCACATCCAGCGAGCGGTCGAACGGGCCATAGTGTTTGCCCAGTGCAGCTTTACTTAGCTCCTGCTTACTGACTACTTCACCAGCATGTTCCATCAGTGCAGCCAGAATATTAAATTCTGTTGCAGTCAGTTCTATAACCGCACCGTTTTCATAAATGCTTCGGGATTGGGGGTGCCATTCGATACTGCCGAATATGCGGATATTATCGTTTTGACTAACGAGATGTTCCTGCATCTCAAAACGTCTCAATACAGCCCGGATTCGTGCTGACAATTCACGCGGATTGCAGGGCTTTGGCATATAATCATCGGCACCCAGTTCCAGACCAATGATGCGATCCATTTCTTCACCTCTGGCCGTCAGCATGATCACCGGAATATTTGACTTCTGTCGCAATTCACGCAGTACATCCATGCCGTTTTTCCCCGGCATCATGATATCCAGTACCGCCAGGTCGTAATCGCCGGACAGCAGAGCATCAAGTCCGGAAATACCGTCATTGGCTGACTCAACATCGAACCCTTCACTGCCCAGGAAACGAACCATTAGTTCGCAAAGTTCAACATCATCATCGATCAGTAAAATACGCATGCCGTCATATTGCCACGACAGGAATAGTAAGGGCAGCTAAAAACAGGCCTTTTTACATTTTCTTTACATTGATTTTCTTGATGCTTACGCATCGGATGCTTTGCTTTGCACTAAATTGATCAGACTTCGCTGCATCCGGCGATTGATGCCGGGTAATTATCAGAAAGGAGACGAATTATGAATAAAGCAACGAAAGTAATATCTGTACTGGGTCTGGCTACAGCTCTTTCTTTGGGGCTGGCGGCTACAGCTACAGCATCCTCGTGTGGACATGGTGGCCATCATCAGCGATTTTCGCACATGATTGATAATCTTGATCTCAATGATCAACAGCAGCAGCAATTTAAACAAATTCACCGTCAGGTACGTCCACAAATGCTGGAACTAAAAGATGCCATGCAGGACAACCGTGAGGCATTACGAAAACTGGATCCAACGTCAGATCAATTTGACAAGCAGGTTGCCGAGCTTGCCCGGCAGCAGGGTGAGCTCGTTACGCAGAAAATCATTCGGCACAATGAGGTGAGAGCCAGTGTTTTTACAATCCTGACACCAGAGCAACGGCAAATTGCAAAAAAGATGAAGCGTAATCATTCTAAAGAACGTGGTAAATATAGTAGAAAACATGACCGTATGTGTGCTAATTCCGGCTAATATTGGCGGCATGCATCAGTAGATAAAAGGCGTGCTACTCAGGTGGTGCGTTTTTTATTTGTAATTTTGGTAATAGTGAAACCTGTGCTGTAATAATATTTGAAGAGAAAAGTCATGGATGGTCTTCTCATGTATTATGCTAGTATTTGCCCATGCCGATTATGACTTTGAATCACCTCGATAAGGCCTTCGGCCCCCAGGTCGTGCTGGATAATGTTTGCCTGAGCATTGGACGCGGGGTGCGCATTGGCCTAATCGGGCGTAATGGTGAGGGCAAATCCACACTGCTGAAAATCATGGCGGGTATTGTGGAAACAGATAGTGGTGAAGTGGCCCGACGTACAGGCGTCAGGGTCGCCTATCTGCCGCAGGCGCCGCATTTTGAGCCAGGGCAGAGCGCCTTTCATGTGGTTGCCGAAGGCTTGGGCGAGGTGGCCAGAACACTCGAATTATACCATGAAGCTCTACAGAAATTAGAACAGGACGTTAGCGAATCCACCCTCAACCATATTGACTCCCTGCAATCAGAGCTTGAACGCATGGATGCATGGAAATTTCATGCCCGCATCGAAACTGCGATTTCCAGATTGAAACTTGAATCAGATCGCGATGTCGGCGAGCTCTCCGGCGGCTGGTTGCGCAGGGTGGCGCTGGCCAGAGCGGTGGTTTCCGAGCCGGATGTGTTACTGCTTGATGAACCCACCAATCATCTGGATATTGCTTCCATTGAATGGCTGGAGGATTTTGTCGCCGCCTTTCCGGGTTCGGTATTGTTTATTACCCATGATCGCTATTTTCTTGATGCCGTTGCTGAAGAGATTATCGAACTGGATCGCGGCCATCTCACGCATTTTCCTTATTCCTATGCCGCATATCTGGATAAAAAAGCAGAAATGCTAGCGGTGGAGGAAACACGGTTTCGTAAATTTGATAAACTACTGGCTGGAGAAGAGCGCTGGATTCGGCGTGGCATTCCGGCCAGACGCCGACGTAATGAGGGGCGGGTGCGTGCCCTTGAGAACTTGCGCCAGCTGCGAGCGGCCAGGCGTTTGCGCGGTGGTGATGTGGATCTGCGTGTATCCAGCGGCACCAAACCCGGCAAAATGCTGATTGAGACCATTGATTTATCACATGCCTTTTCAGATACAGTCATTTGCCACAAATTCAGCCACAAAATCATGGCCGGTGACCGGGTGGGTCTGATTGGCCCCAATGGCATCGGTAAAACCACCTTACTGAAAATTATGTTGAAGGAGATGACTGCCGATGAGGGAAGGGTGCGTCACGGGGTGCGACTGGCTCCGGCATTTCTGACTCAGATGCGGGAGTTGAATCCTGCACAGAAGCTGAAAGATGTACTGCTGCCCATGGGTGGCAACTATGTGCATATCGGTGGCCATGAACCGCGCCATATTGTCTCCTATTTACAGGATTTCCTGTTTGATAAGGAACGGCTCAATGCAAGGGTGGCGGCGCTGTCTGGCGGGGAACGAGGTCGCTTGATGCTGGCCAGGTTGCTGCTTGAACCGGCCAACCTGCTGGTGCTGGATGAACCGACCAATGATCTGGATATCGGTACTCTGGCTGTACTGGAGCAGGCGCTGGCCCGTTATGAGGGTACGGTGATTGTGGTCAGTCATGATCGCGCTTTCATGGACCGGGTGGCATCGCGTGTGCTGGCTTTTGAGGGTGATGGTCAGATTATCCCCATTGAAGGTGGTTATTCCGATTATCTGGCCTGGAAAACACGCCGAAAGGAGCAAACTGAAGCTGATAGGCCGATAAAAACATCCAAGTCTGTTACGTCCGCAAAAGCAGATAAAAGACAAACCAAGCTATCCTATAAAGAGCAACAGTGTCTGGAAGTATTACCGGGAGAAATTGAGTCCATGGAAACGACAAAAGCTGCTATTGAAGAGCGCTTCTGCGATGTGGAGTATTTTAACCGCGATGCCAAAGCCTTCCAACAGGATCAGCAACGTTTGCATGAGCTGGAATCATTACTATCGGATGCTTATGCCAGATGGGAAAATCTGGAATCCAAAAAAGAAAATCTAGCAGGATAAAGGGCCTTTCCTCAAAATTTACAGCCGCCCATTGCTTGCCCAAGTTAGATGCTCTTCTATTCACAATTCAATTTACCCATAAGGCCCTCTATTTCGGGAGTCTGACATCTTTCCATTTCACACTATAGATATGGTACAAACAGCAGGTTTTTCGTATATGGTTCTGTGACGGTAGTTTTATTAGGGTCTGTTAACACTAATTCTGATCAAAGCACTGATACCCAAAATGAGGCCAGTCAAGGCGCGAGGAGCGAAGTTTGGTGAATCCAAATGAACGACAAGTAACGCTGAATGGCCTTATTTGGGGCACAGCCCGGAAGGAAATGCCATTTTTGCACGCTGTTCGTTATTTCTCGCTAATGTGCATTTAGCACAAGGCACTCAAAATGCCTTGCAGCGCAATAAAGATGGTTATTTCGCTGCGGTCAAAATTAGTGTTAACAGACCCTAAATTAAAAGAAATATAAAGGTCTGGCAATTGATAAATATTTGCACATCCATTTTTCTCTGCTATTAATTATAAACAGGGATTGTTACAAGCCAGGGAAGGGAATATGGGATGTGATCCGATTATTATTAATAATACTTACGTGGGCATGCAGCCGACAGGGTTAATCTGTTCGAAAAATATTTTTTCTCTTGCTGTAACTTCTTGGGAGAAAAGATGACGGGTTCGATTATACTGGATGTGGTTATAGGGCTATTCTTCATCTATTTGCTATTAAGCTTGATGTGCAGCGCTCTTCAGGAGTTGCTGGCCTCTCTGATGGGGCTTAGATCAAAGAATCTGCAAAAGGGGATTAATAATCTGCTGGCTGACCCGGCTATTAGTGACATTGCAGATCGTGTATGTGCTCATCCGTTGATCAGGAAGCTGGCAAAAGAGGGAAAGAAACCATCTTATATTCCAGCCAGGACTTTCACTTTGGCCCTGATGGAAACCATTAAAGACCCTGCTTCTGTTGATGGAGCGTTTTCTGAAGCAAAGAAGTCGGTTGAAAAGCTTCCTGAAGGCGATTTAAAAAAAATCCTTACCGCTTTGGTTTTGGATGCAGGGGGTTCTACAGACAAGGTTCGCACAAATCTTGAAGAGTGGTTTGATGGTTCAATGGACCGTGTATCCGGCTGGTATAAACGTCAAGCCAAAGTACTTATGTTTGCCATTGCCTTTGGGCTAGCCGCTGCGGTCAATATTGATTCGATTCATGTGGCCAGCAAGCTGGCCAAAGACCAGAATCTGAGAGAAGCAGTAGTTGCTCAGGCCCAGGCCCATTATGTTGCTAACCAATCAGTTGATCCTTCTGGGTTTAACAAAGATTATAAAAAGAATATGGACGATTTGAAGAATCTAAAGCTGCCAATTGGATGGAATCAGGAAAGTTCGGAAGCTGATGAAAAACAGTGTTCCTGGCCATTCACAATTTTTGGTTGGTTGATAACCGCCCTTTGCGTTTCATTGGGTGCTCCTTTTTGGTTTGATGCACTTGGGAAAGCTTTGAATATTCGAGCTTCTGGTCGAAAACCAGATAAAAGCACTGCAATCAAGTGAATAACTCAAAGAGATTGGTATTTGATAGTAAAGACATAAAATGACTGAGGGGATTATGATTAATGAAGATAATAAAGGCTAAAGGAGTAGTAAATAATGTTTAGCAGATCAAATATTATAAGGGTGGCTGCAATAATTCTATTTGGAATGCTGATGAGTGGCTGTGCAAGCGTTCCAAAAGATGTTGTTGAGCTATCCTATACGGTCGGACAGGATCTGAACGCAGTTCATTTGTCTTACAGACAGCTGATTCAGACTCATTTTAAAGGCCTACGAAAACAGTCAACTGACTTTTTGGATGAAAAATGGACTCCAGTTTATATAGAGAAATATATTAAGAAAGGAAAGTTGGTTGAGAAAGCAACTAATTCTGATCCAAAAATGACTCTTCTAGGTGTTCGGCTCTGGGCTGAGGTGGCAATTAAGCAGATCGAAAAAAAGAAAAAGGAATTAATTGACCCCATCAACGATAATGAAAAAGAAATTCTTAGTTCTGTTGATGAAGCATTTGCACAACTGATAAGTGCGAACGCTGCGATCACTGCTCATTTAAATAGCATTCGTGAGGTAACTGAAGTGCAGGACAGGGCATTACAAGCACTGAATGTGAAAGACCTGCGCGACAAGATCAACAATGCTTTAGTTTTCGCCTCAGATAATGCAAATAAAGCCATTGAGAAAGTCAATAAAGCAGAGGTCATCATTGATGACTTGGCTAGGAAAAAGGAAGAATTAATAAATAAAGTAAAATAACAGGAGGGTAACAAGATGACTGACCAGGAAGACCTTGAAGCAAAAATGAGGGCTGAATTAGAAGAACAATCCAGAGAGGCAGCCACAGAGACAGATGCGATACTAAATGATGAATTGGTTGCTCTGAAAAATGCAACAGGAGCTGATTTGGACAGCCTTAAGCCCAAAATAACGGATAAGGTAGTATACGAGAAGCTTATTAGTGCTGTAAAAGAGTCAACAGATAAAAACGAATCATTGGCACAATTACAAGATAGATTGAAGACTTTAGGCAAAACGGCCATCAACGTCGGCAAAGAAGCTGTAAAATTACTTAAGGGCTTTTAATACCCAGTAAATGCCTGAAGAATTTTATTTAACGAGCTGTTACATTTGATCTTTGAGTTCGGTGTTCAATCGGGATCAATAGGATCGGCTCGATTTTCTAATATTAGCACTGAGGAAGTTTGGCAGGATCTTCTGGCGTCTCCGAATGATTCTGTTTTTGAGTATATTGGAAGCCTTGAACTGGGAGTTTGCTGGTTGCATTTTGATGTGAGAAATTGTGAACGGATCATGACATATACACTTTGATTCGATATGTATTATTAGAGACTAAAAAGGAGAGATATTATGACTGTAAGAAGAGTTTTATCATTGGATGGTGGTGGAATACGAGGAGCCGCAACTGCTCAGTTTTTAAATAGACTGGAAGCATCTCTGGATGGGAAGAGTCTGTTTGACACGTTTGATCTGTTTGCTGGCACGTCTACAGGAGGAATAATCGCAGGGGTTATTGGGCTATTACAAAAGAGCGGGGCTGAATTGCCTGATCTCTACGACTATAAAAATGCTAACAGGATAATGAATAAATCTCTCTGGGATCGCATGGCTGGTTTTGCTCAGGCTGAGCCAAGATATGATGGAACTGGCAAAATTGATGTGCTCACCGAATATTTTGGAGATCGAAATCTAAACGAGGCTCAGAAGCCTGTTCTGGTTGTTGCCTATGATGTAGAGAATCGGAAATCCGATGTGTTGAAGTCCAATGGCGGCAAAGTGGTGAAAGCTGTTGATGCTCTGAATGCTACGAGTGCGGCACCACTGTATTTTCCTACTGCCAAGGTGGCTGGTGATGGTGAAAAGGTTCGCTGGTTAATCGATGGCGGTGTGATAGCCAACAACCCTGCTATGTGCGCCTATGCAGAAGCCAAAAAGCTTTGGCCAGACGATGAGATTCGCATGCTTTCAGTTGGAACCGGAAGCATCAATCGACCTATTGATGGTAAAGCATCACAGGACTATGGGGCATTAGGCTGGATCAACCATGATCTAATGGGCATTACCATGGATGAGTCGGTTGTTGAATATCAGGCTCAAGTGATCCTGGGTAAAAACTATTTGCGAGTAAACTCTGAATTAATTGGTGTAAAAGATGATATGGATGACGTTAGTCAGAAAAATATTGATGACCTGAAAGGGTTAGGTGATAGATGGTTTACTGAATTTGGGGCTGGAGCCAAAGGATTGCTTACAAGGCCGTGAATCAAAAGGAGTGATTATATGTGAAGGGGTGATTCCTTTTTGAAGTAGTAAAGTATTATTGAATTTGGGGAAGGGAGGGACATGAATTCTAACCAATTACCGCTTTCCGGCGGTGTTGCTATTTTCTTTGCGGTGATAGTCAGTTATTTCGTGCTGGATCCGACTGCGCTGGAGGGATTCCGGCCAATTGGTGATAACCGGGATATAAAACAGGTACACGGCATGGAAGATGTACAGGCGCGCCTCTGGCAGGATCCATTTGCTGCCGCAGCTCTGCATTCTTCGTCGCAGGAGAAAGGGCCAGGTCAGATTCGTCTTTCCGGTAAGGCTATTATTACGCCACTTAGAGAAAAGGAATCGCCTGGTTTTGAATTGACGCTCCAGCCTTCTAAATTGATAAGTGGGAAGCAGACGGAAGAAACTGAACGACACAGTCTTAAAAAAATCGTTGAAGAAATGGAAGAAGAGGCTAAAGAGGGAGGTGCTAAAGGGGTTACTGTAGTGGCAGCAATGGTTTCTGCTGGCCCCTATGCCAAACAGGCTGAAACCAGACTTCGCACGCGTTATGCCATTCTTTCAGCCCTTGGTGCGGAAAAGTATTTCCCTAAACATGCTGAACATATTGGTTTTGTGAACAACCTTAACAAATCCACTATCGTGCATGATAAAAATCCGTTGCTACTTAATAAATTCGGAAAAACATGTGAGGAAAAGGATAAAACCGAAGAAACATGTAAGAGAGTCCTTGATCTAAAAGTAGATAAAGAACAACTACCATTTGTAATGCCTTATGAGTGGTATGAGCGCAAGCAAAAGGAGGAGGAACATATCTTGCTGCTCTGGCTGGATGAGGACGCCTTTCAGCACAAACCGCTGGCTAAGCTGAATCTCCTGTTTGACTCGTTGGGAGATCACATTTCCAAAGTAAAACTGATTGGTCCATATGGCTCAACAGTACTAAAGGAGATGGTGGGGGAGGCCAGAGAATATAGACATGAGTCAAGTAAGTATTTAGAAATACTAAAGAAGAAAGTTGAGGTCTATTCAGCGACGGCAACAGCAGTTGCAAGTGTATTGATTGGAGAGCCCGTAGAGGGTAAAGAAAATCTTCATACATTTCTTGGGTCAGAGAACAAATCTTATGAATGTGGCAACGTATTTAGATTGTTTAAGCGGACAATTACCACTGATGGAAAACTGACCCAGGAAATAGTAAAGGAACTGAGAAAGCGAGTGAACCCCAAAGAGGCTGAAGGGCCGGATTTTCACGTCGCCATTGTTTCCGAATGGGATACTACATATGGCAGAGCTTTACCAGATGCCTTTGAAGATGCTCTTGGGGATGCTTTCGGAGATGTGGAAGCATGTCGAAAATGGAAAAACATTAAGAATAAAAAGTGTAATAAACAAGAATTAGAAATATACGAGGAAAACCATAAGAAAGAAATTGCAGAATATAAGAAAAACCATAAGAAAGAAATTGCGGAATATAAGAATAGCCATGTCCATCTTTTCAAATATATGCGTGGAATCGATGGTGCTCTGGCTGCATCGGATTATAACGGTCAGAATAAGAAAAAAGGTGTAGCTGAGTCCGGAGACAATGATAAGACGACCATTGTTGAACGTCCGGAAGGTCGCAGTCAGAAAGATTACCTTCGTCGACTGTCAGACCAGATTCTTGACATGGATAGGAGGATGAAATCTACTGAAGATATAAGTATACGCGCCATCGGTGTGTTAGGCAGTGATGTTTATGACAAATTACTGATTCTGAGAGCACTGAGAGGAAAATTTCCTAACACAATATTTTTTACTACTGATTTAGATGCCAGTTTACTTCACCCGGAAAACTATCCCTGGACAAGGAACCTTATTGTTGCCTCTGGCTTCGGTTTAAGTGAGGGGCCATATAAGTCGCAAGATGGCGATAACAAAACATGCCAACTAACATCAGGTATGCCCTCTTTCAGAGATAACTATCAAACATCAATCTTTCAATCAGTCCGCCTATCACTACGACCTCACTGCAATAAAGTCGTTATCAAATCAGACATTTATGAAGTAGGACACAATGGCGCTTTCAACCTGATGAAATTTGACAATGACAAGGGAAATAAGAAACCACCCACTTACTTTCTGCTATTCTATTTTATCTTTATTATTGCCTTTTTAGTGTGGTACCAAAGATGGTATTTAACAACAAAAAAATATAATAATGAGAAAACAAAAGCATGGGAATATTCTCAGCCGATACTTTTTGCTGTAATTGGTAGCTTGGTTATTTTCCTCTTAGCTTTCTTTTTAATAAATTACATTGGCATTGCAGCAATATTTATACCATTAGTAATTCAAATCCTCTTTTTACTTTGGCTCACGGATAGTCAGTTCCGAAAAAGAAGAGTAGGTTGCCAAAAAGAAATGCCATGCAAAAAGGATGTATCTATAGCCTGCGAAAGTGGGTGCTCTTTTTCTTCTTCCTGCCCTGTTTATAAACCTTTCTTCATTCAGTCAAGCGGATATAAATTTGTTGCATTTATTATATTTATAGTTCTTTCGCTTGCTGTGATGATATATTTTTCAGGTGAACCCATTTCATTTACATCAGGTATTAGCATTTGGCCTGCTGAAATTTTACGGATAATCGCTGGAACATTAAGCATAATTCTTTTGTTTAGAGGTAGATTTCTCATAAATAAAAATACAGACGAGATCAATAAATGCGATGAATTCTTATTAAGTAAAGAGAAAAATGCTGATGACATTGAGGATAATGAGGATATCCAGAAGATCTGGATAATTAATAGGGATAATGATGGTAAAATACAACGTCGTTTAAGAATCGCTTCATTATGGTTGGTGTACTTCATATTGTGTTCCATTATTATTCAGTTCAACCCTCCACACGTTCCATTTCGCGGTATTGAGACTTTCTGGTTTGATAAGGTTATTATTATATTCTGCATATTCTCCTATACTTGGTTAATCTTTGCAGTCATCGACTCTACAATGCTTTGCAGACGGTTTATCGACCACTTAATCCATATTGATACTAAATGGTCTTTTATGAGAGATTCTGTTCCACCACTGGAATCAAAGGTTAGTAAAACCAAACAAGAAGATCATGAGAGATGGATTGGAATCAAACGAGAATGCCGTAGGGAATGGAGTGAGATCAAGCTCATTGCCAAGCGAACAGAAGGTATAAGCCAGCTAGTCTATTACCCTATTTTTGTGGCTCTTTTACTCATAGCCTCAAGAAGCAACTACTTTGATAACTGGAATCTTCCTGTCGGATTGGCATTTGTCATTTCGCTTAGCATATTGCTGGTTATTTGCTGTGCCTTTTTATTGAGGAAAAGTGCCAATAATGCCAAGGCTGCATCCCTGAGAAAAATCCGTAGACACAAAGAAGAATTACTAGAAGACGGCCATAAGCTATCTGAAGAGATAATTAAGCGGGTTGAGTATTACGAAAACCAAATTTCATCAATAAAGGAAGGAGCATTTTTACCGATTACAGAGCAACCATGGGTTCAGGCGGCGACACTGCTGTTTGGAGGTGGTGGTAGCCTCATATTATTTGAAATGATGGCCTTGGGCTAATAAAATAATTTCTCTCAAAGTGTTATAATCGGATTGAGATTGATTCGGCAACGCGGCGGGCTTTGGCGCGGGCGGAATCGATGTTCTCGTCGCGGGCAAGGGTGACGGCCATGCGGCGTTTACCGGATACTTCGGGTTTTCCGAACAGGCGGAGCTGTGTGTCCGGTTCTGCCAGTGCTTGTTCCAGGTTTTCGAAAGTGACATTGTTAGATTCGCCTTCCACAACAATAGCGCAGGATGCGGATGGGCCGTGTTGTACGATATTGGGGATGGGCAGGCCGAGAATGGCGCGTACGTGCAGGGCGAATTCGGATAGGTCCTGTGAAATCATGGTCACCATGCCGGTATCATGCGGGCGCGGGCTGACTTCGCTGAAGATGACTTCATCGCCTTTAATAAACAGTTCTACACCGAACAGACCGTAACCACCCAAGCTGTCTGTCACAGTTTTTGCTGTTTGCTGTGCTGCGTTCAGCGCAGAATCAGACATCGGCTGCGGTTGCCATGATTCGCGATAATCGCCGTCGATCTGAATATGACCGACAGGGGCGCAGTAGGATGTGCCGTCCCTGTGACGGATGGTCAGCAACGTGATTTCATAATCAAAATCAACAAAGCCCTCAATGATCACCTTACCTTGTCCAGCACGACCACCCTGCTGTGAATAGTTCCAGGCTGTTTCGATATCGGTTTTACTTTTAATCAGACTCTGGCCTTTGCCTGATGAACTCATCACCGGTTTGACTACGCAGGGCAGATCGATTTCGGCTACGGCATCGAGGAATTCGCCTTTTGTGTCGGCAAACTGGTAGGGGGATGTTTTTAGGCCCAGTTCTTCGGCAGCCAGTCGCCGGATACCTTCGCGGTTCATGGTCAGCCTGGTGGCGCGGGCAGTCGGGATAATGTGAAAGCCTTCATTTTCCAGTTCGATCAGCATATCGGTCGCTATTGCCTCGACTTCCGGCACAATCAGCTGTGGCTGTTCCAGTTCGATAACTAACCGCAAGGCGCAGCCATCAAGCATATCAATCACATGGGCGCGATGTGCCACCTGCATGGCAGGCGCATCCTTATAGCGATCCACAGCGATCACTTCGATACCAAAACGTTGCAGCTCAATGACCACTTCCTTCCCCAACTCACCTGCGCCGAGCAGCAGTACGCGGGTTGCGCCAGCTGATAACGGCGTGCCGATATTAAGGTCTGAATCATCCATGTTTTTCTCCCCCTGCATTGTAACTCGCAATATATCTTCTTTCCCGAGCATGTGTAGCAGCAGGGTTATGGATTCAGAGTAAAGCTGCATCCTTGACCGCTTGCAGCTAGCTTCCCGCCATGCCAAAGATTCTATTTCATTTCGGGGAGCTGTCGCTTAAGGGCAGAAACCGTTCCAATTTTGAACGCCAGATGTCGTATAATATCAAGCGTGTGGTTAAACCCGTGCTTACACCAAATGGTTTCCATCGTGAATACGGGCGTATGGTGGCCGATATAACGCACATTTCGGATGGGCTGCTAGAGCATCTGGCGCTGATTCCGGGCATTCGTAACCTCTCAGTGGCACATGAAGCTGAACTATCACTTGAATCCATACAGCAGATTGCAAAAAAAGCTGTGCTGACTGATTTCGGCGAAAATGTAGCGGGTAAGCCATTTCGCGTGTCAGCCAAACGTAGTGACAAACGCTTCCCGATGAGGTCGCCCGATATTAATTTTGAGGTTGGTGGTTATCTTAAAACACAACTGAATCTGGCAGTGAATCTGAATCATCCCGAGATTGATGTGCGTATCGAAATCGGGCCGCATGCAGCTTATATTTATACGCGCAAGATTGTTGGTATTGGTGGCTTACCGGTTAGTTCATCCGGCAAAGGTGTAGTTCTGTTTTCAGGAGGCATTGATTCGCCGGTGGCAGCATACGTGATGATGAAGCGCGGTATGGAGGTGGTTCTGGTACATTTGTACAACAGCACCATCAATCGCGATTTTGCCAAAATCAAAGATCTCGCACGCCAGCTATCGCTTTATCAGGGGCGCACCAAATTGTATCTGATCGATCTTGAAGAATTCCAGCGCCATGCCATTGCTCATGTTCCAGCTGATTATCGCATGATAATCTATAAGCGGCAGATGATTCGTACTGCTGGTGAAATTGCCGGGCAGGAGAGGGGGAAGGCTCTGGTAACCGGCGATTCTCTCGGTCAGGTGGCTAGCCAGACACTGGCCAATATCAATGCTATTTATGATGTCAGTGAGTTGCCGCTGTTGCCGCCTCTGATCGGCTGGGACAAGGAAGAAATTATAATGTTGGCCAGACGTATCGGCACCTATGAAATCTCTATTGAAGAATACTGTGATATCTGTTCATTTTTGATTTCAAAACATCCGCAAACAGCTGGAAAAAAAGATAAAGTAGCAGAGCTGGAAATGTTATTGCCGTTGCAGGGCCTGGACTGTCCGACACAGATGATTCGCTTCGATTTGGGACGGGAATTGGTTTAGCATGCATGAGGGAAACCATGCAGACACGTTGTTTGTTTCATGTTTGGGCGACCTGATGCAGAAATATAAACGCCTGTTGGGCCTGTGCCTGTTCTGGGCGTCCTGGTTGTTCTGGGGCCTGATGCTGATCGTGCCGTTTATATTCGATGCAGAAGCGGCCACCATCACCATGGTGATGGCTGCATTGCTGGTGGTGGCAGAAGTAAGTTTTTTTGCCAGCCTGTTGCTGTTGGGTAAACCATTTTATCTGGCTTTGAAGGCCAGACTAAAACCTTTCTGGCTTAAACTGAGAGGTTGTAGTCCGAAAGCGGATAAATAATTGATTTTATCGCGGAAAGAATTCAGAACTTCCAATTGAGCAGGTTTTCTTCTTTCTATTTTGCACGAAAAAAAGGATAGAATTCCACAAATTATATTTGGTTCCAGTTATTCAGGAGAAAACTTACTTTTTTAACTCGGACGCAGGCTTTGATTTAATATGGCGTGAAATAATATTTTCATCTGTGCTGAAAGTGTGTATTTGCCGAACAGGGGGGGCTTTCATGCCCGAATCGCATGCCTTGCCGGATAACTTTCAGGTACAAGCCTTTACTTTCATGCGGACAACCCCAGCTCTTCATCCGCATACTGTACAGCCGGGTTTTGGCAGGCCATGCTTTGGAGTTCTTTTTGGAGGCTGCATATTGATTTTATCTAAAGAAACTGTTCGGGAAAATAATATGAAAAGAGTTTTCGCTGCGTGTGTGTTTTTCAGTTTTTTATTTTTGCCGGCATACGCCAGTGCCGCCAAAAACACCTATGGTTGTGTGTCGGGCAACTGCCAGGATGGCAAAGGTAAATATTTCTGGGTGGAAGGTGATCGCTATGAAGGTGCTTTTGTCAGCGGACAGCCAACCGGAAAAGGTGTTTTCTACTGGCACGAGGGCGACCATTATAAAGGGCAGTTTTCTAAAGGTCAGCCCCATGGTAAAGGCCAGTATTTTTATAGTAATGGAGATCGCTATAAGGGTGATTTTGTCAAAGGAAAACGAACAGGTAAGGGGAAATTTCTATATATTTCAGGCGACAGTTATGAAGGTGATTTTGTAAACGGTCAGCCAACCGGGCAGGGCATATTTATCTATGCCGGTGGAGGTCGTTATGAAGGCGCTTTCGCTCATGATAAACCATCAGGGAAAGGGGTTTTCTATTATGCCAATGGAGATCGCTATGAAGGCGATTTTGTCAATGGCAAGCAAACAGGTGTGGGAATATTTTACTGGGCTGGAGGAGATCGTTACGAAGGTGATTTTGTTGAGGGGCAGCGAACCGGGAAGGGGAAGTTTTCGTATGCCAGTGGCGACCGTTATGAGGGTGATTTCGTCAATGGAAGACGAACAGGTAAAGGAGAATTCTTTTACGCCAGTGGTGATCGCTATGTTGGTGACTTCAATCAGGATCAGCTGGTTGGAGAAGGTGTTTTCTACTGGGCTGAAGGTGGCCGTTATGAGGGGAGTTTCTTGAATGAGCAGCCGGATGGCGAAGGAAAATTTTTCTATGCCAATGGTGACCGTTATGAGGGCAATTTCGATAAAGGGCGACAAACTGGCAAGGGTATTTTCTTCTGGTCGGAAGGAGATCGCTATGAAGGGCTGTTTGAGCAGGGTGAACCATCCGGTGAGGGGAAATTCTTTTATGCCAGTGGGGATAGCTATGAAGGGCAACTGGCGAATGGTGTTTTTCATGGTAAGGGAATATTGATTTCAAAGAATGGCGATCATTATGAAGGTGATTTCGTCAATGGAAAACAAACAGGCTCGGGGAAATTGACCTGGGCTAATGGGGATGTCTATGAGGGTGATTTTATCGCAGGTCAGCAAACAGGTGCTGGAAAAATCACATGGGCCAGTGGAGATCGCTATGAGGGCGGCTTTCTAAATGGGCAACCCAATGGTAAAGGAGAGTTTCACTTTCAGAACGGTGACCGCTATGAGGGTGATTTTGTTAAGGGCCAGCAAACCGGTGTGGGAAAGATTTATTGGGCTGATGGGGACACCTATGAAGGCGATTTCGTGAATGGTAAAGCATATGGAAACGGGACCTATACCAGTGCCGATGGCAATGTCACTTCAGGGCTTTGGGAAAACAGCAAGATTATTCAGATTAAAGACTAAGGTCAGGTATTATCCTGAGAAACAAAATGACGGAAATCATCGCCGATGGCTTTCATTGCCAGTTGGTAAAAGGATTTACCAGCCTCTACTGAAGCCAATGCCGGATTGGAACCGATGCGCCCGTCAGGAAATTGTTTTCTGAAATCCTTCGCTCCATAAATAGCCCCGTCATTAGCCACAGTTGGCGACATGGATACATTTTTTATAGCTTCGGGATGGGCAAAATAACTTAATGAAACTTCACTTACAGTTGCATGCCGCCCCTCAGCATCGCCATACAAAGCAGTCGCCAGCTCTGTGATCGCAGGATTAAGCCACCAGTTGCTCAGACGCAAACGGGGAGAGTTGTTGTCACCGTTGGCATAGATCTCTGAAAAGGCTGTTGTCACCGGGGCAAGATTGCCACCGTGACCATTCAGGAAATAAATATGTGAAAAGCCGTGTGTGGTAAGTGAGTCCACCACATCAATGACCAACTGAATCAGTGTGGATGGACGTAATGTAACAGTGCCGGCGAAAGCCATGTGATGCTGAGACATGCCATAATTTATTGTTGGTGCAACCAGAATACCTTCCTGTTCAGCAATGCCGTGGGCTATTTTTTCCGGGCATATGGCATCAGTACCGATCAGGCCGTTGGGGCCATGTTGCTCGGTGGACCCGACCGGGACGATAATGCCTGTCGAATGTTCAAGGTAGGCCTCAACTTCCTGCCATGTGCTCAGGGAAAGTAACATCCTGCACCTCCTGCTTCTGTTTCAAATTTGATGATTCTGAAAGCATATCCTACAATGGGGATGAGCAACACACGGAGGTGTTTCAATGCAGGTTATCTGGGAGTACCAGAGTGACAAATAACGATATCATGCGCCGTATCCGCTACGCATTCGACTTTGACGATTCGAAGATGATTGCCCTGTTTGCTCAGGCTGATTTTAAGGTGAGCCGTCAACAGATCAGCGCTTGGCTGAAAAAGGATGATGCTCCCGGTTTTGTGGAGTGCAGCGAAAGCCAGCTGGCTCTCTTCCTTGATGGATTGATTAATGACAGGCGCGGAAAAAGAGAGGGGCCGCAAGCGAAATCGGATCTGCGGCTGAATAATAATATTATCTTCAGGAAACTGAGGATCGCACTAAACCTGAGGGATGAAGATATTCTGGCGCTGCTGAATCTTGGCGGTTTCCCCATCACCAAACCTGAGTTGAATGCGTTATTCCGCAAACCGGATAATCGCCATTTCCGCGTCTGTAAGGATCAGATCCTGCGTCACTTTATCCGGGGCGTACAACTTAAATATCGCCCCAAGAAGGCTGCTGAAAAGCCACTGAAAAAAGAAGTGAAGAAAGAGCCGGAAACAGAGCCGAGAAAGTCACCAATTGAAGGGTTTAAGTGGAAGTAGGCTTTCACTGAGCTAACAGTTGCATATACAGGAAAAAACTCACAGAGTTAGTTTTTTGTGCTTTCTTGTATGCCTTAATGGATGGCAGCCAAATCATACTATAAGCATATCTCCTGTTCTATGGCATAGAGCTGAATTATGAATAACTTCCGGCCCAGGCCGTGTGAAAACCACGATCAGAAATTACAAATCATTTCCTGCATGTGTTGAAGGAGGAATTTATGCTATTTTCCCGGGTTTGCAGTTTAAAGTTGATCTGTGAAGGTTCTCGGCACTTTACATGTATTATTAAGGTGAATTTTGGCGATATAATGGCTGAGAAAGGCTCTCAAGCTCGGATTGCCTGAACCAGTTCCCTGACACCCATGAGATTGATGACCCGTTTCAGGTTGTAAGAAAGTACATGCAGGCTCATCTCTGTGCTGACCCGTTCTAGAGTTCTGGTCATAAAATGCGTGGCTCCCATCCATGCCTTGATGGTTCCAAATGGATGCTCAACCGTCTGCCTGCGTATGCGCATGGCATCTGCCTTCAGCTTAAGTCTATGTTTCATGGTTTCCAGAATCCCCTCATGCTCCCATCGTTTTATGCGTCGGGGTTGAGATGAGGTGGTACACTGCTGTTTTATTGAACACGCACTACAGGCAGCAAAGCTCCAATAACAATGCAGATCCATACCGTTCTCATTGGTTGTGAAGTGCCATTGCAGGCGTTCACCGGATGGGCAAAGGTACTCATCAGTGTCGGATAGATAGCGAAAGTCCTGCTTGGTAAACCTGCCATGCTTTCTGCCTCGTGAGGTAAGCACTGCCGGGATATATGTAATGATACCGGCATCATCACATGCCTTGATCTCCAAACTCTTGAAATAGCCTCGGTCTGCAACCACCTCAAGATGTTCTACTTTCATGCTGTTCCGTGCCTTTTTGGCCATCGAGGAAAGCTGGCCCCGGTCACTGCCATTGTTGGTAACCTCATGCTCTACAATCAGGTGGTTATTAACATCAACTGCTGTCTGCACGTTATAGCCAACAATACCATTACCTCTTGTTTTCATAGAACGGGCATCAGGATCAGTCAGGGAGATTTGCTTGTCCGGATGATTCAGCATCTCTGCCTTCAGCTCCTTCAACCGTTTCATCTCATCCTTCAGTTTGGCAATTTTGTCTTGCAATCTGGTTGTATCGGCTTTGCGAACCGGTTCCTCCTGACGATCTGCCGTATCGAGTTGGCGTAGATACTCATCAATGCTCTTGTCTATATCATCCATCCGGCGTTTCATCTTGGCTCGGGTGAAGTTTTTGTCCCTGGCATTGACTGCTTTGAACTTACTGCCATCAATGGCCACCATTGATCCAGCAAACAGATTGAGATTCCGGCATAACATAACAAACTCACGGCAAACGCCTTGTATCGCTTTGCCATTATACTTGCGGAAGTCTGCTATTGTCTTGAAGTCCGGCATCAGGCGGCCTGTCAGCCACATTACTTCCACGTTGCGCTGGCTTTCCTGTTCAAGGCGACGACTTGAATGGATGCGGTTCATATATCCGTAAACATAGAGCTTCAACAAAACTGATGGGTGATAAGCTGGACGTCCTGTTGCACATGGTTCAATGCGACTGAATCCAAGCTCACCAAGATCCAGTTCATCAACAAAGACATCAATTACTCGGACCGGATTATCTTCTCTTACATAATCATCAAGGCTTTCGGGAAACAATGTGCTTTGGTTGCGACTTTCACCTTCAATAAAACGTTTCATGACCCTCTCCCAACATGGTTGGGATTATCATACCATAATCGGCGTTTTCACACACTCTGGGCCACAAATGGTCAGCGAGTCAAATGCCGCTGCAACGATTTGTTCGGCGTCATTGACACTGTCCCACACATGGCATTGATTTAGTACGCCCATGCATTCTGCTTAAACAACTCGATTTCTTCCGGTTGCATCACCTCGTCGGCTTCAACCGCATCCGCTACGACAATATTTTTGACGTCAATGGCGTTTTTCAAGGCGTCATTAGCAATCCAACCGCATTCCCACAATTGCGGCGACCCTCCACTTACAATTTGGCATATGGGCTCGTCGCTCTCGAAATTGATACCAACAGCCTTTGGCTGTGTGACACGCTGTAGCCATATTTCGAGATAGCCATTATACGGGACGCGCTTCATCTTATCCCGCACATTTGTCCAGAGACGTACTTTTGCATCATTTGGTGCAAGTGAGATCAAGTGACTCAAGATGCCAGCTACTGCTGGGAAAGTTGCAGGGGAGACAAATGCGATATCGGTTGCAATGGCCACCTGTACTTCCAGATCGTCAGGCGCATCAGTCTGAGCAGTAACACTGGTGTGAAACTCACTCACTAGCCGCCGAAGCGCACCGCTATTCGGATACCGTTGGCCGAAAGAATGCAGCCGCATCAATTGCTTTTGAATTGTCTTGGCGTTTGCTTTCCCGAGATCTTGGAGCTCGATCCCGGCAAGTTTATCCGGCTTGATCGATCCTTCTACAACGTTGCTACAAGAGAACGTCTTTGAAACTCCTAGTTTCATACCTACGGATCGCAGTTTATCACTCACGATCTTGAGAACAGCCTCGGCACGTTCATCGCTATTGGCAAAAATTCGATAGTCATCCCTGTATCGGAGTATTCGGATGTCCTTGCCGATTCCCAGTTCCGAATTTATCAGATCATCCACATACCCAAGAACGAGTTCAGCCACAAAGTCCATTAGAACAGAACCTTGTGAAATGCCGTTGGTTTGACCGTAACGGCTGGCTTGAATGTGAAAATCTATTTTGTTGCCTAGAAAGGAGTTTTTGCCTTTGTTTTTCTTCGCTTCGTCCAGGCCATGCACCGCCCAGGCAATGCTATGCGTGTACAACGAACCGTAGCAGTCAGTCACATCTGTATGGAGCAGATGACTGAATTCCAATGAATAAGTCAGCGACCGCTGTTCGACCGCTTGCCACCAGCTCTTAATTTGAGTTGCTACATCTGTTTGATGGTCGACTGACATTACCGGCGCGCTGCAACAGTCAACGATACCAAGTTCAAAGTCTGCAACACGGGCTTTTAAGATCTCCCAATTCGCTTTATCACATATTACATTTACCAAAGATACGTAAATGGCTGGATGCATTAGCTCGTAAGGGCGCCAAGCGAATCTTCCATCCTTATTGGCGATAAAGTTGTAATTGACGTTCGAGAGATCGGCAGGATTACTAGCCTTGAATTGGGCAAAGTTTCCACCGTTAAGAATAGCTTCGACATCCGCCAATATAGGCTCGAAGCTTATGTAACGAGGCATATCGCCGTTGAAGTAGCTACTACCCTTCATAAAATGGGCTCTCGCTTCTTCATTGGAAAGGTCAATCAATCGTTTCATACGATAGCCCACTCTCTCATGACGCCGAACGCTCTGCATCAGGGGCGCGAAGCGTCCCTTGGATGCAATTGTTAGCCATTTTCAAGTTCATGCGTAAACTCAATCTGATAGTTTTATCCTTTTTATTGGCAATAATGCTTTGAGAATATCATAGTTAACCATGTGTTCACTAGTAAGTAAATTAAGAGGTGGAATAACTCGTTCTAGTTCATCCTCTTGTTGAAAATTGCTCAATAAAACTCTGATTTTTAGTTCATCGCTATTAGCTTTGGATAAGCCTAACTTATTGATATAGTCGCTTTTTATAAACCGCCTATTTTCACTATCTTTCATTTCAAGAGCGACATCTACAGTTTCTTCATCATCACTGTAGGTGAATTTCATCCTATGCCTATCCTTCGAATTAACTACCCATGCTAATATATTTATAGCCTCTTTGTTGTCCGAGGGAGACAAATCGGGGTTATCCTTTAAACATTTTACAGCAAAGCTACCTGCCTCCTTCACGTTGCCTAATGCTTTATATGATATTGCGATTAAATAAGAAATTTTCGAATGCCTGACCTCAGAATATGCTTTTTTTAAAAAAGGCAGAGCATTTTCTGGCTTATCTTTTTTTAGCTCTTCTAATCCTTTGTTGGTTAGGTTTTCAGCCATCTTAATAGACATCGCATTTATACTTCCAGAAAAGAAAAAGCAGCACATAAATGAAAGAAGTAATGATTTAGTGTAATTAATCATTAAGTTTAATTGTTCCTGTATTTTTTACTGAATCAGGAATAATAGAAGGTTCATCTGCCATAATTTGATCTTTTGTTGCAACTTTATCTACGTCTATTGAATAACCGACAAGAAGAATCCCTAATAGAACACGCGGATTCAATTCGTAAGTGCAACTTTGATGAGCGTTTGAAAGAGCAAACTGCGGTAGCAGCCTTGCGCTTTTCAAACACGACTTATCAAAGGACAAGAAATGAACTACACGCAGCTTACCCAGGAGCAACGGTATCA
>JAJRTX010000251.1 GCA_021545665.1 Zetaproteobacteria bacterium
CTATCCCACCACCGAAGGCCTGCATCAACTCTCACTGCGGCGATATACGGAACAGGCATGCCAGTTACTCAGCCAGCACGGAGAGAAATTGCCCGAGCTGCTCAATACGCCCTTAAGCCAGAAGCTAAAATTACCAAAACTGGCAGATTCTTTACAGTACATTCATAAACCACCAAATACCGCAGATACCAGGCAATTACTTCAGGGCATCCACCCTATGCAACGCAGGCTGGCATTAGAAGAGCTGCTGTCTCACCACTTGTCTATGCGTCAGTTTAGAACACAATCTGCCAGCTCTGAATCACTACGGGTCGCACAACCAGAAAAACTCACTGCTGATTTTATTCAATCCCTGCCCTTCACTCTCACTTCAGCTCAACAACGCGTGATACGTGAAATATTTCTCGATCTCCAACAAGCACAACCAATGCAACGCTTACTACAGGGTGATGTCGGTTCAGGTAAAACGGTAATCGCTGCGCTCGCAGCACTGGCCTCAATTCGTGCGGGCTATCAAGTGGCCCTGATGGCCCCGACTGAATTACTGGCCGAGCAACATCTACAAACATTGTCACAATGGTTACAGGCGCATGACATCAATATCGCACTTCTAACTGGCAAGCTAAAAGCGGCTGATAAACGTCAGACGCTTGCGGCCATTGAATCAGGTGATGTCGATCTGGCTATTGGTACTCATGCCCTGTTTCAGGACGACAGCAAATTTTCACGTTTAGGCTTAATTATTGTCGATGAACAACATCGTTTTGGTGTACATCAACGCCTCGCTCTGCGAGAAAAAGGCCGTCATGGTAGCTATATGCCACATCAATTAATCATGACTGCCACCCCTATCCCCCGAACCCTCGCAATGACAGCTTATGCAGATCTTGAAACCTCAATAATTGATCAACTCCCACCCGGTCGTCAGCCAATTGAAACTGCTGTCATGCCTGATTCAAAACGAACAGATATTATCAATGGGGTAAAAAGTGCCTGTAAAAAGGGTCGTCAGGTTTACTGGGTATGCACCCTGATTGAGGAATCTGAATCATTACAGTGCCAGGCTGCTGAAGTGACTGCTGAACTATTAGCTGAGACATTGCCAGAACTTCGCATAGGTTTAATACACGGCCGCATGAAAGCGGATGAAAAAGACAAGGTTATGCATGCTTTTCGCTCTGCCGAAACCGATATACTGGTTGCCACCACTGTAATCGAAGTAGGTGTAGACGTACCCAATGCCAGTCTTATGATCATCGAAAATGCTGAACGCCTGGGTCTGGCTCAACTCCATCAACTACGCGGTCGGGTAGGACGAGGCAGCACGGCCAGCGCCTGTGTGTTAATGTATCAGGGTAAACTATCACACAATGGACGCACTCGACTCGCCGCCATGCGTAACACCAATGACGGCTTCGAAATCGCCCGCATAGATCTCGAAATCAGAGGCCCGGGTGAATTACTCGGTACCCGCCAGACTGGCCTGTTACAGTTTCGTATCGCAGATTTAAGCCGTGACGCGGATTTGCTGGAACAGATTCCTGATCTGGCGACTGAAATTGAACAACTGGCCCCGGAAAAAATACCGTTGCTGATTCGGCGGTGGGCCGGTGATGTGATGGGGTATGGCGACGTTTAGCACAAGTAACTAGCATCATGACGAACCTTGCAGAAAAACTAAAACTATATTTACAGCTAATGCGTGCCGACCGGCCCATCGGTAGTTTTCTGTTGCTGTGGCCTACCTTATGGGCATTATGGTTTGCGGGAGCAGGACAGCCAGCTGCTTCGATTGTACTTATTTTTATCGTTGGCGTATTCCTTATGCGCTCAGCAGGCTGCGTGATTAATGACTACGCTGATCGAAAAATAGATCCGGAAGTTAGGCGCACCTGCAATCGCCCTCTGGCCGCGGGCCTGGTTAAACCACATGAGGCGTTGATTCTATTTGCCGCCCTGTGCCTGATTGCCCTGTTACTGGTGCTACAACTGAATGCACTTAGTCTAAAGTTATCATTAGTTGCTGTTTTACTTGCTGCCAGCTATCCATTCATGAAACGCATTACCCATCTGCCACAGGTATATCTTGGTATTGCTTTCGGCTGGAGCATTCCAATGGCCTTTGCAGCACAGAGCAATGAGTTATCCAGCGCTGTCTGGCTGATATTCCTTGCTAATATCTGCTGGACGGTGGCCTATGACACCATGTATGCCATGGTAGATCGTGAAGATGACCTGAAAATTGGTGTCATGTCGACAGCAATCCTGTTTGCCCGCCACGATCGTTTAATCATCGGCTTGCTACAGTTTGCAACACTGGCACTACTCCTTTGGACTGGCCTGATATTCGAACGTGGTAATTTTTACTTCGGTGGCCTGTTATTAGCCTCCACCTTTTTTCTCTATCAACAATGGTTACTAGCCGTCGAAGACACAAAATGCTACCTACAGGCATTTCTGAATAACAACTGGTTCGGCGCAACTGTCTTTGTTGGACTGGCACTGGACTATTTGCCCTGAGGGGTTTGGGGTTTTGATACAAGACACTAGACTCAAGACCCGCTACCGACAAATCACCAGCTAAAAGTTGAAACTTTTTTACATTCCCTAACGAGTGCATTACTATTCCTGCCACACAACACGAATAAATCTGGCGATGTGGTACAGGGAGATTGGTAAAATATGAAAACAGTACTGGTGGTCAATGCAAAAGGCGGCTGTGGAAAGACAACACTATCTACAAACCTGGCTAGCTATTTTGCTACCAATGAATACAAGACCGTTCTAGTCGATTTCGACCCGCAACAATCATCACTGGAATGGCTCAAGGAAAGAGATCCGGATCATTATTATGAAATACAGGGTATTTCACCCTACGAGCATCGTCTGCGCTTTGCTGCAGATGTAGACCGCGTAATACTCGATGCACCTGCCCGCGTCGAAGGTAAACAGCTAACGGACCTGGTACGTCGTGCTGATGTTATTCTGGTTCCGGTACTGCCCTCCCCCATCGATATGCGTGCTGCGTCGCATTTCATCAAAGATCTGTTAATGACCGGACAAGCTGAAGAGAAAAAAATCGCTGTAATTGCCAATCGCGTTAGAGAGAACACTCTGATTTACCAGCAGCTGAACAAATTTCTCAAGCACCTGAAAATCCCTTTTCTCGCCACCATTCGTGACAGCCAGAATTATATACACGGTGCGGAAAAAGGTCTGGGTATCTTTGACATGCCCTGGTATCAGGTATCCCATGATATCGAGCAATGGAAACCGTTAATACGCTGGATTAACCGCAACCTGGGTAACTAATCTATCCGTTAAACAGTAAATTAAACTATTTACCTGAGCTGCTGAATTACCGCATCCGTTTCAGGACGCACCCCGTGCCATAGATGAAAAGACTCAGCAGCCTGCTCGACCAGCATACCTAACCCATCGCTGCAATTTGATACACCCTTATCTTCTGCCCAACGCATAAAAGCAGTCGGTTCATTGCCATACATCATGTCGTAAGCCAGCGCCTGATCAGCAAAAATACTTGCAGGTAAATCCGGTACTGCTCCGTTTAAACTTGCTGCAGTGCCATTTATCACTATGTCATAAGGCGTATTGCCCACTGCATCAAGTCCACTTGCGGTACAGGGTCCGGTAGCAGAAAATATATTCGCCAACTCATGGGCTTTTGCTGGAGTTCTGTTCGCAATATGCAACAATGCAGGGGCAGCCTCCAACAAAGGACCCAGGACACCTCTAACTGCTCCACCAGCACCAACCACCAGAATCCGCGCCTGTTCCACTTGTTTCGACAAGTTCACCTGAATATCCTGCAACATCCCTAACCCATCCGTGTTCTCACCATAAATTTTCCCGCTATCGAGTAACTTCAAGGTATTCACTGCCCCGGCAAGCTCAGCCCTTTTCGACCGGCGTTGCGCCAGCTTCCATGCGTCCAGCTTAAAAGGTACTGTAATATTCAACCCTTTGCCGCCAACACTGACAAAATGTCTAACTGCCTCCTCAAAATGCCCCACATCAACATGAATTGCTCGATATTCCAGCTCTATCCCACATTGATCTGCAAATAATCTGTGTATTAATGGAGATTTACTATGGTTGATGGGGTTACCCATCACGGCATATTTTGAGTTTTCAGACATTTGCTTCCTGGCTATACATACTCACGAGAATAAAAAGAAGCTTTGCACCAATCAATTTCAGATAAAACGACCATCCTATTCAAACGCCGCCTTTTCAGCTTCTAGCAAAGCCAGGCTAATATGCTTGCCAACATTCTCTTTAAAGCCAGGCCAGTCGTGATAAGCGGCAAGTTTTGCCACCACCTGCTCTTTCATCTCAAAATCAGTCAGGCCTTCTTCATATAAAGCAGCTACAGCTTCATAAAGCGTTACAACATAAGTACGGTAACTTTCGATAATTTTCTTATCACCAGTAGGCCCATGCCCCGGGACATAGTGCTTAAAATTATCCTCAATCAACTTGTCCGCCATCGCAATCGTGCCACGGAAAGTCCCATCATCAAAACGTGGCAGGCGAATATAGGTTACGTTATCACCAGTAAAAAAGACTGAGTCTTCAACCACTTCAAACATGGCATCGGTGTAACTGTGTACAGCGGGCATGATATGAACGCGAAGGGTCACGCCTGCTACTTTAATTACATCACCATCACTTAATGCATTTTCAGGAATGTATGCTGTAGTGCCATCAGTAGCGCCCTCTGTTAACTGGCTCATTAATTTGATCCAGGATTCTGCTTCAGATTCCTTTGCCTTTCTAATCATCTCCGGGTGGGCATAGAATTTAGCTTTCGGGTAGGCATCACGTATGGCCTGATTACCTAACCAGTGATCGCCATGTATATGCGTGTTAAAGACATGGCTGATGGGTTTATCGGTTAGTTTCTTTACCTGTCTCAACACCATGCGGCCTGATTCCTGACTGGAACCCGGGTCGATAATAACGACACTGTCGTTGCCAATGATGATTCCAGGGTTATTCATGAAACCGAGATTTTCTACTTTTGGTCTCTCTGTCGGCCCAAATATCACATAAGTATGATCGGTTATTTTTTGAGCTTCGAAATCAGGAACTTTTGTGCCAGCAAAACTGTTTAACGAAACCGCCAGCAATATCATTAGCGAGAATATAGATAGTGTTGTCCGTATAATTTTCATACTGTTCCCCAGTTAATTTTCTGCGCCCAGTTCTATGGCGCTCTGTTTTCTTCTGTTACAGTTGTCTGTCGAATTGTAATGCTCGATGCCACCCATCCAGCTACGGGTTTCCTCATCGACAATGTCCTGTAACATTTTAATATGCTCCGGCTGAGCATTCAGCGCAGGAATATAGTGATATATTTCACCACCTGATGCCAGAAATAAATCACGATTCTGTTCAGCGACCTCTTC
>JAJRTX010000252.1 GCA_021545665.1 Zetaproteobacteria bacterium
ATCAATAGACAGCATTCAGGCTGTTTGTCTTGCCCTGATTCAGGGTATTACCGAATTTCTACCCATTTCTTCATCGGCTCACCTGGTTTTGCTGCCACGGTTGACCAACTGGCCCGATCAGGGTCTTGCCTTCGACTGTGTGGTACATCTGGGTTCGCTGACCGCAGTGGTACTTTATTTCCGCAGTGATATCGCACGCATGGCTTCCGGCTTTGGACAGACCATCAAACAGCGTGATATCGGTGCGGACCGCGATGGTTATATGGTCTGGCTAATCGGATTTGCCACTATTCCGGTTGGCCTGTTCGGCCTGACTTTTAAAGATATGATAGAGACAGATTTCAGATCCCTGTCGGTGATTGGCATCTCCTCCATTGTCTTCGGCTTGCTCCTGTGGCTGGCCGATAACGAGGATAAAAATACCAAGAATGAGTCATCATGGAACTTTCGTGATGTTATGATTGTCGGGCTTGCACAGGTATTTGCACTGATTCCGGGCGTGTCACGCTCGGGCATTACCATGACAGCCGCATTGATCATGGGTTACAGACGGGAAGCAGCTGCCCGGCTCTCTTTCCTGCTTTCGATCCCGGTGATTGTGCTGGCGGGCAGTATGAAAATGAAGGATTGGATAGAGCAACCCGATCAGACAGCAGCTCTCCCCGAACTGCTCATCGGCTACAGCCTGTCGGCTGTCACTGCCTATGCGTGCATTCACCTGTTTCTCAAATATCTGGAAAAAGTCGGCATGGGGCCTTATGTGATTTACCGTGTTGTGCTGGGTTCTGTTTTATTATGGATGGTGTACTGATGATCTGGAGTGGCATAGACCCGATTGCGCTGCAATTGGGGCCATTGGCGATTCACTGGTATGGCCTGATGTATATCGCCGGTTTTTTTAGCACCTGGTATCTGGTTCGCTTGCAGTTGCAACAGGCAGGTCTGTGGCAAACACAGGTATCATCTGAAGCTTATGAGGGATTGTTCACCTCCCTGATTTTGGGTGTTATTCTGGGAGGACGTATCGGCTATGTGCTTTTTTATAATCTACCCTATTATCTCGACCACCCGATTGAAATGCTCTATGTCTGGCAGGGTGGCATGTCATTTCACGGTGGCATGATCGGCCCTGTTGTTGCTGGCTGGTTATATTGCCGCAAACATGAACTGCCGTTTATCATTCTGATGGACAGGTTTTTTACCATTGCGCCACTTGGTCTGATGTTCGGGCGTCTGGGCAATTTCATTAATGGCGAACTGTGGGGGCGGGTGGTCGAAAATCCGGAAAATGTGCCATGGGCGATGGTATTTCCGCATGCGGGCCCTGAGCTGAGGCATCCAAGTCAGTTATATGAGATGTTCCTTGAAGGTCTCTTACTATTTTTGATTCTCTGGTTTTTACGTAAAAAAGTATGGCCTGCCGGCGCACGCACAGCCATTTTTCTGATCGGATATGCGTTGGCGCGTATTATCTGTGAGGGTTATCGACAGCCGGATGCACATTTGGGTTTTTTGTTCGGCCCAGTCACCATGGGAATGCTGCTTTCCGCCGCCATGCCGGTCATCGGCATCATCTGGCTTATTCTTCTGTTTCGCAGGCGAGTCTGACGCATAAAACAGGCGGAAAATGGTCATTTCAAGAGCGGATTGAATTGATAACTCACTGCCGCCATTTTATTCCCGGAACACCGGGCATTGAATTTTTAGTCGACTTGGTGATGATTCCGCGTCTGGTTTTTTGACTTTCTTGTCGGCGTTAATCTACCAGGAAATATAATTATACAGCTTATCAGAGGTATTATGCCAAATCCTGTAAAAGTAACTTATCATCAAAAAGCCCATGTGCTTGAGCTGGACTATGATGATGGCTCCACATTCAAACTGCCTGCAGAATATTTACGTGTGTTTTCCCCATCGGCTGAAGTGGTTGGTCATGGCCCCGGTCAGGAAACTCTTCAAGTGGGTAAGGAAGACGTGGAAATTACAGGCATAGAACAACAGGGAAACTATGCGTTGATGTTTACATTTGATGATAAACATAACTCCGGGATCTATAGCTGGGATTATCTTTATGATCTGGGGATCGGTTACAAGGAACGGTGGCAGAATTATCTGGCTCGTTTGGAAGCTGCCGGTCATAAACGCAAACTGCCGGATTAGAGCCTCTTGGGCCGAAGTGGGATTGCATCTTATCCACCCAGACTTTTGCAAGTGGTTTTAAATAATTCAGGATAATAACCATAATCTGTACCATGTTGATCCGGATTAGAATCAAGACTATAATTGTCGCCTTTAGAGGTGATACATGCTCAGGCTGACCAAATTGACGGATTACGGAATTCTGCTGATGACCCAAATGGCTGCGCCGGAGCATGCCCTGTTCGCCGCTACGGAATTGTCTGAAGCTACGCGTATTCCCGCTCCCACAGTCAGTAAAATCCTGCAAACATTGTTGCATGAAGGCATGCTGGAATCCACGCGTGGAGCCAAGGGCGGTTATCGGCTGGCCCGTCCTGCGGCTGAGATTAATGTGCGTGATATTATTACTGTGTTCGAAGGCTCAATCGCCTTGACCGAGTGCAATCTGGATGGCGTGTTGTGCGATCAATCCGAAGTGTGTTCCACCAGCGATAACTGGAAGCGCATCAATGGCGCCATGCTACAGGCGCTGGCGTCTATCTCGCTGGAAGACATGACCGAACAGGATTTCATCCCTGTATTTCGTTTGCAGCGTGGCGTAGCGCTGACTGAAGCGAGGCTCTGATGACAACTAGCGAAACCACAAAACCGGAAGTGGCAAAACCTGAGGACTTCGCATCACGGGAATATGAAGCGGGATTTATCACTGATATTGAAATGGAAACCCTGCCGCCGGGCTTGGATGAAGATGTGATTCGTCATATTTCAGCCGTTAAACAGGAACCGGAATGGATGCTGAACTGGCGTCTGGAAGCCTTTCGCCACTGGCAGACGATGTCAGAGCCCACCTGGGCGCATGTTGATTTTGAAGCCATTGATTACCAGTCAATTTCTTATTACAGCGCTCCCAAATCAGCCGAAGATGGCCCCAAGAGTCTGGATGAAGTTGATCCGAAACTGCTGGAAACTTATGCCAAGCTGGGCATTCCCTTGCGCGAGCAGGAAGCACTGGCCGGTGTGGCTGTGGATGCGGTATTCGATTCGGTTTCAGTGGCCACAACATTCAAGGAAAAGCTGAAAGATGCAGGCGTAATATTCTGCCCGATTTCGGAAGCCATTCGTGAATATCCAGAGCTGGTGCGGAAATATCTGGGTAGCGTGGTGCCGCAGGGCGATAATTTCTTTGCTGCCCTGAATTCCGCCGTATTTACTGATGGCTCATTTGTATTTATTCCCAAAGGCGTGCGCAGCCCGATGGAATTATCCACCTATTTCCGCATCAATGCCATGAATACCGGCCAGTTTGAGCGCACCCTGATTATTGCTGAAGAAGGCGCTTATGTCTCCTATCTGGAAGGTTGTACAGCACCGCAACGCGATGAAAATCAGCTGCATGCAGCCGTGGTGGAACTGGTATTACTGGATGATGCACAAATCAAATATGCGACCGTTCAGAACTGGTATCCGGGTGATGAAAATGGTGTGGGCGGTATTTTTAACTTTGTCACCAAACGCGCCGACTGTCGCGGGGACAGATCAAAGGTTTCCTGGACACAGGTGGAAACAGGCAGCGCCATCACCTGGAAATATCCAAGTTGTGTACTGCGCGGTGACGGTTCATCGGGTGAGTTCTATTCGGTGGCCCTGACCAAAATGCGCCAGCAGGCGGATACCGGTACCAAGATGATTCATATTGGTAAAAACACCACCAGTACCATTGTTTCCAAGGGTATTGCGGCGGGCCGTGGCAATCAATCGTATCGCGGGCTGGTGAAAATCGGTAAAAATGCCGATGGTGCACGCAACTTTACCCGCTGTGATTCGCTGCTTATCGGTGATCAGTGCGGCGCACATACTTTTCCCTATGTGGAAGTGGGCAATCCGAGCGCCACGATGGAGCATGAAGCGACCACCTCGAAAATTGGTGAAGACCAGCTGTTTTATTGTCAGCAACGAGGAATTTCCGAAGAAGATGCGGTCAATCTGATTGTTAACGGTTTTTGCAAAGATGTATTTAATCAACTGCCGATGGAATTTGCAGTGGAAGCGAATCGATTAATGGAAGTAAGTCTCGAAGGCGCAGTGGGATAAAAAGAATTCACCACGAAGAGCACGAAGTCCACGAAGTGATAATTGTTTTTTCGTGATCTTCGTGTCCTTCGTGGTAAAAGGTGTTAATGATGTTGAAAATTGAAAACTTACATGCTTCGGTAGCGAGCAAGAAAATCCTCAAGGGGATTAATCTGGAAATTGGCGCCGGTGAAGTGCATGCCATTATGGGCCCGAATGGATCGGGAAAGAGCACCCTGGCCAATGTGATTGCCGGGCGTGACGGTTATGAAATCACTGCCGGGTCGGTGACCTACAATGGTAAAAACTTGCTGGAGATGAGTCCTGAAGAGCGCGCCTGGGCAGGTGTATTTCTGGCCTTCCAGTACCCGGTGGAAATTCCCGGCGTTAATAATGTTTACCTGCTTAAGGCCGGCGTCAATGCCAAGCGCAAGCATATGGGCCTGCCGGAGCTTGATGCCATGGATTTCATGAAGATCATCAAGGAAAAGGCCGCGCTGGTGGAGATGGATCAGTCCTTTATGTCGCGCGGTGTTAATGAAGGTTTCTCCGGTGGTGAGAAAAAGCGTAATGAAATATTTCAGATGGCAGTACTGGAACCGGCCCTGGCGATTCTTGATGAAACAGACTCGGGGCTGGATATTGATGCCTTGCGTATCGTAGCGGCTGGCATCAATAAACTGCGCAGCCCGGATCGATCAATTGTGATGGTTACCCATTATCAGCGCCTGCTTGATTATATTGAACCTGATTTTGTGCATGTGCTGGCCGATGGCAAGGTTTTGAAAAGCGGCGATAAATTACTGGCGCTGGAACTGGAAGAGCGCGGTTATGACTGGGTCAGAGAAGAGGCTGCGGCATGACACAACTCGTAGAATCAGTTCGCCAGCAGGCCAGAGATGTTTTTGAGTCTGTTGGCCTGCCCGGCAAGCGGGATGAGGATTGGAAATATTCTGATCTGTCGCGCATGCAG
>JAJRTX010000253.1 GCA_021545665.1 Zetaproteobacteria bacterium
AAGCTGCGTGTAGTTCATTTCTTGTCCTTTGATAAGTCGTGTTTGAAAAGCGCAAGGCTGCTACCGCAGTTTGCTCTTTCAAACGCTCATCAAAGTTGCACTTACGAATTGAATCCGCGTAACAAATAGATTTTAATTTCACCGTTTTACTGTCTTCCATAATAATCCGCACACTGGGAGAATGGTTGCCAGTATCTTAAAAAGAGATTCTAAACTGATATTTAGATAGCATAGCTTAACACCAATCAGCAAATTCTTGGCATCTGTTCGCCTGTCAGCATCGGGACAATACGACTGCTGTCCCAGGCAGTCTGCAACACGAGTGGGTGCCTGGAATCGGCAGACACTTCACCAATTACAGCAGCATCTTTTCCTTTAGCATGTGAACGCATCAACTGAAGCAGTTGTTCTGCATCTGCTGGTGCACAAATCGCCACCAGTCGGCCCTCGCAGGCAAAATAGAGTGGATCAAGACCAAGTAATTCGCTGACTGCCCGCACGCCATCTGTAACCGGGATTTCCGCTTCGCGGATGCAGATGCCCAAACCTGTCTGTTCTGCAGCCTCGTTGAGTACAGTAGCAACACCCCCACGGGTTGGATCGCGCAGGAATCGTATTTGCGCGCCACTGGCCAGCATCTCTTGCACCAGATCGTGCAGCCATTGACTGTCTGATTTGAGATCGGCATCCAGCCCCAGCTCACCTCGGCTGGTCAAAATTGTGGCACCGTGATCACCGATACAACCGGAGACCAGCACCTGATCGCCTGCCGCGATTCGCTCAGCGGCTATATTGACAGAATCAGCCACTGTGCCTAGACAAGTGGTGGTGATAAAAATCTGATCGGCCTCACCATGTTTGACCACCTTGGTATCAGCCGCCACCAACGCCACCCCACATGCCCTTGCAGCAGCTGCCATCGAATCAACTACCTGTTTCAGAATCGAAAGCTGTAAACCCTCCTCAAGAATAAATCCGGCCGTGATATAACGAGGCACAGCACCCATCATCGCAACATCGTTGACGCTGCCGTGGACTGACAGGCTGCCAATATCACCGCCGGGAAAAAATATTGGCGATACCACAAACGAATCGGTGGATACCACCAGCCTCTCTCCCGGATTTGGCAGCAGCGCGCCATCATCCATCTGATCCAGAAATTCATTGGCAAAGACCGGTCGGAATATCTCCTCGACAAGCTGCGCCGAAGCCTTGCCGCCAGCTCCATGGCTGAGATCGACAAGTCCGGATTTGATATCCAGTTTGCTAATCATGCGCCCTCCCCTTCGCTCTGGGCAAAATGATACACCGCAGCACAAGCGCCTTCAGAGGAAACCATGCATGCGCCGAGCGGATTCTCCGGCTTACATTGGGAGCCAAACAACGGACAGGATTGCGGCTGTAATTTCCCACGCAATACTTCCGGACATTTGCAGCCCCGGTACTCTTCACCTGCTTCCAGTCGGACAATACCCTGAGCTTCCACATCAAAATAAGAATATGCGGCCGCAATGCAGCAGCCACTGTGTGGCAATGTGCCAAGGCCACGCCAGTCGCACAAATCACGCACATCAAATACCTGTTGCAACAACCGCTGCGCTTTCTGATTGCCCTGTGGCAGCACGGCGCGTTTATACTGGTTCTCGATGCAGGCCTCACCCGCATTAATCTGCCTGACCAGCATTAACATTGATTCGAGCAAATCGACCGGTTCAAAACCGGAAATAACCAGCGGCATAGCGAATTCATCCGCTACAAAATCGTAGGCCTCGCAGCCGATCACCACACTGACATGACCGGGCCCGATAATGCCGTCGATATAACGTTCGCCATCGAGAATGGCGCGCATGGCAGGCGGTGTAAGCAGATGATTGGAAAATACCGAGAAATTGGCGACTTGCTCCTGCTTTGCTCTTAGCAGGGCAAGGGCAGTGGCCGGCATGGTTGTTTCAAAACCGACAGCAAAAAAGACGACCTGCCGCTCTGGATTTTTCTGTGCCAATGAAACCGCATCAAGCGGCGAATAAACCATGCGCATATCAGCTCCCCGGGCTCTGGCCTTGATCAGGCTATCGCCATGACTGCCCGGCACCCGCATCATATCACCGTAACTGCACAGCATAATTTCAGTGCTTTCGGCCAGCCTGATGGCGGCATCAATGCGCCCGGCTGGTAATACACAGACCGGACAGCCGGGCCCATGCACCATATGAATGGCTTTGGGTAGAGCAGATATCAGCCCATAGCGGTAGAGGGCATGGGTATGACCACCACAGAACTCCATCAGACGATAGCTGCGATCAGCCTGTACTTCCCGGCCCAGTTGCCGCAACAATTTCCTGATCGACTCTGCATCGCGGAATTCGTCCATTAGTTTCACAACGCAATCCCATCAATCAGGGCCAGTGTTTCTTCCGCCTCAAGCCGATCCAGCGTTGTAATCGCAATACCGGCATGCAGTAGCACATAATCACCGACTTTTGCATCGACCAATGCCAGCGAGGCCTCTCTTCGGATGCCGGCAATCTCAACTGTAGCCATCTCATCATGCAACCTGATTACTTGAGCCGGTATAGCCAGACACATGTTAATCTCCCCTTTGCCGCTTCAATAATAATTGCGCTACGCGTGCCTGCCCCAGACTTATGCCGCCATCTCCGCTGGGCAAGAGTTTACTGCGCCATACCTGCTTTCCTCTATTGCTCAATTGATCCATAATGGTTGTTGCAAGTAGCTCATTGGCAAAACAGCCTCCAGCCAGAACAACATCTCTGATGTTTTCCCGTTCAGCAGATGTCATAAGCAGATCAACAACACCCGCAATGAATGAAGCATGGAAACGCCGGGAAAGAATTGGACTCGGAACACCACCCAGTTTTTCTTTGGCCAGAGCAGAAAAAGCACGGGTGAAATCCAGCTCCAGCAAGTCTTCTGAAACATTCAATTGAGAGAGGTAGGGTTCACTCACCATTTCTCCACCTGCCAGAGATTCAAACTCAATCGCTGCCTGCCCTTCATAAGTGATATAATCCATACCCGTGACAATCGCCTGTGCAGCGTCCAGCAGTCTGCCTGCGCTGCTAGTCTTTATACCAAATTCCGACCTGCAAAGACGGGCCACAGTACTAATCTCTTCCCGTCCCGGAAAAATCTTCGCCATCAACTCGAAAGAATCATCTCCCATTAAAGATAGAAATGAGACCGCCATTCGCCACGGTTCACGGACTGCCATATCACCTCCCGGCATGACAACCGGACGAAGTCGCCCCAGCCTCTGATACTCTCCGCCTTCCACTCTCAGGCACTCTCCTCCCCATGCAGTACCATCCGGCCCGAATCCGTAACCGTCCAAGCACCAGCCCGATAACAGGACAGTCCAGATGCTGTTCGGCCAGAATCGATTCGATATGAGCATGATGATGCTGAACCTGAATCAGCGGAACTCTCAGCTTATCTGCATAAGTAGCAGCCAGCCGGGTTGAATGAAAGTCCGGGTGCAAATCACAGGCAATAGCCTGGGGATGGAGATCAAGCAACCGGGTGAGGCTGTGAAAACTCTCATCGGCCAGCCGGTTGGCATCAGGATTTTCAAGGTCGCCGATATGGGGTGATAAAAAGGACTGATAACCTTTGGTAAAGCATAAAACGCTTTTCAGATCCGCACCCATGGCAATAACAGAAGCATCTCTATCAGATAGTGTAATGGGAGCGGGCGCATAGCTGCGCCCCCTGCGCAGCCAGACTTCCCGCTGCTGATGCAGGCGCATCACCGAATCATCTGAACGATGAACGATCTCCCTGTCATGAAGCAGAAACCCGTCTACAATGCCTTTAAATAGAGTAGTTGCTTCATCATTATCGGCAATAAGCACGCCTCCACTGATATTGGCGCTGGTTGCTACCAGCACATTGGCGGAGACTTCATGCTGATATACTTGAAAACCGGGACAACCATCCAGTTCATACAGTAAAAGATGATGCATCGGTGAAGAGGGTAGCATCCAACCCAGTGTATCTAGTTTTCCCGCAACCGCTTCAGACCACGTAACGTCCTGATCCTTTTTCTTACGCAACAGCACGATGGGGCGTCCCGGATCCGCAAGCATCCGGCCCGCAGCCGGAGACACATCTGAACAGGTAGATACTGATTCAATATTCGTCGTCATCAATGCCAGCGGTTTGTCCGCTCGCCTTTTGATTTTACGTAGCCGCTTCACTGTTTCAATCTGTGTCGCATCACATAGCAGATGAAATCCACCGACACCCTTTACAGCCAGAATGCCTCGCCTTCGAATAACATCGGCAGCCAATCTGATTGCATCACCGTCAATCACCTCAACCTGTGCATTGGCAAAAGTGAGTGTCGGGCCGCAGCTCTTACAGGCCTGTGTCTGCGCATGAAACCGGCGATCTGATGGTTGCTCATATTCACTCTGGCAATCCGCACACATCTGAAAATCCGACTGGCTGGTATTTTGCCGGTCAAAAGGGAACTCTCGAACAATAGAATAACGTGGCCCGCACGATGTGCATGAGATAAATGCATGACGGTAGCGCCGGTTATCGGGGTCAAACATTTCAGTTAGACATGTATCACATGGGGCTACATCAACCGGCAGCCATGCCCCTTCCCCTGGCCCACTGGAGTCTATCCTGAAGTCTATATCTGATATGGGTGTCAAATTGCTAACATCAAACGTCACAATAGATGAGTGCGCGGGAGGCTCATATCTCAGGGTCTGTAAAAATGACTCAATCCTGAAGCTATTACCCTCAACTTCCAGCGTGACTCCACATTGATTGCGAATCCATCCGGTTAGTTGCAGACGAGCAGCCAAACGACTCACAAAAGGGCGAAATCCCACCCCCTGAACGGCTCCGGATATCCTGACCCGCTTTCTCACAATGTGATTCTCATCGCCCATGCTCATCAACAGGTCAGAAATAAGCAGAGATTCAGTTATTGGCTGGGGAGGTGTTCGGATGCTGATTATTCAACCAGCCCAGCCATTGATCCATGCCCTCGCCAGTTTCAGCCGACACCTCAAATACAGACATTTGCGGCGAAAAACGCCGCAATGTTTCATGGCAGGCCTGCATGTCGAATGGCACATACGGCAGCAGGTCGCTTTTGCTGATCAGCACGCAATCCGCCGATGCAAACATATCCGGATATTTAAGTGGTTTATCTTCCCCTTCGGGCGTAGAGAGCAATACCACCCGCTGATGCTCACCCAGCGCAAAGGCCGCCGGACAGACCAGATTGCCAACATTTTCGATAAACAGCAGTGAATTCGGCGGTGGTTGTAAATGCTCCAACGCATGGCCGACCATATGCGCATCCAGATGGCACATCTTGCCGGTATTGATCTGATGTACAAACTCACAGCTCTGCCTGATCTTCTCGGCATCGAGATCAGTTTGCTGATCACCTTCAATTACACATACCGGCATATGTCCTTTCAGCCTGTTGATTGTTGCCAATAGTAACGATGTTTTGCCCGCGCCGGGGCTGGAAACCAGATTGAGTGCGAAGATATTGCGGGCATCGAAAAACTGCCGGTTTTTTTCTGCCAGTTGCTGGTTCCTGGCCAGTAGATCCAGTTCGACCGCAACTCTTCGGCTCTCCGTTTCATGCTGATGCCCCGTTGCATGAGCACTGTTTTCATCCGGCAGGCCGCAGCCACAAGTTCCACACATCAGATCACCTCCAGTTCAGTTATCCGCATTTCACCCGCTCGCAATCCGTTTATCTCCTGTGACATCATAATGCCACCACATTGGCTGCATGGCGCATAGGCCTCGTTCAACATCTGCTGATAACCGCAAAGACTACAGCGACCTCTCGTCTCCACCTGACAAACTTTCAATTGCGTCTTTTCAAGTCTGCCGCTACGCACCGAATCAAAGGCAAAGTTTAACGCCTCCGGTGCAACACATGAAAAAGCGCCGAGCTGTAAATGAATTTCTTTCACCTGCCGGTAACCGTACTGATCGCATTGCTGCTCCACCAGTCGGGCCAGTTCCCGGGCCAGCGACATTTCATGCATGGCATATGCTCAACCGGGTTTCGATACATGCATGCACTCTTTGCAGCAACTCAGGCATTGCTACAGCTACAATATCGGACAATGGCTCCCCTATCCGGCAGTGTTGTATTTCAATGCCATAAATCCGGACTTCCGGCATCTCCTCACCTGTCACTGTGGCCAGTAATATCCAGTCGACCAGCCCCAGTCCGTGCGTAGATGTGTACCTAAGCCCTGAATGGCTGATCTGATCCACACCAAAACAGTGCAAGGTTCCCGCTGCCACTCCGCTCTCACATGCATCAAGCAAAATCAGCATATCATCACCGTTCAAACCTTCAAACAGTTCCGGGCCGGGTGCAGGCAGTGCAACCGTCTCCAGGCGAGGCCACTGCTTTTTTCGAATGCGTTCCTGAATCATTTCTACAGCATAAATACCGAGTCCGTCATCACCAGCGAGGGCATTGCCGATGCCGACAATTCTAATTCGATGCGGGTTCATAAACGCTGAACCTGCACTTTAAGGAAATGGGTGGCGCAGGATATACAAGGGTCGTAACTGCGCACCACGCGCTCGCAGGCTCTGCCGATTTCATCATCCGACAGGCCAACCAGCGCTGGCAGGAGTGCGGTCAGATCAGCCTCCATCTGAGCCTGATTCTGAGCTGTCGGCGGAACGATTTTAGCCTGCTCAATCAAACCCTCAGCATTCACCTGATAACGGTGATAAAGCAGACCTCTTGGTGCTTCAGTCGCTGCCTGAGCGGTACCTGCCAGAACCGAAACCGGCGCTTTGGCATGTTGCGGTTTTTTATAGCCCTGAATCAATGCTATCGACTCATCAATGGCATCCAGTAATTCAACGGCGCGGGCAATAATGGCCTGATGCGGATTGTTCGGGTTAAATGGAACAGAATCCAGAGACTCTCCTGATATGGATCTGAGCCTGGCTCTGTTCAGGACTATTCTTGATAGCGGGCCGACGATATAGGGTTTTTCATTCAACCTGCAATGCAGGGCATTGGAATGCGGCACCTGATGTTCTACAAAATGACTTTCATATTCTGCTGGCCGAATAGCCTGCTCAGGCTGACCAGAAGGCCTGAATGCAATCAACCCTTCATTCATCGGGTATTCGACTTCCGGCTGCAAGGCGACAAAGGTATAGGGCATGGTAAAATCAGGAAAATCGAATCCGGCCACCAACTGTACCGTCTCAAGAGCCGCTTCCCTGGCCCAGAGCAGTTCTTCAAGGTGAGCATTCAGTTCATGTGCATCAGGCACCCGGCTAAAACCGCCAACCTGCACGGAAACCGGGTGGATAGCCCGACCACCGAGTAGTTTCAGGATGGCATCACCACATTTTTTCAGCCTCAGCGCCCGCTTCAGTAAATCAGGCTGGGACTGTGCCAGTTCAAGGGCGGAATCCAGACCGAGAAAATCAGGTGCATGCAGCATATAAATATGCAGAGCATGGCTTTCGATCCATTCAGCACAGTAAAGCAGACGACGCAAGGCTCTGATCGAAGGATCAATTTCAACCTCAAACAACCCTTCAAATGCATGCACGGCGCTCATCTGGTAGGCAACAGGACAGATGCCACAGATACGCGCCACAATATCCGGCACCTCAGAGTAATGCCGCCCCTGCAAAAAACCCTCAAAAAACCTCGGCGGCTCAAATATGCGCAGCTGCACATCCACCACGCGATCTCCGTCGAGCACAATACCCAATGCACCCTCACCTTCCACACGTGTCAGTAGATCAACCTTGATGATACGTGAATCACTCATTCTTCGCGATCTCCCTGAATGTTTCTAAAGACCTCTGCATGGCTATGAATCAGGTGGAATTTCCGCCTGACCTCATCAGCTTCCAATTGCAAAGCCTGTTCAAACTGGTCGGCCAGCGCCTGAGCATTTGGCCCTTCTCTGCCTGCTGGAAATGAGAGTTCTGCCGGGCCAAAACAGCCATAACATCCGCGCTGCATCGAAGGACAAATTGAGCCACAGCCAGTGCGCGTGACAGGCCCCATACATGCTTCTCCCTTGCCCACCATCACACAGGGGTAACCCAGCCTTTTGCATTCCAGACACAGCGGCATTTCAGGCAATCGTGGTGTAACTCCGGCCAGCAGATCGGCCAATACTTTTCTGAGCTGCCCTTTATCAATCGGGCAGCCCCATAGTTCAAAATCCACTTTCACATGCTCGGAGATTGGCGTCGAATCATTCAAGGAATCCAGATATTCAGGGTGCGGATAAACCTGATGTGCCAAACCTCCTTCGACACCATTTCTCAGCGCCTGAATGCCTCCGGATGTTGCACAGGCCCCGATCGTCACCAGTGCTGCGCTCTGCGCTCTGATTTCTTCTATCTCGTCCAGATGTTCGGGTGTTGAAATCGAGCCTTCAACGAAAGCCACATCGTATGGCCCTTCCAGCAAACGACTTGATGCCTCGGGGAAATAGGCAATATCAATGCGCCCGGCCAGTAGCAACAAATCCTCCTCCAGGCTGAGTATGGATAACTGACAACCGTCACAGGATGCGAATTTGAATACAGCAACTCTGGGCAAAGCCATTTCAGTGACCTCCCATGGAATGAGGGGTTAATATAATGTGCACACTGGCGCGGGATTTCTGTTCAAATTCAAGGCGAGAAAACAGGCACATAGCCCAAGCTATGTAACTGTTTTCACAACGAAAAAGGTGGACAGAAAGACAAGTCAGTGGGTGCATTTTGTTAACCACTCGTTCCAAGATAAGCCGCGACTTTGTCATAGCGCATCACCGGGCCATCCTTACAGGTGAACCAGGGGCCGATCTGGCAATGGCCGCACAGGCCCACGCCGCATTGCATATTACGCTCAATCGACAAATAAATATCGGTTTGCCTGATGCCGCGCACTTCCAGATGTTTCGCACCCATCTGCATCATAATCTCCGGCCCGCACATCATAACGATGGTGTTAGCCGCATTGATGCTGACCATATCAAACAACTCGGTGACCACGCCGACATGATTTTTCCACTGGTGCTCGGGCTGATCGCTGGCCAGCAGCACTTCCGTATCCGGATGCTGCCGCCATGCTTCAAAACGCTCACCATAGAGCAGATCGCGCGGCGTTTTCACACCATGCAGAATTTTGATTGCACCATACGAGTCACGACGACGAAACAGATATTCAACCGCGCCCACGACCGGCGCACATCCAAGGCCACCAGTGATGACAACAACATCCTTGCCTTTGGCCAACTCAAGCGGCCAGCCATTGCCGAACGGACCGCGAACCGCCATCTCATCGCCAACCTTCATGTTGCCAATCACCCCGGTTACCCGCCCGACAATGCGAATGGTATGATCAAGGATATGGGTATCCTCCGGATCTGAAACAATCGAAATTGGCACTTCACCGACGCCGAAGATATAGAGCATATTGAACTGACCACCGGCAAAGGAAAATGACTCGGCCATCTTTTCATCTTCAAAGCGCAGGCGATAGGTAAAGATATCGGGAGATTCCTCCCGCTTGCCGATAATGCGGGCAATCGCATAATCACTCAGCGCATTCACTGTTTCTGCTCCATAATGGCAGCCACTTCTTCTGTGATATCAATACCGACAGGGCACCAGGTGATGCAGCGACCACAACCGACACAGCCGGAACTGCCGAACTGCTGATGCCAGGTGCCCAACTTATGGGTAATCCACATGCGATAGCGTTCTCTGGTCGTCGGGCGCATATTCTTGCCGTGAATATAACCGTGTTCCGGATTGAAACAGGAGTCCCACAAGCGAAAACGCTCGCTACCTTCTCCTGAAATATCAGGCACTTCTTCAACCGTATGACAGAAGCAGGTCGGACAAACCATAGTGCAATTGCCACAGGAGAGGCAGCGATCCGCCACAAGCTGCCAGTGCGGATGCTCCCGGTAAGTGGTCAGCAAATCCGTTAATGGCCCTGCGGTAAGAGAACGGCCCTGGGAATCAGCACATGCCTGAACTCGGTCAGCCGCTTGCAACTGCTGGATCTGATCTGCTAATTCAGCATGCAGTTGCTCAATAATGCTTTTGCCAGCCTTGCTGCCGGATTCAAGCAGGAAGCCCGAATCTATCTCTGTCAATGCCAGATCAAATCCATTTTTGACCTGCGGGCCGGTTTGCGTGGAAGTACAAAAACAGGTGGTCTGGGCAAACGTACAATTCATCGCAACCACCAGCAGGTTTTCGCAGGCTTGTTTGAAATATGGATCAGGAAAATCAGCAGGTTCAAATACTTTTTTCTGAATCTGCAAAGCCACCACATCGCAGGCTCTGGCACCAATCACAGCAACCTTTTCTGCCTGTGGCGCTGATGGCTCAAAATGGATGCCCTGTTCATCCTTTGTAAACCGAACCAGCGATTGCTTTGCTTTGAAAGTCAGCGATTTTAATGACTGAGAACCATGATTGATGCCGAAATAAGTTGTATCTGCATCAGAGATACGAAAACTGCCCGGCTGCTGTTCTTCGCGGCGCCCAAACAGCAATTCAGTAAGCGACGAAACCTCAGACCACAGCACGGCCCCGTCCTGCTCAACAGGGGCAATGGTTTGATAACCGTCGCCTTGCAGCACAGTGATCAGTTGCTCCAGCCCGGCAACCGTTAAGAAGTAATAACCCTTGTTCTCACTCACATACTCGCTCCGCTGCTTTGCAGGCTATCATCCAGCCGCCCGCGAATCCATTTATGTAATTCCATCACCAGCAGAATCACCAGGGCGACTGGCACCAACGCCAGCCAGTGCGCAAACGATACCGGCTGCACGCCCAGTACAGTGTTCAAGCCCGGCAAATACATCGAACCGATATGCACCAACTGGGCGATCAGGGTGCCAAACAGTAATAAAGGATTAGCCAGCGGATTGTGGCTGAATACTGAGCGCTCCTCCGAACGGGAATTGAACGCATGTACATTCTCAAACAGCACCATCAGTAGCAGTGTGCTGTTGCGCGCCTCATCAACGCTCATACCCACAGATAACAGGTTTTGGAAAACCAGGAAGGCCAAGACACCGATCACGACAGCCGAGAGCAAGGTTCTTTCGATCATGACGCGATTGAAAATCGGTTCTTTCGGCTGACGCGGTGGCTGTTGCATCTCATTGCCCTCAGATGGCTCAAAAGCCAGCGCCACATCCTGGATGCCATTGGTAACCAGATTCAACCACAATAGCTGCACGGCGGTCAGCGGCAACGGCATAGCCAAAGCCAGCGACAGAAAGAATAGCACCAGTTCCGCAGCCCCGGTGGAAATCAACAGGAAAATCACCTTGCGGATATTGCGATAAGCAATTCTGCCCTCTTCAACACCGGCAACAATGGAAGCAAAATTATCGTCGGCAATGACCAGATCAGCACTTTCTCTGGCCACATCGGTACCCCTTTCTCCCATCGCCACGCCGACATGTGAGGCAGCCAGCGCCGGTAACAGCCACAAAATGGCCGCTGCGCTGTAGCGACTGCACAATGTCCACCTTCTGGCTGGGCTCAACCCGGGCAAACACATTGGCCCCGGCAACCAGCATATCCATTTGATTCTGCCCTTCTTTTTCCACCGCGCGCAACTGACTGCCGGTCACCACCTGTTCCATATCCTCAACCAATCCGATTTCACGGGCAGTAACATAGGCTGTAGAGGGATGATCGCCGGTAATCATACAGGCACGAATTCCTGCTCGATGGCACTGTTCAACGGCTACTCGGGCCTCAGGTCTCAGGGGATCAATCATACCGACGAGTCCCAGCAGCGTCAGATTTTTCAGATACTGGCGTCCGAAATTGCTGATTTCAGATGTGCTATCCAGCTGCGTGTGAGCGAATGCCAGCGTGCGGTAACCATCGGCAGCCAGTGACTCCAGTTGCTGTTCAAGCATACCTGTGTCGATCTCTTTTTCTCCTGCTGTAGTTAGCATCGAATCACACATCGGCAGCAGCTTCTCCAGCGCCCCCTTAATCAGGATCAGACTGTTATTGCCATCACTGTGCAGGGTTGCTGCATAGCCGAATTCCGATTCATAGGGGATGGATGCCTGCTCAGGATAACGGCCAAGCAGGCCAGACTGTGTCAGTCCAACCTTGTGGGCCAGCACCAGCAACGCCACATCAACCGCATCACCATGACTGACCCATTGGCCATCGCGGTGACCGAAAAAACCCTCGTTGCAGAGTGCGGCGGCCCGGCACATATCATTGAGCTGACCGGCTTCAAATTCGGAAAAAGCACTCAGCTCGGCATTGACAGTGCCATCAGGAGACAGGCTACCACCGCTGACCTGCCATGGTTCGGATGATGGCATCACAATGCGGCGAACGGTCAGTTGATTCATGGTCAACGTACCTGTTTTATCCGAAGCAATCACAGTGCACGAACCCAGCGCTTCAACAGCCACCAGCCGACGCACAATCACGTTGCGTTTTGCCATGCGATTCATGCCGATAGCCAGTGCCACCGTCAGCGCCACCGGCAACCCTTCCAGAATAGCCGAAACAGCCAGGGCAACAGAAACGATAAAAATCTCATGCCAGCCGACGCCGTTATGGAACTCAACTGCCGCCAGCAACAGCACAACAGCACCAAGCGCCATGGCGATATTCATGGTAAAACGCTCCATGCGCAGAATCAGCGGCGGCTTTGCCGCATCACCCTTTTGCATTGCTGCGGCCAAACATCCCACTTCCGTTACATTGCCGGTGGCGCTGACCACGCCCCGTCCCGGCCACGATTCACCAGCGTGCCGGAAAACAACATATTGACCCGATCAGCCATCGGAGTCTCTTCTGCCAGCGCCACTCCGGCCTGTTTCTGCACCGGTGCTGATTCGCCGGTCAACAACGATTCATCTACTTCCAGATCAAATGTCTGCAACAAACGCATATCGGCCGGCACCTTGGCGCCACTTTCCAACAGTACAATATCACCGGGTACCAGACCTGCGGCATCTATCTCAAAGGACTCACCATCTCGCAACACAATGGCTCTTGCCTGCACCATTTTCCGCAATGCTTCAGCGCTCTTCTGGGCATGATATTCCTGAATGGTTCCGATGATGGCATTTATCACCAACACAGCCGTAATGAATGCCGCATCGGTGAACTCATCCAGCAGCAGGGATACGACAGCAGCTGCCAGTAACACATAGATTAAAGTGTATTAGTTCCGACTTGATCTGACACCTTACTTGAAAAGTTGAGGGTTATCCGCTTTGATGGAAGTGCGAAAACACATCAAAAGGAGATAACCCTCATGTTGGAAACTACACAGAAAATCATAAGCCACAAAATTGGCC
>JAJRTX010000254.1 GCA_021545665.1 Zetaproteobacteria bacterium
TGATACCGTTGCTCCTGGGTAAGCTGCGTGTAGTTCATTTCTTGTCCTTTGATAAGTCGTGTTTGAAAAGCGCAAGGCTGCTACCGCAGTTTGCTCTTTCAAACGCTCATCAAAGTTGCACTTACGAATTGAATCCGCGTGAGAACACAAAGCCGGATGTCTCTTGGATACAGTTTCAGTGATCAACTTACACTGTTGATTCAGGCGCGTTCGACATATTCTCCGCTTTCTGTATTGACCTTTACTCTGGTGCCTGCTTCCAGGTATGGTGGCACCATAATGGAAGTCCCCGTTTCCAGCTTGCCCGGTTTATATGAGCCGGTGGCGGTCTGCCCCTTGATTGATGCGTCACATTCGACCACTTCCAGTACCACAGTTTGGGGTAATTGAACATTCAGGGGTCGTTCTTCGTGGAATTCTACAATGACTTTCATCTCCGGTAGCAGGTAAGGCAGGACGTTTTCCAACATGTCGGCATTTAGGGAAATCTGATCGTAGGTTTCCATATTCATAAAGTTATAACTGTCTCCATCGGCATAGAGATACTGCATATCACGCTGTGTCAGGATTACGCGCTCAACACGTTCTGTTGAGTTAAATCGCTTGTTGGTTTTGTTTCCTGTCTCGATATTGCGCATTTCAACCTGCATGCAGGCTACCCCTTTACCGGGGGTTACATGCTTGGTCTTCATAACGCGCCAGAGCATGTTATTTACTTCCAGAATATTTCCTACACGTATGATTGTTACGTTGATTTGCATGATGATTCCTCTTTACTGGCTGCTGTTGACTGGTGCATGCTATGCCGAAGTGGGGCGAACATAGCCATTTGCATCATTTCGGGCAAGAATCGGGGCAGCTTTCCGATTTTTTTAAGAGTACTTATTTATAGTCATCTTTAAAGGGGTTTGTATGTATGATCCGTTAATGTGTCGGTATTCATGAGTCACCAGCAAACGCTTCAGCAGGCGATGGACAGCTTTTTACAACAACTTTCCAACGCATATAAATCCAGGTGTGGAGGCATCCCTGAAGCTGAAACATGTTTGGAAATGCTGGCTCAGTACCTGATTCATTATTCTGATTTGTTTCAGGATCAGGATATGGTCGAAGAATCTTATTTTGCCGAATGGGAGGAAGGTCTTGAGCAACATATGATGGAGCTTCTCGATGGCGATATTGAAGAAAGTAGCAATCTTGGATCGTTACTTCTGGAGGTGCTTGATCCTGAGCATATCCGCGATTTTCTCGGCTGGTTTTTGCTTCGTGAAACCAGTGATGCCGAGCTGATTCAGGCCTATGCAGAAGTTTTGCAGGAGTGGATAGATTTTATTCATTTGCATGGCTGGTGGAAGCAAGGCGAGTACCCTGGATTTGTGGAGGCTCTTGCTGAAGTTACGCCTACTGTAGTTCGGACTGCCAGATTGTCACATGTTCTGTATTATTTTGTGCGCTCCGGGGGCGGTGTGCCACCCCGATTGCGCGGCAAGCAGTTTTCCCGCTTTGTCGAGGGACATGGCCGGGTCATAAGCCTGGAAGATAACACCCTGAGCCTGAATTTTGATAATCAGGATCAACAAATAGGGCCGATCTCATTGCCTTGTCCAATTTTTGAACTTGTCGAGTTGGGGGATGTTTTTGACGTTGAAATGGGGTTGCGGGGCGATGTCTGGGTGATGGTCGATATTGGGCCTATTTATCCAGCCTGTGTATATGTTGAGGTAGAAGAATATCAAGGGCTGAAAAAACTTTCCTGAATTCTGTTGCCTGCGGGCAATTGGCTCAGGTCATAGTACGACAGCATTTATCACCTAATCCGGATTAGATTATGGTCGCCCAAATTAATCCTCTTTCACCCAAAGATGAAGAGGTTATAGTTTGGTATTGCTGATGAATGGAGGATTGCATGTTTTATGGCACCATGACTGCACTGGTTACACCATTTTCGAATGGACATATTGATGAAGAAGGATTTCGTGCGCATCTGGAACGCCAGATGGAAGCAGGAGTGAATGGCGTTGTGCCTGCCGGCACAACGGGTGAGGCGGCAACACTTTCATTTGAAGAGCACAAGCAGGTGATCCGCATTGCTGTGGAGCAGGTAGCCGGACGTGTGCCGGTTATTGCCGGAACCGGTAGTAATAATACAGCTGAGTCAATTGAATTAACCAGAGCAGCCAAGGCTATTGGCGCTGATGCAGCCCTGTTGATTTCCCCATATTATAACAAACCAACTCAGGAAGGCATTTACCAACACTATAAGGCTGTTGCCGATGCGGTACATCTTCCTCAGATTATTTACAATGTTCCAGGCAGAACAGGTTCGAATATTCTACCTGAAACGGTGAGGCGCTTATCCCATGTGGCCAATATCATCGGAATCAAGGAGGCTACTGCCGATCTGGAACAATTGACTCATATCATTAATGCTTGTGGGCAACGCATGGAATATTATTCCGGCGATGACGCGACAGTGTTGCCGTTCATGGCTCTTGGTGGGCATGGTGTAATTTCGGTGGTCTCCAATATTGCTCCCCGGACGATGAAGGCGCTGACCGATGCTATGCGCCGAGGTGATATTAAGGCTGCAAGAGATGCACAGTTTGCCATGAGTGAATTGAACAGAGTATTGTTCATTCAGTCCAACCCGATTCCGGTCAAGGCTGCCTGTCATTTGCTGGGCTGGATGTCCGGTGAACACCGTCTGCCTCTGGTTCCTATGTCCGGAGAGCTGCTAGAGCAGTTACGAAATGCCATGCAGGACTTTAAGCCTGAACAGCTTGGTTCCTGTAATAGTTGAACGGTATTATTCATTGCGCAGAAGAACTTCCAACATCCCGTTTTTCTGGTGTCTGTGACAGGTTGAACGGTGAATAATGTGCTCTGCTTGGTGCCAACTTCGCTGCGCTTGATGTTCAGTGTCCGGCGGCTGGTGCATTCTTTTGCTTATTTTGCTGCCACTTTGGTGGCTATCGCTGTATTTATACTGGTACTGATGCTGGCCGAATTTGGCGTTTATGCCATGAGCGGTCATTCAGTTTCTGCCTGGGCCATGGTTATCGCTGCGATTGCCGCTGCTTTCGGTTATGCACCCCTTGTTCAGGGCATGCAGCGCAGGCTGGATCGGCTATTTTTCCGTGATCAGCTCGATACTCTGGCAGCAATCCGGCATCTTGGAGCAGAGGATTTGTCTGAACTGCCAGTGCAGGATATCGAGGCTGCATTGCTTGAACGTATCTGTAAGGTAAGCCGTCGGCGTTATGCAGCGCTGGACGAACGTTTATTGACCGATGGATGCTGGTTCTCGTTTCCGGCCAATGCGCCGACTATCGATCTTGCTGACAGTAAACTGCGAAATCATGATGCTTATGATCTCTGTCTGAAATTGCCACATGGCAATGATGAGGTGTATTTGTGGCTGGGCCCCAGAGTAAATGAATGGCCTCTGGATGCGGAGGAGCGTGCCAGCCTTGAGACTCTGGCAAAATTTTCTGCTATGAGTCTGGAGCATGCACGATTGACCCATCAACAGGCTGAAGCTGCACGGCTGGATTCATTATCTCGCGTAACACAGCAATTGCATTCTCACGACTTAAAGAATCGTCTGCATGACCTCTCCTTTCTGGCGCATCATCTTGGCTCAGGTAAACTGGATGATGATGACCTAAAGCGGATGGTGGTGGCCATTGGCAAGGTTACGGGTCGGATGCAGACCCTGATGCAACGGGTTAGCGATCCGAATGCCCCGGTAGACCCGGAAATTGTTCCTCTCGATCTTGTCGAAATGTTGCAAGCAACTATTCGTGAAAGATTATGGCCGGAGGCTATTCAGCTGGAACATGAGCTGGTGACATTGCCGGCGGTGGCAGGCGATGCTGTTCTGCTACGCGGTGTATTTGAAAATTTATATGATAATGCGGTGCAGGCTATGCAGAGCCAGGGAAGACTTCTTATTACTGCAATAGAATCAACGGATGAATTCGGCAAACCATGTATTGAAGTGCGCGTGACCGATGAAGGTTATGGCATTTCCGAGGAGTTTGTCACCCAGCATTTATTTCGTTTGTTTTCGACCACCAAAAGCACAGGGCTTGGTGTGGGGCTGTATTTAAGTCGACGAATTATATTGGCCCACAGTGGAACCATTGCTGCAGAAAGCGAAGGTGCGGGGAAAGGTTCCACCTTCATTGTACGCTTGCCCCTGTGGCAGAATCACACCGAATATCAAGCAGAAGATACGGCAACATTTGTGAACAATCCGAGCCAAAGTAAGGAGAGTTGAACATGAAGCGCACCATACTGGTTGTTGATGATAATGATATTAATCGCCTGAACCTGAAACTATTACTTAAGGATAGTTATCAGGTTTTGGAAGCAGGCGACCTGGAAGCTGCAGATGCGGCCTTATCAGGGTACCGCGTTGATCTGGTAGTACTGGATCTGGCATTACCGCCTGAGCCGGATAATCCGTAAATTGGCATGGGCTATCTGGAACGTCTGAGTGCAGAGAGCCCCGATACACCGGTGGTTGTGATTACCGGCCATGATCAGCGGGCTCTTGCAGTAAGGGCACAACAACTCGGTGCAGAAGATTTTTTTGGCAAGCCATTTGATCCGGATGAAGTAAAAAGCACTATTGATCGGACGATGGAAGCACGCTGGAAGGCTATGCGTGATCAGGAAATGAAACGGGCACTGGAAACGCGGGTAAATACCGATCTGTTGGGTGAGTCCGCAATAATGCTGCAACTAAAAACTATGATCACTCAGGTTGCTTCAGCACCGTCAGCAGTGTTGATCCGAGGTGAAACAGGTACTGGCAAAGAGCTTGTAGCCAGACATTTGCACGCTGTCAGCAAGCGTTCTGAGCAGCCATTCATTGCCATCAATTGTGCAGCCATGAATGCTGATTATCTGGAGTCCGAACTGTTGGGTTATGAGAAAGGAGCTTTTGCAGGAGCCAGAAAGCGGAAGCTCGGCTGGTTTGAGCGCGCCAATGGCGGCACTCTGTTTCTTGATGAAGTGACCGGGCTGCCTCTGTCGGTGCAGGCCAAACTACTCAGGGTTTTGGAATCGGGTGAATTTTCACGCCTGGGTGGTGATGCCGTCATTTGTTCGGATGTGCGCCTGATGTGCTCAACACGTGAAGACCTGGAGCGCAAGGTGGTTGACGGCACTTTTCGCGATGATCTGTATTATCGCATTCATGTTGTGGAAATTTCCGTACCGCCTTTGCGTGAGCATGTTGAAGACTTGCCACAACTGGCGGAAGCAATATTGCTCCGTAAGGCAGCTATGTGTGGCAAACGCATGGATGCCCTGAGTGAGAAAGTGCTGGAGCAATTGTCCCGTTACAGCTGGCCGGGAAATGTGCGCGAACTGGAAAATGTTATTGAGAGGGCAGTGGTATTATCCACAGGGTCAGTGGTTGAAACATTACCATCACTAGCCGGGCCGCAATCGGTTGCGGATGATGGTGACCCCTTACAATTATGGTTTCAGCTATTACCGGATACGGGCATCAGGGCTGAGAAGGCTGTTGCCAGTTTTGAAAGGCAACTGGTTGAGGCAGCATTGCAGCGCAATAATCATATTAAAGCACGAGCTGGACGGTGGCTTGGGTTCGGTGAACGTGCTAAAGATAAAATGCGTTATTTGTGTGATAAATATGATATAGAGACACAGGAGAATTGATGACACGTTTGTTCTACATGGCTTTGATGTGGTTTGTGCTGTTTGCTGGCACGGCTATGGCCGGTCATGTTGAAAAGGATTATCTCTATTTTCGTGATGCGCATGTACCGCCTTTCCAGGAATCACGTGAGTTTTTTGATATGCCGGATCGTCCGGGTAATTATAGTATTACTCTGGTCTCAGATGATGTCGGACCACTTACTTTTCGCATTTTGAGAGTAGATGATGATGTGGAAAAGTTAATTGAACATTATCGCAGTTACAGCCTTAAAAATCATGAATTCAATATGAGATTTGAGAATCCGGAAGGAAAATATGATTTGATTGTAGAGATTGCCAATTCCAATCCGCTGAGTAGGTCCAGTGTGTCTGTGATTGTGGTTGAAGAACCATGATTGGCTATCGGATTGCAGGGCTATTATGTGTTCATTATATTGGCGCTTTTTCCCAGCTCCACGTTGGTTGATACAAGTGTACAGTTAAACTGGTCTTACCGACTTATACTAAGACCTTCATAAACAAAGCCAGTTATCTCTGCGTGTAAAAACAGGTCGAGTATTGAAAGAAAGATCGCACAATCTCAGGTGTTTTTTGTAATGCTCATAGTGCACTGAGGGCTTTAGTCTTGAGGTCGCCCTTTGATTTTACACTCTGCCATCCTGGTTTTTCCATCACGTGAGCCCATGCCAATTCATCAGGATTTAGCTGCGGTGAATATGCAGGCAGAAAAAACAACTCAATGTGCTCACCCATGGCGTCGACAAGTTCTTTTACCTTTTTTGCATGGTGGATACGGCAATTATCCAGAACCAGGAAGATTCTTTGCTTCATGTCTGCCACCAGCCTCTTGATAAACTTGTGGAATACATCCGTATTCACGCTCCCTTCCACAGTCATGAA
>JAJRTX010000255.1 GCA_021545665.1 Zetaproteobacteria bacterium
CGTTTTGTATCGGTTATCTCGTCTTCGACTTTTTGCCACTCCCGAGTGACCCGCTCCAAAGAATTTCGCTGTTCATCCCACTTTGCTGATGAAAGTGAACATTCCCTGATTTTCTTTTTTAGGCCAGCGTATTCCTTTATTGCCAGATTTATTCTCGGATTCAAACCAGTAGGTAGAAAAAGTTCGCTGGCCTCGGTGTCTAGTTGCTCCCGAACTTTATGCAACATACGACTACCCAGCGCCGCAGAAAAAAGCATCTCCCCAGCTTGGCCTTTTTGTTTAAGGATCTCTTTCCCGCCCTCTCTTAGTGCCTGATGATCAATACCAAATAAAGACTCAAACAACTCAGCAGTGACACCATTCATGTAGGGGTTCAACACCTTACTATCAAGCACATCACCATCTATTGTCATTAATGTGTTTTTAGTGCCCTTACGACGCGCAATCGCAAGCTCAGCACCATCGGCACGTTGTAGGCAGCCTTCTATGCGAAGCTTCTGATTTTCGTGGCGAAAGTTATCAGATGTATTATTCTTGATGCCAAATAATAGCGCCTTCAATCCTCGTAGGGCCGAGCTTTTTCCTGCCTCGTTGGGCCCATAGATAATGTGAAAACCATCACCTTTCTGATTGAGTAGCAATTCGAGATCCGTGAAAGGACCAAATGCCGAAAAATTCACGCGTTGAATCTTCATGGCAACTGCTCCGAAATCAATAGACGATTGACAAGTATCTCTTTGATATCTTCCAAAGCATTCTGAATCTGTTTAGGGTCTGCCGGGTTATAGGAATCTTCTCCTCTTTGCATCTCGGCAGGGAGTTTTTTGCACAGTGGAGAGAGCTCATCAGCAAGCATTTCCAAGGCATCACTGCCCAGTTCCATGTTATGAATGGTGCGAAGCAACCCTCCAAATGCGTCATTACGCTCTAATGCATCTTCGGTAGACATTTTCGGGCTTGTTTTGAGCACCGCCTTTTCTAGCCAGATTCCTGCACCTCCAGAATCATTCGCCAGTGCGCGATATTCCTGCACCCAATGTTCCCATTCTGCGTGCAATGTTGCATGAGCCTCACAACGTCCTTGCAGTTCAAGACGCACAGCGACTGGCCGCCCCTGGGCAGCATCAAGCGTCTCTTGCAGGCCATCCCGCACGCGATCAAGAATATCATCGGTCGTTTCACAGCCAGAAACATCGAGATCACACCGTGACCAACGCAATACATCAAGATCATGATGCTCAACATCTGTCACTTCAGCATCCTCTACCGTTACCAAGGTGCAGCCCTTGGAGCCAGTCTCACGGATATGTCGCCCCTGTACATTGCCCGGAAATACAATCCAGGGATCGCGGCAAACCTCTTCACGTTTATGGATATGACCAAGCGCCCAGTACTGATATCCCTTAGAGCGTAAATCATCTATCGAGCAAGGTGCGTAGGCAGCATGCCCCGGCTTTCCATCCAGACAAGTGTGCAACAGGCCAATGTTAAAATGATGTTGACTTGCTTGGGGGAATGTCTCTGAGAGATTGTCGGTGATCTCCCTTTTACTAAACCCTTGCCCATGTATTGACACGCCCAAGTTATCAATAATAAATGTGTCGGGTTTAGACGTACTAAAGCTCTTTACATTATCCGGTAACCGAAGATGTTTCGTGATTTGGCTAGCGGCATCATGATTCCCCGCAACCATGAATACCGGGATACCCGCTTCACGAAGGTGCCCCATTTTTTCTACGAAATAGAGGCCTGTATCGTAATCCTTCCAATCACCGTCATAGAGATCACCAGCCAACAAGACGAAATCCACACCTTCATTAATCGCAAGTTCGACTAGGTTATTAAAAGCACGGCGAGTTGCACTACGAATTTCCTCTACGGGGGCACCTTCGTAACGCACTAGCCCATGTAGAGGGCTATCAAGGTGGATATCAGCAGCATGAATAAAACGAAACATGAAACCATCTCCTATCTCGGTATTTTTAAACTAGAGGAAAATTCAACTCAGATTTGTGAGCTAAGAACCCGGACTTAATCACTTTAGAATAAACCCATCCAACAGCCTGGATAGCCCCATTTCACTAGAGATGTTCCTGCCGCTCTTTGTATCGTGTCCCCTGCTCGACTAGCGGGAGTCTATTAAAAAATAATCTACCAGAATTCGAGGTAATAAAATATTTTCGGAAGACTAAATATTTCTGCACAAGCGTCGTTGCGCAGCGTGAAAACATGGGGTTTATTTGCTCACGTTTGAGTCGCTGAAAGAATCTTTCTAGCATGGCATTGTCATCTCAATCACTCAGGGTAACTGATGCCGGCATTCAGTCCGTAACCTATAAAAAACCTCTGCCAATCGTGACTGGTAAACTGGCTACCCTGAATGGGATATTCACCATGATGATAGAAGTGGGCGTCATCGCCACACTGCCATAAAAATTAACATCGCTTGCCTGTTTGTCGTCAAAAGATGTAACGTCAAATATGGCCGCCGAGGAAAATGAGCCCTCTGGCATCTGTAATTCTCGGGTGCCATATCTTTGGTCGTTACCGCATATTCATATGCCTACATGCAAGGCTTCTTCTGTAGAGTTATCCAGTACAGCGACACTTCACCCTCTTATCTTTAAGGCTTGCCGACCGGCAACCCTGCCTACAATCTACCGCTTTCAGTGCAAAAACAGGATCAAGGAGGCGTAGCCCATCCGGCATGACAAGCCCTACTCTATACACAGCTGAGAGCTGAGACACTAACGTGCTCGGACGAATACAAGTATGAACAGGGAACGCTAGCCAGGAGAATTTTAATTGGAGCCGTTAAAAACGTACGGATCGAGGGTACAAGATTGACTAGGTATCTGTGCGATTAAGTGTCACCTCCAAGTGCCTGCATGAGAGGTCAATCGTTACGGTGGTGGCAGCAAGCTGCACTAAACGATCATAATCCAGCAAGATGTGGTGATACGACAGGACAGGAAAGGAAACTAGCATTGATGATAAACGTCTTCTCGGGCAGATCAAGCAATCCTGAATTGAGAGGGGTTCTTCTGCTTATGGATATCTCAATATCACCACAGACATGAAATATCCCGGGGAGGCGTGTGGCAAATACCTGCTCCCTCACATCATGAAAGATAGCCATCTAAGGGTTTGCAATACAAAATGTCATGTGTACTATGTAGTACACATGACATTTGGACAATATATCCGCAAACAACGTGAGATCTTGAAGTCGCAAGATCGGCGATTCTCAGTCCGGCAAGTAGCCCAGCGAATCGGCGTAGAGCCCGCCTATCTCAGTAAGTTCGAGCGGGGTGATGTTGCACCACCATCCGAAGCGAAAATTCGGGCCTTAGCAATGGAACTCGGTGAGGATGCGGACGTGCTTTTGGCAATGGCTGGAAAGGTGTCATCGGACCTGCAGGAGATCATCCGAAAACGCCCACAACTGTTTGCAGAGCTGATACGCCAGTTCAAATCAATGCCGGATCACGCGATCCTACGCATTGCCCGGGATGTCCGAGATGGCGATTGGTAACCAGTAAAGGAAAATCATGATCGAACTATTGGACAACCAACTGATCTTCCGGTTTCCGGATATTCACAAGGAAGCGGTCTGCTGCTTCGACTTCCAGCGCGCATTGAGAATCCCTGATGACAACTAGGAGTATCCCCTACCCCCAGGCCTAGGGCGATTGCCAGTGGAGCACGTCGATGATTTCGCGGACAAACTGCCTGACAGCTGGCGCTCGCACGGTGGTGTATTTGTTCCGATGTATCAATCAGAGGCTCTTTGGATAAAATTTACCGGCGATTATCCCTGCGCCGTCAAAATTGCAGCCGGTAAGATTAACGCCGTTTCCGGGGAATCTTGGAACAATGGTCTTTCGGATGATCCACAGGACTATGTCGTCACACCCGATCAGCCCTGGCTCGATGGCTTCAATGTCTCGAAAGAATATATTCGGCGGTTTGTTGCCATGCCTCTCGGTGAAGGCTTTACCGCCGAAGAACAAATCACAGGTAAGGCTGAACATGGCGGGCTCCAAATTATTGTCTATCCTATGAAACATGACGAGTACATCAAGCATTTTGAGAATGATGAGATTGCAGTCTTTGAATGTATGCCGACGCCCGATTTGATCAGAGAAGCGGCGACCCTCGACATGGGCCTGGCAGCGGGTGGGTTCATGCGACAGATAATCTATGACGATGAATTCGGTATTGATGCCTGGGATCAGGAAAATGGCTTTCGGTGTTTTATTCATTTAGCTAACAGTGATCAATATCAGGAAATCACAGGATACCGGCCACCGTATATGCCACCAACAGCCGGTGATTACACAAGTGCCGGGCTGCCTTGGTTTGACTACTACGGTGACAGCAAAGCACTTTCTGGGTCTGATACCTTAGGCAAACTGACCAGCGTTGCTGCCAAATCGATCGAGAATGGCAATGGGCCACTGCCAGGAAATGATCCAATTAGGCTCAAGAACATCCAAGTAATCAGTAAAGATGGTGTAGTACGGGATGGAGAATTCTGAGAAAACTGACATCCCGCATCAGACCATAAATTTTGCGGGATTTAGGGATATATTGCGATGGATAACCAGCACAAACTATTTACAGTATTCGTGGCGTGCCTTGACAGAATACTAACTGGTGCAAAGGCAATCATTCGCAGCATGAGCGTGCTTATCGTGGGCATCATCGGCCTGCTGGCCGAAAGTGCGACTGCATCCGAGGATGATGCGGAATATGCAGAAGGTAATTTGATCGGAGACTATAATTTCCGCACTCGAAAACTTGATAATGGCACCGATCCATACGGGTGGTATGAAGAGGATATGTAACCATTTCTTACCTCCTCGCTCCCTTGAACATTACAGTTTTTCCGATAC
>JAJRTX010000256.1 GCA_021545665.1 Zetaproteobacteria bacterium
ACCAAAGAAGAACAGGCGGTACGCTTTGAAAAACGCCGCACCGACCCTCTGAGACAATGGAAACTGAGTGAAGTCGATCTGCAAGCTCAGGATCGCTGGGATGAATTCACCGATGTTAAATACGAGATGCTCAAGCGCAGCCATACAACCGAATGCCCCTGGACCATCATCCGCTCTAATAACAAGCACCTTGCCCGGTTAAATGCCATCAAGGTCATTCTGAACACAGTGCCCTATGAGCAGCTGGATAGCACACTGGAATACACACCAGACTCCAGTATCGTTGTTTCCGGCACCAGAGAGCTGAAAAAAATGGATGCCCAACGAATTGAAAGTGGGCACATTACCGCCTAGCAGGCTGATAAACATTAATCAGCCACTGTTTCAAACACCCCTGAATCAGTGGCTGACTTGTTTTTGATGGGCTTTAGATAAAGGAGAAAGAAGCTAACTAAACATACTTTCTTCAAACTGCCGCTGTATTTCTTCAATCTCTTCATGATGCGACAGCAAGGCGTCAACACAATCCTGATCCAGCTTTTCCCCCGCCATTTCAGCCAGGGCCTCAAAAGCCTCATCATTGCTCCAGGCCTTTTTATAAGGTCTTTCACTGGTAAGGGCATCAAAAACATCAGCAACAGCGACGATACGCGCCTCCAGCGGGATATCATTGCCAGAACGCCCCTCCGGGTAACCTGTGCCATTGATAGTCTCGTGATGGTAGGCCGCAATGTTACGCAGGATATTGGCATGTGAGATGTTATTCATGCCAAAGTTTTCCAGTAATTCATCAATGATCTCCTTACCCTTTTGTGAATGGGTGCGCATGACGCTCATTTCATCTTCAGTAAGCTTGCCCGTTTTTAGCAGAATGTGATCCGGAATGGCAATTTTGCCAATATCATGCAGAGGTGAAAACATGAATATCTGTTCGATGTAGTCATCATCAAGCTCATATTTATCTGCCAAAATCTCGGCAATCAGGCGACTATAACGCGACATTCGATCCAGATGGCTGCCTGTTTCAGGGTCGCGATGATGAGTCATATGACTGGTGGTTTTAATCGCCGCACCAAGCGTTTGAATGGTGCTTAGTTCATTAATAAGCATCAATGAGATGAGGTGGCCATGAAGGTCCAGTTCTTCTAATGCCTTTTCAGTAAAAACCTCTTTTTCGTATGAATTGAAAAATAAAAATCCAAAAAAGTCACCATTATTAAACATCGGCATGGTGTAGCTGGCGGCATAGCCTTGCCTTCCCAGACGCCTAATATGTTTTTTGTCACTGTCCTCAAAGGTCAGCATGTTATTGATAACGCGAGATTTTCCTTTTTCTAATATTTCTTTCAAAGACGGCGCGTTATCAATCAACGATTGATAATGTTCCAGTGGATTATCTACGCCACTGCTATGCAGATAGGTTTTGAGTATTTTTGTTTGCGGGTCATAAAGGGCAATAGCAATGCGAGCAATAAAAGGCATATTTTTTTTAACGGCACTATGGGCTGCGAGCAACTTACCTTTCAGTTCTCCCTTCAGGTTGAGAAAAGATAAGGCATCATTATGTGAAAAATCCTGTTCGTTACTCATCTGATATTCCCTGCTATTGCTATACACAAATCATGACTAAATCATTATATCCCTATGGGACGATCTTCCTGAAGGCTATATGGGCTTTTATTTCGCAATATATACATTGTATTCCTAATGGTTTATTTCACTGCAATCTACAAGGCGAGATGGCAAACAGAGCCTGCTCAGGGGCAGCCGTTTCAAGGAAGATTAATCAGACAGCACTGACAAGGCATAGAAACCACACAATTGTTAAACCATGTTAAATGTCAGTTTGAGACATTGAATTGGCAGACCCACAGTGCCATTATTTACCTGAGTAATTTTATTGGTTTTTCACACGAATTCAGGGGGGGGCACAACAATGAAGCTTTCAACAAAAGGACGCTATGCAGTTACTGCAATGCTGGATCTTGCATTAAATGCTGATAGTAACAACAAAGTAACTCTGGCAGATATCTCAGAGTTCCAGGGAATTTCATTGTCTTACCTTGAACAACTATTCGCCCGTTTAAGACAAGCAAAACTTGTCGCTGGCACACGCGGCCCAGGCGGTGGCTATAGACTATCCCGGCCGGCCAGTGAAATCTCCATTGCAGAGATTATTCATGCTGTTGATGAACGTACCGGCAAAGAAAAAGTAATGAAGATCAATGAGCGTCATCAAAAAACACAGCAGCTATGGCAATCGCTCAGTGACAACATAAACGACTACCTCACTAAGATCAGTCTGGGTGACATCATTGACAAGGATCATTTTGAGTCCACCAAATCTACCTCAGAGCCAGCTGATGATAATCATGGCATCGACACCTGGTCAGACTCACAGCGTAAACACACATCTGTAACATGATTGAATTCGCTGCTGCCCCGTTAGCTTTCATCGCAGTATTATCTGATTAATCTTCAGTGAAACAGCTCCCCCCTGAAAAGAGCCGTCAGATCCTGCTTTGAAACAGATTCAGTTACAGCCATGACTACACAGGCTTTAATAGCGCTTTCACTTTGACTTTATTATTGGTATCCCTGCTTTTACGGATCAGCTCATCAGTAGCAAAACTCAGGTCTGATTTTGCCAGCCTGTCGTATAACACTACATTGACTGTCGCAGCCAGATTCATGTAGCCTAGGGTTGGTATATAAACAACGCCATCGGCATTATCAATCACCTCTTGGCTGATCGTGCCGTCTTCAGGGCCAAAAATATACATCGCACGATCAGGGTGTTGGTATTCAGGCAAAGGGGTCGCTCCTTCAACCAGTTCTATACAAACAATTTTCATACCTTCAGGAATGCACCCCTGTAGATTTCTTGCAGCGGTTAAGGGAATCCTGCTACTAACCGCCTTTGTATCCGTATTTAGTTTAACCGCACGGTCATAACGTTCGCCGGTATAAAAAACAGCGTCAACGCCATAACAACCTGCGGCACGCATAACAGCACCGACATTGGCTGGACTTTTAGGTTTGGTTAGACCGAGACTTACATTGATTTTTTTCATGGATACAACAGCCAGCAATGGTTAATCTTCAAGTAATCCCAGTATTTCTCGTTTTCTAACATCAGTGGTAAAACTGGCATCAATGCTGTTCAGCACTAATTGTCTGGCCTGACCTTTATCCATATCAAGCCCCTGCACCAGCGCGACAAAATTTTCTGTCATGTAACCGCCAAAATAAGCAGGATCATCAGAATTAACCGTGACACAGACACCTTGTTGCAGCATCTCCAAAATATTATGTTGCGACATTTCATCAAACACGCGCAATTTTGTATTTGATAATGGACACACGGTTAGCGGTATTTTGCTGTCAATAAGGTATGCCATCAACTTAGGGTCATCCATTGACCGCACCCCGTGATCAATACGTGAGACCTTTAAATCGTTGATCGCTGTCCAGACATATTCTGCTGGTCCTTCTTCACCCGCATGAGCAACTGCCAGCAAACCCATCTCACGCGCCTTGGCAAAGACTCGACTGAATTTTTCAGGTGGATGACCTTGTTCGGAACTGTCCAGGCCAACAGCAATAATCTGATCAAGAAATGGCTCAGCCTGTCTTAGGGTGGCAAACGCCGCCTCTTCACTGAGGTGTCTCAAAAAACACATAATCAGCTGACTGCTGATACCAAGCTGGGCTTGAGCATCGTTTAATGCCCGTGAAATCCCCTTGATGACAGTTTCAAACTCGATGCCACGGTCTGTATGGGTCTGTGGGTCAAAGAAGGGTTCAACATGAACGACGTTCTGTTGCTGACATTTTAAAAGGTATGCCCATGTCAGGTCATAAAAGTCATGTTCCACTTGCAAAACATTGGCACCTTGATAATAGATATCCAGAAAATCCTGAAGATTATTAAATTCGTAGGCACAACGCACTTGCTCTATTGTTTCGAAAGGCAGCTCAATGCTATTTCTATTGGCCAGCTCAAACATAAGCTCAGGCTCCAGACTGCCCTCCAAATGCAGGTGCAACTCAACCTTGGGCAGTTTATTTAACCAGTCATGTGAGACAACAGACATATATCACCTTGCCAGTCTAAAAAGATAAGGCATCATTTCTAGCGCCCTCTTCAAGATCATTATCATAAACCCCGTTATGCCAGTTTGAACCGATACTTAATTTGTACACAGGCAGGCATAATCAACATTTAAACATTGACTCCACCACCTGGACTCAAATCAGTATCAGTACGAATAAATCATTTTTTAATCTAATAGTGAAAAGTCTATACTCGATTTAATCAATCAATCTGTATGAGGTCAACGTAACATGTTCATCCACTGGAACATATGGCAAATTAAGCTGTTAACCAGAAGTATCACCCTGTTGATATTGCTCCCTGCAGATATCATGGCTCAAGAGATGCTTTCCACAGACAATGAGGGACATACATTTTCTGTGACCAGCGGTAAAAAAACTGAAGAGCACCCATTCTATAACCAGGGTAGTCAGCTGGGGTTTGCGGTTGATGGTGTTTTTGGTAAGGAAATCATTTTAACACGTGGCAAGACATATATTTTTGCTGTGAACAGCAGTGTTAAACATGACTTTTACTTTTCTCGCAAAGCCAAGGGCTGGGGCACGGGCACGGTGACCGAAGGTATAACCGGGCAGTTCATCTACAAGGGTAAAATCAAATTCTCACCCAATGACCAGGTTCCTGAACGTATCTTTTATGCCTGCCGAAATCATAAATATATGGGCGGTCTGGTTCATGTAATTAACGAAGGCGATACGGTTACCCTTGAGGGATCAAATCTAAATGCTGCAATTAAAGCCGCATCTGGCATTATTTCAAACGAGATGGTCAAACAAAAAATCACTATTGTAAAAACAATAACTGAGGGCAAAGCCGCTAAGAAGGTCGAAAACAGTCAGGATTCATCGGCGCGAAAATTATTGAAAAAAGCAAAAACCAATGTTTCAGCATCAGAAGCGGCACTAAAAAACAACAACAACCGTGAAGCCCTTAAACTGGCAAAAACAGCGCTGGCCAATGCAAATGATGCTATCACCATGGTAATGCATGAAAGCGCAACAATCGATCATCGCGACAGGTACACCAAACTTCTGAAAAGCTTTAGAATCTACAAAGATTCCTATGCACAACAATTCACACCGGCTGAAGATCAGAACGACACATCATTTGATTCAAAAATCAGCCCGGCAGCATTTCAAAAAATGGATGATAACGCGGTTAAACTGTCAATGAACGGGCAATATGAGGCCGCATATAAAATCCTTTCAAAAGCCCAGACATCGATTACAACAGCCTTAATCAATGTATTCCATGGCCAGGAGGTTTTTTACGACAAGAACTTCGAGACAGCTGAAGAAGAATTTGAATATGAATTCGCCCGTTATAAAAGCTTTGAGGATCTGGTCCCCCTGGCTATTTCACTAAGGCACCCTAGCCCAGGCGCGATTAAATTAATCAATCGCTATACCGACAAGGGAAAAAAGATTGCAGCAGAAGCAATCGATATCGCCGCTCAAGGCGACCACGCCATGGCGGTACTGGGTTTACAGGAATCAACCAGACAAATCCAACGCGCGCTGGCCACAGCAGGGGTTAGATAAAATAGCCTCCGATCAAAAATGGAGACCACCATTATCTGCTAAAATACCCTGATTAAAAGCAGGTGATGTAGCCGCTCTCAGGAATGACCACTGTATGACCAAAAACCAGCAAAAGATCCGTTTCCTGCGCCAGCGTATCCCGTCATTTAAATGCCAGCCGGGCTGCCACGACTGCTGCGGCCCGGTCACAACCTCCAGCGAAGAAATGGCCATGCTGCCTGTCAAAAGTGAACAGGAACATGAAGCGGCATTGGCTGAACTAAGCTGCCCGCATCTGGGTGATAATGGCTGCCAGGTCTATGCTGAACGGCCTCTGATTTGTCGTCTGTTTGGCACCACTCCCCGCCTCACCTGCCCCAATGGCTGCAAGCCGGATATTATGATTGATGAGAAAACCGAACAGCAGATTTATCAATTCAATCAACAAACACGTCAAGTCCTGGTTTAAGCCCCATGATTATCCCTCATACAGAAATAGCCAGTGAAACCCTGCAAGCCCTGATCGAAGAGTTCGTTACCCGTGATGGCACTGACTATGGTGAACACGAAGCATCCATATCCCAAAAGGTTCAACAGATCATGGTGCAACTGGAGCGGCAGGAGATATTCATTATCTACAGTGAGCTGCACGAAACCTGCACACTTATCAGCAAAGAAACACTAACAGGCTGTTGAAATTCTCCCGCCGCCCCACTGGCTTTAGTAGGCTATGCGGAACGATATTTTTCAGAACACCTATTACATGCGCGGCGCAGATATTACCCAAGAGCATTTATTGAAAAAGCGGAGCGTCTTTTACAGAGGGGTTTGAAAAAGAAAAAACCGGGGCCAAGGGGAAATCGTAATTAAGTATTGTGTCCACCTTATCCCCCAGAATCTGAGACCGGAACCCAGTGCGTTAGTAGCACACGTGGGGATATGCACGAGGAATGCCGAGTGACCGATATTCCTATCGTGACCTGTTCAATAGCAACTGACGGCGTGAGACAACATTTTGATGCTGTTAATCCTCTAGGGTTACCGGTGTCTCAAACCCTGGTGGTTTAATTGCAAGTACCGAACAATCGAGCCGATTGAGAATAGTCTCTGCCGTGTTGCCCATAAAGAACCCAGCAATACCTGTGCGGGCGACCGTGCCCATGACGACAAGACCCGACTGAATGTCTGCTGCAAGCTCTGGAATATTTTTGCGTGGATAGCCTTTAAGTAGATGCGTTTTAGGTTTGATATATTCCAAAGCATTCTGCTTCAATTTATTGACCGTCTCATTCATCAGCACGTTCAGGCTATGCAGGTGTTGTTGTCGCTCCTCTTCGATATGGGCAGCAATTTTTTCCTCCGACAAGTCTACGAATGCATGTCGCATAACCCCTTCTTCAATCGCCTCCCACGTATGTACAACATGCAGTTCTGCAAGCTCAGTCAATGCCAATGAACTCGCCATTTCAAGTATTTGAAGATTAAGCAGATGTCTTGTGTTTAACTCTTCCTGCGGAAAACAGTCATCGACATCCACTGCTGCGAGGATGCGGCGATATGTTTTGGGTGATTCCGGTTTGACTAACCATACCGGGCATGGGCACTTGCGTAACAAGTGCATGTCATCACTACCAAACACCCGGTCCAGCAATCCGCCGCTTTCAGCTTCCTTGATCGCCAGGTCATGCCCGTTACGAAGGATATCGCGGATGATTTCCAGAAATGGTATACCGATAAGTACTTTGGTTTGGATTTCGATATTTCTGTTCCGAGAAAAAATCAGTTCTTCCAGCATCTGCTGATGTTCCATCACGCGCTTTGTCTGAAACTCATCGGCAGAAGGGACACCATCGGGTAACTTTATGTAAGATGGTATTTTATCGATTACCTCAACAACCGTCAGGCGAGCATGGTTGTTGTTCGCCAGATCGACCGCGCGTTCAAATGCAGCTTCACTGACAGAGCTAGGTGTAGTAATAAAAAGAATATTTTTGAATCTCTGCATGTTGTTGTCCTCCGCTATCTATTTTCTCTCGATGCGCCGTATAACGTATTTCTCTATCTCAACCAAAAACAGTACAGAGGAGGCAACCACCAGAATGCGCAACCATATATTGAAGTCGATTGCCGTGGTGCCAAACAAGGTCTGCATTGGCGCAAGATAGGTAAACCCTAGCTGAAAGATGACGAGCATAGCAATGCTAATCAGCACATAGCGGTTGCCTGTGAATCCTGTCCGGTTAAATATCGAGTCGGTGATATAGCGAGAATTAAATAGATAAAAAATCTCGAACATGACCAATGTATTCACTGCGACGGTGCGTGCATGCTCGATGCTGGCAGCTTGCTTCATCTCCCACAGAAACATCCCCATGGTTCCCCCCATGATGATAAAGGAGACAAACACAACCCGCCAAATGAGGTGGTGGGTGAGCAGGGGGGCACGGGCATTGCGTGGTGGGCGCTGCATGACATTGCGTTCGGGCGGTTCAAATGCCAGTGATAGCGCCAAGGTAACTGCTGTCACCATATTTACCCAGAGAATCTGCACCGGCGTTAGTGGCAATTGATGAAATCCAAACAAAATGGCAGCAAGGATAATCAGTGCCTGCCCTCCATTGGTCGGAAGGATGAACAGGATGGACTTTTTGAGGTTGTCGTAAACCGTGCGCCCTTCTTTTACGGCGTGAGTGATAGAGGCAAAGTTATCATCAGCGAGTACCATTTCGGCAGCTTCCTTGGCTGCCTCTGTGCCGTTGTAACCCATTGCGACACCAACATCGGCACGCTTCAAGGCTGGGGCATCGTTAACGCCATCCCCTGTCATCACGACAACTAATCCTTGCTCCTGCATCAGCCTGACTAGCAGCAGTTTGTGCTCAGGATTGACGCGAGCGTAAATATCAATCTCCAGCACACGTCGGCGCAATTCATCCTCAGCTAATAATGCCAGCGCCTGCCCGGTGAGTACATCATCAACATTGGTAAGTTTGAGTTGCTGAGCAATAGCACGGGCGGTTGCGCCGTGATCACCGGTGATCATTTTCACCCTAATGCCTGCCTGTTGGCATACCTGCACTGCCTCAATTGCCTCCTTGCGAGGCGGGTCTATCAAGCCAAACAGACCCAGCATTACTAGATCATTTTCTACATCACTGAACGTCAACTCTATCTGTTCGTGGCTTACCGGTTTGACAGCAATGGCCAATACCCGCTGGCCTTGCTGTGCCAGCATTTCAATGCGAGCCAGCCAATAACGCTTGTCCAGAGGCTGCTCACCATCAACTGATCGCTGCCGAGCACACATCTCCAACACCCTTTCAGGCGCTCCCTTGAGAAAGATGAAGGCATCGCCGGTGTGGCTATGATGCAGTGTTGCCATGAAACGATGCTCTGATTCAAAGGGAATGAGATCTGTACGTGGATATTGTTTGGTCTCAGACTCAATATCCAGCCGAGCCTTTAAACCTGATACCAGCAATGCCCCTTCCATCGGGTCACCATGGACAAGCCATTCACTGTTTCTTTGCTCCAGTGCTGCATCATTGCAAAGTACCGCAGCCCGAGCTATTTCCTGCAAAAGAGGCCTTTCCTCCGGCAGTACATCTCTGTCAGATAGCGATATTGCGCCGTGTGGATCGTAGCCCGTGCCGTCCAGCTCAAACATATTCGTGGTACTAGCGATGGTGCGCACCGTCATTTCATTACGGGTCAGAGTGCCGGTTTTGTCTGAACAAATGACCGATACGGCTCCCAATGTCTCGACAGCAGGAAGTTTGCGAATAATGGCATTACGTCCGGCCATTCGTTGCACACCGATTGCCAGCGTGATGGTCATAATGGCGGGTAGACCTTCGGGAATTGCAGCCACTGCCAAGCTTACAGCGGCAAGAAACATTTCAGCGAGCATATAATCTCGAAGCAGTACACCGAATACGAAGGTAATAATGGCAATAGCTAAAATGGCCACCGTCAGCCAACGGCCAAACTGAGCCATTTGACGCAACAGTGGGGTCGTCACCGATTTCACTTCCGATACCAGTGTGCTGATGCGACCAATCTCGGTATCTGCGCCGGTTGCCACTACCACGCCACTTGCCTGGCCATGAGTCACCAGCGTACCTGAATAAGCCATGCAGAGACGATCGCCGATCATGCTTTCCAGAGAGACCGACTCTGTGATCTTTTCTACCGCCATCGACTCACCTGTCAGCACCGACTCCTGAATTTGCAGTCCCTTAAGACGAAACAAACGCAAATCCGCCGGTACCTTGTCGCCTGATTGCAATATGGCGATATCACCAGGTACTAAATCTGAAGCCTGAATAGTGATTTGTCGACCATCGCGCAATACCATCGCATTAGGCGATAGCATCTGCCGTATCGCTCTCAATGCATCCTCAGCCTTACCTTCCTGCACAAATCCGATCAGGGCATTGAGAATAACCACAATCAGAATGACACAGGCATCCACCCAGTGCCCCAACATGGCTGTGACGGCGCTTGCAACCATCAACACATAGATCAATACATTATTGAATTGGTAGAAAAGCCGTAACAGCGGGCTGCGCGCTTTTGGTTCGGGAAGGCGGTTTGGCCCATAGCTGGCAAGCCTGTTATTTGCCTCTTTTTCGGATAAGCCACCGGCTGTTGTTTCGAGTGATTCAAAAACTGTTTTTATGCTATCAGAATGCCAATTTTCTGATGTTGAAGCCAACTCATCTGGCTGATCATTTGATTTGCTGAATACGCTAAGTGATCGACGTGTTATCACAACAGCCAAAATTGCCAGAATGACCAACATAGCAAGGACGATCAACCAACCAATAACAGTTATATCAAACCTCCAGACAAAGTCATCATTCACCCGAAAACTTTCCTATTGGTTGGTGTAATTTTGACAAAATATTAACGACTCCATGACGCCATCTAAAACGGCTGTGAAAATTGCTATTAGGTAATCACAAAATAAATACCGCTAATTTTTCCGTGTTATCAGCCAGTACGTTATGCCTAAAGCCAAGACAACTGCAGCTGTGGCAAATACAAACTGTGATGTGATTTTTTCAAAGTCAAAGATGATAACTTTACGTGAAATCGCCATCAGTGCCGTTGCCACGACCAGCCTGACTGGAATAACGTTATTTTTGAGATAGAGGGTAATATTGATAAATATCTCAATGGCAATTAATACGGCAAGAAAGGCACCAAATGTTGCCAGGATGTCGTTAATACTTAACAGTAAAAATGGCGGTTCCATGAGGCGCTGATACAGCACATAAATGACATCACCAATCCCCCATACAATGACCGCAACCATTAATACCGCCAGCACTTTTACGGCGACACGTATGATCTTGTGAAGAAAACCCATAAACGGGTCTTCTGGTGTATTTGCCAGTTCATGACCTGGCTCATCAAAAAGCTCATTTTTACTTTCGTTTTCCATATAACCCCCCTTTTTCTACCAGTGAATGCTCGTCACTCGTGCCAAACAGGTTGTCAACGGCCTCTGCGGCTGCATCGGCATAAGGAATCAGTACCCGATCGGCACCTGCGCCTTTCAACTGTTCGGCATCACGAGAGGTATGTGCGGTCACGGCGACACGGCCGTTGAAATCCTGCTCGCGCAGACCATGCAGAAGGGCAAGATTGACGGGCATCTCGCGTAAGCTGCTCAAGACCCATGAAACCTGCCCGAGCGGCAGGGTGACGAGGAACTCGGGGTCTTCGGCATCGCCAAAGCAAACGGCATAACCATCCTCTTCGTGTCGGCGCACCAGATCGGGGTCGAAATCCACACCGAGCACCCGGTGGCCTTGCTGTTGTAGTTCTCGGGCAATCCCGGCGCCGAATCGTCCCAAACCGAACAGGATAATGTCGTATCCATCCTTCTGCATACTCTGGCCCTGAGCCTCTTCCCGATACGCCCGTTTACGCTCGAACACACCCAGCCAAGAGGAGATACGCTCATAGATGGTATGGGAACACAGAATCATATAGGTGGAGGCGGTGATGGTGATTAACCCCACCAGGGTGATTAGGCCCATGGTGTCGGTGTCGATATGGCCCAGGCTCAACCCTAGCGCCCCCAGGATCAGGGAGAATTCGCTGATTTGAGCCACCGTCAGACCGGCGAGAAAACCGGTACGCTTGCGGTAACCCATGATGCCTAAAATGGTCATCACGATCAATGGATTGCCGATAAGCACGAACAGTGAAAGGATAATAGCTGGCTCCACTTGTGCGCCGAGCGTTGTTAGATCCAGTCCAGCACCCAGGTCGATAAAGAAGAACAACAACAGAAAATCCCGCAGACTTACCAGGCGCGCACCGATGACCTCGCGGTAGGGTGTGGAGGCCAGTGACACACCGGCGAGAAAGGCGCCCACCTCTTTACTGAACCCCAGGTGTGCGCCCACCGCGCCCAGGGCCACCGCCCAGGCAATGGCGAACAGCACCAATAACTCAGGCGATTTTGCCAATTGGTGCAGCAGCGGCGTCAACACATAGCGCATCAAAAGGCCAATGGTGGCAATGAACAGGGCGCCCTTGAGTAATACCGCGATCGCCTCCTGGCCCAGGCCTGCCGTGTCACTGGCCTCGCCTAGCGCGGTCAGACCGATCATTACCGCCACTACGACGATATCCTGAACGATGAGGAAGCCGATGGCGATGCGCCCGTGCAGCGCGTCTACCTCGCGTTTGTCGGACAGCAGCTTGACGATGATGATGGTGCTGGAGAAAGTCAGCGCCACCGCCACATAGAGGGCGGTTACCGGGGGCATCCCCAGGGCGATGGCGATAAAATAGCCGATCACGGAGGTGAAGAAGACCTGCCCCAGGCCGGTGGCCAGCGCCACCAGCCCCATGGTGCGGATGATGTGCAGATCCAGCTTGAGCCCCACTACGAATAACAACAGCGCAATGCCCAGCTTGGCCAATAGATCGACTTGGTCATTTGCCGACACCCAGCCAAGTACGGACGGCCCTACTAGGATACCGACTGCGATAAAGGCGACGATCAACGGCTGGCGCAGCCGCACACCGATGGCGCCAATGACAGCTGCCACCAACAGCAACACCGCCATTTCAGTAAAAACATCGCTAAATACAGGAGTCATAACATTAGTTATCCCT
>JAJRTX010000257.1 GCA_021545665.1 Zetaproteobacteria bacterium
AATGCTGCGATCAGGGCGTATCATTTTTTGAACCAGCCATCGAATGACTGAGGGCAAGATGCTACAGCTGCAATAAGGGAAGGTTAAGCGTGAACTGAATGTGGCCTATGTTTGCGGTAGTGTTTATGAATCATTTGAGCTAACAGTGATATGCGGCACAGCAGTGAACAGGTCGTGGGTTGATAGTGTCTTTTTATCTATGACACAGGTGCGTGAGGCGCGAAATGGCAAATATTATGAGATTTAAAGAAGGCGACACCCTGATCGGGCAGGGCGAGAAAGATACCATTGCATATTTGATCAAGTCCGGTTGGGTGGAAGTCCGCCGTAAACAGCATGACGGCGCCACCATGTTCATTACACTTCAGGCGGGTGAAATTATCGGTGAACTTGGTCTTGCAGAATTTTCCCATCATCGGACTGCCACGGTCATTGCGCTGACCGATGGTGAAGTCGAAGTTATTGACCGTGGTGCTTTAATCCGTTTGGTCAATGGGCCGGGGAGTCGTTTAACACCTTTACTGGCCGCCTTGTTTTCCCGTTTACAAGCTCTATTGGTGCAAGAAGACCCTTGTGATCTTGATAGTACGGCTATTTCTTATGCCAGGCTGGAGGGATTAAATGCTCCCGCCCGGCAGGCATTATGCAATCAACCACGCATTGTGTATCGCCTGCCATGGATTCTTGGTGCATTTAATCCGCCACAGAGCGTGACCGACATGTTCCGTGAACCCAAACATATTGATGTGAAGCTGGCCGGGTGCAGTCAGCTTGTTCGTGAAGAACACATTATCATTGAAACTTCAGACAATGGCGGTTTGCAATTGCGGATGGCACAACATAGAGACTATTGCGAGTTGGATAATGAGCGCATTGGCTATGGAAATATCGATTCGACTGTTCCGCTTACAAAGGGTAACCACACGCTCACTTTTGGCGATCAGGCCAGCCCTTTCAAATTCAGTCTGCAGATCTGATGTAGTTCCCGGAGCTTATTCCGGCCGCTTTCATAACGTCTTTGAATTAATTATATAAAGCTCTTCATGATCAATGCAGCATTGGCAGTGTGAGGTTCTTAATGGTTGGAATTGGCAAGCTGAACAGGCTCAAGGTGGTTAAGGAAGTTGATTTCGGGCTTTATCTTGATGGCGGAGATAAGGGCGAGATTCTTCTGCCTGCCCGTTACGTGCCCAAAAACTGTGCTGTGGGCGATGAGATTGAGGTGTTCATTTACCGCGATTCGGAAGACCGCATCATTGCTACGACAGAGAAACCCTATGTGATGGTGGGTGGCTTCGCCTGTCTGAAAGTAGTTTCGGTAAGTCATGCAGGCGCTTTTCTCGATTGGGGGCTGCCAAAGGATTTGCTGGTGCCGTACTCTGAGATGGAACACAAGATGGAAGCGGATAAACGTTATGTGGTCGGTGTTTATGTTGATGAACACAGCGAGCGTATAGTTGCCTCGGCCAAACTGGATGATTTTCTATACGATGAATCCGAAGACGAATTTGAAGTAGGCGAAGAGGTTGATCTGTTTGTTGCCAACAAAAGCGATCTTGGTCATAAACTGATCGTCAACGATTCTCATTGGGGCCTGCTACATTACAAGGAAGCAATTCGCGACCTCAAACGGGGCGAGAACTTAACCGGCTTTATCAAAAATATCCGCCTGGATGGCAAGATTGATCTCTGCCTGCGCATGCTGCCATCAGAAAAAACCGGTGATCTATCCGATATGCTTCTAAAACAGCTAAAAAAAGAGGACGGCTTCATCACCCTGACCGACAAAAGCTCACCGGAAGAAATCAAAGCTTTGTTCGGCGTCAGCAAGGGCAATTTCAAAAAAGCAGTCGGTGCACTTTACAAAAAACGGATGATTACCATAGAAGAAGGCGGCATCCGCCTCAATGATGTCTGCTGGAAGAGCCTGTAAATCCATCTGTGTGAATTCATTACCTAAAACTTCTCAGGCATCCGATTCGGGAACTCAATCATAAATCGGTTAAGAGCGGCTTTCCAGTTATGAATTGACATCGTTCATTTCCTGGATACTGATTCAATGGCCAAATATACGACTGTTTGAAATGTTTACACAATTGAATTTACAGCCAATGACTGACTTTTCCTGAGCCTTGCAAACTTACCCCCAACTTGGTCTATGGTTGCGATAAGCAGCCTTCTATCAATGCAGTGTTGTTGGATTCACTTAAGAATAATCTACATCAGCTTTGCTGATTGAATATTCAGGAGCATAACACTTGGCCTGCACTGCCCAGATCTCACCACTCTGATATTTGAAAACAAGGTCAATGCCACAATCACGTCCCCATTGATCCGGGTATTCATCCCACAACCAGATTTGATCTACCCAAGTTGACCATTCGGGATCTTTGATCAGAAACCACTTTACGAAAGGCTCAAACTGTTGCCCTTTGGTGTCAGGATCAAACGAGCTTAATAGCGTTTCGAAAGTTGCCATGCTTTAACTGTAGTTACTCTTGCATGATTAAACAAATGAACTCGGTCTCAAGTGAGAGTAGTTAACATCACCAAAGCTGCGTATTCGGGACTTGCTCCATGAAAAAAAACAGACAGGTTAAAACCCGCCTGTTTAATTCCGTTTATCGTACTATTTACGGCAGCACGGACACCTTATTCATTATGTCGCCCTGCTTAATCTGATCAACAACTTCCATACCTTCGATTACCTGCCCGAAAATAGTATACTGCCCATCTAGGTGCGGCTGCGAGCCAAAGCAGATATAAAACTGACTGCCGGCGGAATCCGGGTTCTGACTTCGCGCCATGGCGACAGTGCCGCGTTCATGCTTGCGTTCATTAAATTCAGCTTTCACCTGATAACCGGGGCCGCCCATGCCATTGCCATCCGGACATCCACCCTGTGCCATGAAGTCGGGAATGACGCGATGGAATTCTAAACCGTCATAGTAAGTATTATCAGCCAACGCCTTGAAATTGGCTACAGTGTTTGGTGCAGAATCCGCATAAAGTTCAATCAGAATGGCGCCTTTGTCAGTTTCAATGCTGATATGATTGCCTTCAGGGACACCTTCATCACCCGCCTGTGGTGCATTTGTAAATAAACCCATTGTACTCTCCTTTGTATGACTGTGTGCTTACGGCAAAACGGTAAGTTTTTTCATCACTGTGCCCGGCTTGATCTTGTCGAGCACGTCCAAGCCTTCAGTAACCTGCCCGAAAACCGTGTATTGCCCATCCAGCGACGGGTATGGAACAAAACAGATAAAGAACTGGCTGCCAGCAGAATCGGGATCATGGGTGCGAGCCATGGATAAAGTACCGCGCACATGTTTGCGATTGTTAAATTCTGCTTTGATAGTGTAACCGGGGCCGCCACGACCGGTTCCGGTCGGGTCACCGCCCTGAGCCATGAAATTAGAGATGACACGATGAAAAATCAGACCGTCATAATAACCTGTTGCAATCAGCGCCTTGAAACTGGCTACATGATTGGGAGCGACATCCGGATAAAGCTTGATCAATATTTCACCATGTTCGGTTTCAATCTTGACATGATTGCCCGCAGGCACTGATTTATCACCCGGTTTGGGCGCAGTAGAGAAAGGTGTGTATTTGTTATCACGGGTTGCGGAGTCAGGGTTGGCGGCTACTGGCTGAATTGAGAGAAACAATAGCGCCATAGCCATAAAAATAGTGGTCGTGAATGTTGTGTGTTTTTGAACGGTCATGAAAACATCTCCTGAGCTGTTGGTAAAATTCGCGCCGGGTGCAAAACCATCCGCCGCATACCCGGCTTCAAGTCACCTGTACCCAGCAACTTCTGATTGGCAAATACTGCCACACGCTCACAGCTTTCGTCAGTGTGCAATTTTTGAGCTTCCAGCTGAATTCTTTGCCCATGCACAAAGCGTCTGGCCTCATCACTGGTCAATTCCTGTCTAGGAAAATTACGCAGCCACTGAGTCAGAGGCAATACGCATTCCTGCCTATTTTCTGCCAGGTTTTTAAAGCTAACCATCATGGCCTCTGGCCATCCCCCTGATGACAAACGGCGTAATGCGGTAACGCAACCGCCAAGATCAAGCTTTTCACCGATATCACGTGCCAGAGAGCGAATATAAGTTCCCTTGGAACAGCGCACTTCAAGGCTGGCAACTGGAAAATTGAAGTCGAGTAGTTTTATATCAAAAACCGTGATTAAACGCGGTGGAATCTCAACTTTCTCACCCTTGCGAACCAAAACATGTGCACGTTTACCATCCAGACGAATGGCTGAATAAGCTGGCGGCACCTGTAGCTGCTCGCCTCCAAATCCAGCCATCACCTGCTGAAACTCGTTCTTAGTGATACAACCGTCAAAGTATTCCAGCATCTCACCTTCACAGTCCAGTGTTTCGGTCTGATAACTCAGGTCAAGGGTTAACCGATATACTTTTTCAGCATTCAGACCCAACTCGGCAAAACGCGTTGCCTCACCCAGCAATATCGGCAACATGCCAGTGGCTAAAGGGTCCAGCGTGCCGCCATGGCCTGCCTTGATGCGCTTTTGATCCGGCATGGAAAACAATCGTATGATTTTATTAACAGCCTGCCGTGATGTCCAACCTTCAGGTTTGTCTAGAAAAATAATACCGGAAATATTGGGGGATACTGCTTGCGGGTCATTAGCCAAGAATCTGACTGACCTCTTGCCTTACGATGGCCCGAACCTCGTCAAAAGATCCATGCATCACACAGCCTGCTGCATGTTTATGCCCACCGCCACCAAGTCTATTCGCCAAAGCTCCAACATTGGCCGTAGTTTTAGCACGGAAATTTACTTTCCAGTGATCTTCCAACTCATGACACCGTATCAGAACCGCGACTTCAACTCCGCCAATGCTGCGGGCATAGTCAATCAATCCTTCAGTATCCTCAACATTTGCTCCGGTTTCTTCATACATTCCATGGCTAACGTAAATCCAGGCTGAACGTCCGTTATTATGCATTTCCAATGTCTCAAGACATGCCGTATGAATTTTCATTCCAGCCAGTGACCTGCTTTCATAGACAGCGACACAGATTGGCCAGGGTTGTGCTCCTGCATCAATAAGATCAGCAGCCAACCGGTAAATATTAGCGGATGCACTGCTCAGACGAAAGCTGGCAGTATCGGTGAGTATGGCTGTATAAATGGCGCTGGCTATATCGGCAGTAAGTATCACTTCCATGGCCAGCAGTAAATCGGAAACCATTGCTCCGGTAGCACAATAACGTGCATCTATAACATTGATATCACCAAACTGTTTGTTGCTGACATGGTGGTCTATATTGACCAAAATTGTCTTATTTTGAATGGTCTGCGGCATACCCAGTCTTTTATAAGAGCCACAATCCAGACTGATAATCAAATCAGGACTATCCTGGCAGGATGACCAGTCATACTTCTGTACCTGTTCAGCATGGGTTAGAAAAGTATAGATACGAGGGACGCCATCACGATTTCGAATGGAAACCTGTTTTCCCTTGCTGGCAAGAGCTTCATATAATGCCAACTGCGAACCGATACCATCACCGTCAGGATTACAATGTGTTATCAATACGATAGTATCAGCTTGTTCAATTGCTTCTTTAACAGGTTGCCAGTCAACATCAGGAAATAATTGTTTCATGGACGTTCCAGGTTTCTTAACATCTGCAACACATCACCGCTCTTTTCAAAAGCTTCATCCCAGCGAAAACGCAGTTTGGGTAAGCGCCGTTTGGCCAGAGCCTTGCGAAGTTCATGTTCAAAGTGTGGTGTCATGCGCTCAAGTGCCTGCATGCATGCCTTTCTATCACATTCTCCAGTATGATACACCCAAACTGTAATGGACTGCCGTCCTGATCTTTCAACATGTGTAATGCTGGCACCGGTAAAACGCGGGTCTGCCACATCGCGTAACAGCAATGTCGAAAGCAAGCGTTGAATATCAGTCTGTAATCGACGCTGACTAGCTGAGGCCCCTTTCATATCGCTACAGCGTTGCCGCTACTTCCTCAATAATATAAAACTCGAATCTGTCCCCGACTTTAATATCGTTGTATTTTTCTACACTCATACCGCATTCGTAACCTGATTTAACTTCTTTGACATCATCCTTGAATCGCCGAAGTGAGGATAAAACACCATCATAAATCAATACACTTTCGCGCAGTACACGTACATTCGATCCACGTTTGACAAACCCGTCGATGACATAACAACCGGCAATTGCACCGATTTTAGGCGCATTGAAGACCTCACGCACTTCCGCTTCACCTGTGACTTTCTCAACCTTATCAGGTGTAAGAACACCCGCCATGGCATCCTTAACTTCATCAATCGCTTCATAAATTATCTTATAAAAACGTACATCTACACCTTCAACTTCAGCTAGTTTCTTAGCCTTGGTCTCAGGTCGGACATTAAAGCCAATGACAATAGAATTGGAGGCGGAAGCAAGCATAATATCCGATTCGGTAATGCCGCCGATAGCCTTATGAACAACTTTGACCTTGACCTCATCAGTTCCAACTTTGGCCAGCGATTCGGCCAACGCCTCAACTGAGCCAGTCACATCACCCTTGATCAGCACCGGCACTTCCTTAATGCCGCTCTGCATATTAGCAAATAACTCATCAAGGCTGGCGCGTTTCTTGGCCGCCGCACCCATTTCACGCTCTCTATCTTTACGATAGCGAACAATCTCACGTGCCTGCTTCTCATTCTCTACTGCATAAATTTCCTGTCCGGCTTCCGGCGCGGCATCCAATCCAAGTAGCTCGAAAGGAATCGATGGGCCAGCAGTACGATGCTGTACAGAATTCTCATCCACAATGGCACGCAGACGCCCTGTTACTGATCCGACAACAATAGTATCACCCTGTTTGAATGTGCCATTTTTCACCAGCACAGTAGCGACAGGGCCACGACCACGGTCGAGGCGCGATTCTACCACGATACCTTTACCACGACGTTTTGGATTTGCTTTTAATTCAAGAATCTCAGTCTGTAGCGCAAGCATCTCAAGTAAATCATCGAGACCTTCACCTGTTTGAGCAGAAACGGGAACAAAAATGGTATCTCCGCCCCAGTCTTCAGGCACCACTTCATGCTCGGCCAGCTGGCGCTTAACCATTTCCGGATCTGCCCCTTCTTTATCCATTTTATTAACTGCAACAATCATCGGAACACCAGCAGCACGGGCGTGGTGCAAGGCCTCAACAGTCTGTGGCATCACACCATCATCCGCAGCAACAACCAGCACAGCCACATCTGTCAGGCTTGCTCCACGTGCACGCAGGCCGGTAAATGCCTCATGGCCCGGAGTATCAACAAAGACCACGCGTTCACCAGTTTCCAGCTTAACCATATAGGCACCTATATGCTGAGTAATACCACCTGCTTCACCATCAGCAACATGCGCCTTGCGCAATGCATCAAGTATAGATGTTTTGCCATGATCGACATGGCCCATGACCACCACCACCGGTGGACGTGGTTGCAAATCATCTTCATTATCTTCAGTCACATCTTCAATCAACACATCTTCAACAGATGAAGCATTAATCACTTTTGCTTTATGCCCGAACTCTTCAACAATAAGGATAGCAGTATCTGCATCAATACTTTCATTCACTGTAGTCATAATCCCCATTTCAAACAGTTTTTTGACAACTTCAGAACTTTTGATAGCCATGCGACTGGCAAATTCAGAGACCAAAATGGGATCGGTCACCTCAACAGTACGAACAACAAATGCCTCATCATCTTTGGTAATAATATTATCACGCTTGCGGCTACCTCGTGCAAGGCGAGCCATACGCTCTTCCTGCTGTGGAGTAAGCACCACATTTCGCTTTTCTGAATACGAGCGTCGGGCAGCCTTTTCAGCTGGAGAAAGGCGGCGCTGCGGTCTTGCTCCGGCTGGCCCTCGCCTGCGTTGAACTCCGGCTGGCGGTGGTGAACCAGGTTGTGGTGCTACAGCAACAGATGGAGCACGACGTGGAGTCTGGTACCCTGCCCCTCCAGCGGGACGAGTTGGCCGCGAATTCCTTCGCTGCTTAGCCAAATCATCACTGATCTTCTTCTCAATTTCTTTCACTGAAGAACGTGGTGCTTTGGCGGCGGCAATCTGTGCAGGAGACAATCCCCGGCGAATCGTCGTACGCGGCCCTTTATGTGTAGTACGAGCCGGTTTATTACCCGGAGGTTGGGCTGATCTGTTAGCCTGTGTCTGAACTGACCGGCCTGGAGTCCGCGCCGCAGAACGACTGTTCATCTGGGGTTTTGTGGCTGGGTTTGTCGGTGCAGTACGTTCTGTAGCTGCCGGTTCCGTACGTTTAACTGTTGCAGCAGCAGTTGTTGTTGAAACTGTTGGTAACGTTTTTGAAGAAATTGTCTTCGTTTCAGGTTTCTTTAGTGCCTGTTGTTTTTTATTTTCCATGGCTGCAGCAGCTCGCTGTGCCGGTGTGGCAGTTGCAACCTTGGCGCTCGTTCCGGGAGCTGAAACAACTACTTTTTCCGCAGCCTTAACCTGTGGTTTTCCTGGAGCTGCATGACGACGACGAACAGCAACTTCCACCGTGCGCCCCCTTCCCTCAACACGTGCTCCTCCGCGAGACTGGCCTGCCAGCATAGGGCGATTCAGAGTAAGCGTTTTACCTCCACCAACCTTGCCTGCGTCAGGTTTAGCTGCCGCTTTTGCCGCCGCTCGAATTTTATCCTGATCATCTGAATCCAGCATACTGGTCGGACCACTAACCATCACGCTGCACTGAACAGCAAGACGCTGTATTTCTGCCGCCTCTACGCCGAGTTCTTTTGCCAAGTCTAGGATGCGCTTTGTCATGTTTTACCCTGATACCTTTATGCGCCCATACCAGGCACAATATTGTTTCAATTTTTTTGCCGTTGCCGAAGATTGGTCAGCAATATTAATCCCCGCCACAGCAACACACTCCCGTCCCAGCATCTCACCAAGCCATGACCTTGATGGAACGCTGATAACATTCGAAACGTGTCCAGCCTGCCGTCTTTTCTCCGTAGCATCGCCAATTTGTCGAGCAACGGCATCACCAGCATCTTCAGCCAGCAATAAAAGAAGCGGTGCATTATTCCACAAGCGATGCATCACTGCATCCCTGCCAATCACAGCTTTCACACGTAAATGTGTAAACATCTGCTGCAGTTGCTTCCCCAATCCGGTTTTGATGCGCTGCTGTAAGCCATCCCACTGCGGAAAAGACAGTGGAAACTTAACCTTCAGTGACTGCAACCTGCGGTCGTTCATGTTACTAAAACAAGCATCAGACATACAGTGATATACACCACGGCCCGGTGCCTTCTGCAATAAATCCGGCCAAAAGAGGCCGTCGCCATCAAGCACTAAACGCAACATTTCACGTTTTGGCAGTGATTTACGGCAAGACAGACAGGAACGCATTGCCACAGTCTGCAAATTAAACGCCTCAGTCAAACCAGCCTGAAGCTTCGCGTGCGGCTATAATCAAAGCCTCTGCCTGTTCACGACTCAAGCCTTCAATATCTTCAATTTCATCAACCGCAGCATCTGCCAGCGTTTCCACTGTTGTCATCTCACGGAATGCCATCTGTTCAGCAATGCTACGTGTCATACCGGTCAGGTCGAGCAGAGACATCTTAGCCTTGCCTTCTTTTTCATCCTGATGCAGGGCCTGATCAAGCAGCACGTTACGAGCACGTTTCTGCAGCTCCTGAGCGACTTCTTCATCCAACCCTTCAATTCCAGCTATATCTTCCTGAGCACAGTAAGCCAGCTCGTTCAGACTGAAAAATCCTTCATTGACCAAAACAGCTGCAAAATCTGCATCTACATCCAACCCTTCCTGGAATATACTCTGCGCCTTGGCAACTTCTTCATGGCGTCGTTCTTTTTCCTCACCAATACTCATTAATTCTATATTCCATCCGGAGAGTTCAGAGGCAAGGCGAACATTCTGACCACGGCGACCAATAGCGATAGCGAGATTTTCTTCTTTGACAGCCACCTCAATCGTATTGCTGGATTCATCCACCAGTACGCGCTCAATTTCAGCCGGTGCAAGCGCGTTGACAACAAAGGCTGCCGGATCATCAGTCCATTCTATAATGTCAATTTTCTCACCGTGCAACTCATTAACTACGGCTTGTACGCGGGCGCCGCGCATGCCGACACATGCTCCCACCGGATCGACTGACTGATCAGTTGAAATAACTGCAATCTTACTGCGTGACCCCGGGTCTCTGGAAATAGCCTGAATGGTTACGATATTATCCTGAATTTCCGGCACTTCCTGTTCAAACAGGCGCATCACCATACCGGCATCAGAACGGGAAATAAAAACCAGCGGCCCTTTTGGCTGGTTGCGAACTTCGCGTAGATAAGCGCGCACGCGATCCCCCTGGCGAAAAGTTTCACGCGGCAGCAAGTCTTCCCGGTACATCACAGCTTCTCCGCGACCCAAATCAACATAAACATTACCACGTTCAACGCGTTTGACGATGCCAGTCATCAGTTCTCCAACGCGCGGTTCATATTCAGCGATAACACGATCACGTTCTGCTTCACGAATTTTCTGATTAATCACCTGTTTGGCAGTCTGGGCGGCAATACGACCAAGCTCAATCGGTGGCAACGGGGTACGAAATTCGCAACCAAGCTCTGCTTCGGCATCCAGTTCCTTACCCTGTTCCAGCGTCAGATCATTTTCTTCCTCTTCAACTGCATCATCTTCAACAATGGTGCGTACATGAAACAGCTTAATTTCACCTGTCGTGCGATCAATAACAGCTTCTACATTTTTCCCCGGATAGGTACGACGCGCTGCTGTTTTCAGCGCCTGCTCCATTGCTTCCAGCACCAGTTCACGCTCAACTGATTTCTCTCTCGCTACCGCATCGGCAACCTGTAACATTTCAACATTCATGACTGCTCTCTCACTTTGTCATCCTTTCTATTCATTTCTACTTCCTGTGGGAAACCTCTTTCCAGTTAATCGCCCTCACTACTTTACTTACCTCAGCCATTGAAACCAGTATCTCTCTGTTATTTTTGGCCTTCTTAGCCTCCATAAGCAACAGAAAACATATGTTTTCTGTATCTACCGGACCAAGATTTCTACCTTCCTTACTTGTGCCATCCAGAAAACTCACTTTGATCCACTCACCCTGATGGCGAATAAAATCAGCCTCGGTTTCCAGTGGCCAATCCAGTCCCGGCGATGTCACCTCAAGCCGGTAACGTCCTGCAATCGGGTTTTCCACATCCATCTGAAGTGCCAGCCCGCGACTGACTCGGGCCAACAGATCAGCACTTATTCCGCCCGTTTTATCCACAGTCACCCGCAATAGCTGACTATGGCCACCACTGCCAAGGCTGATCTTAAGGATATCCACACCAAGCTCATCCGTAATTGGCTGCAGTAAAACATGTATCCTTGATTCCAACTACTTCACCTCAAAAAACAAAAAAAGCGAGCCGCAGCTCACTTTTAACGGGGCGAAGCATAGTCTGTTACACCGGAAACGCAATCAATATGTTATACACCGCTATTATTTCTGCTGCTACGGATTCAGTCCATGTCGTTTCAGATCGAATCATTGAGTCTGCTCACTGCTGAAAGCCCGGCATATTCACCCGCCCCCAACCATGCAATGGGATTGAGCATCGATGCATCAACCTTGACCCATTCTTTCACTGATCTGTCAATAATATTTTCATCAAGATAAATGCCTTTGACTTCACCATAAATAACAGATTGGCTATTATTGCCCACCGCATGAATATCATACAATTCACATGCGTATGCCACTCTGGCATCCTTTAACCTCGGCAAAGGAAAATCTCCAAACTGAACAGTTTCCAATCTCAGCTTCTCCACTTCTGAAACACCGGCAGGCAATGCCTCACTGCTGGCATTCATAACCTTCAACATCTGCATATCAGGAATATGAATAACGAAATGTTTATTCGCCTCAATATTGGTGCTTGTATCTTTCTGTTCACCACAGGCTTTTTCTCCTACTGAAATCATGACCAATGCAGGATCAGAACAAACAGCAGAAAAATAGGAAAAAGGAGCAAGATTGTGGCTGCCATTACCATGCTCGCTCAATACCCATGCAACCGGCCTCGGAATCAACGTCTGAATGATCTGAAAATAACGCTGACCAAGACTAAGCTCTTCAAAATCGATAAACATTATATACTCCTGATAATAGATCGGCTGTACTTAACATGAAACAAACAACGTGCCTGTATACTTTTTCCAACCCATGATAGTAGTTTTACATCATGGAGTAAGAAAAATTCATACGCATTAGTGCAACAATCCATCCGACTGAACCTTAAGCTCCCGTCACTTCCGCTCAACCTTATCATTTTTCAGAGTATTCCAGTGCGCAGAATGAGGCACTTCATTATTGAATTATATCTACTCAATTATAACAAATTAATTTTTTTTAACGCAAAATCCATAAATAATTATACCCCATGGTTCATATTTCGCAACTATTCGCAGCCGCCATATTGCGCTATATATGAACGCTTACCTGGGGAGGACTATACAATGCTCAAACCTATACTATTTATTTTTGGAATTATGCTTGTTTCCTCTAATGCTTTTGCCGAAATCATACTTCCGGACTGGCTTTTAGAAGGACGCACTATCTCATCCGACAGAGAAACCATTCAACCCGCAGATGCAGCCCGGCTACTCACACTTGAACCAGGCGAAACTGAAATGTATCCACAGCCCTCACCTGATGGCTGCTATCTCTTGAATGTGACACAGAAGGGGAAGTATAAATGGATTTCTCGCAGATACAGGGAAAATGGAGATCCGGCTAATATGGTCACTGAAGATGAGCGGGCTGCCGATTCAATTGCCTGGAAAGATAATAGCCATGTTTATTATCTTTCTAACCGTATTGGAAGCCTGGATTTATGGGAAAAAATATCTGATGGCGAAGGCATGCAACGGCGCATTTTGACTATGCAAGGATCTTATACTCAACCCAAATTGCTTGAGGATGGGTCAGTTATCGCAGTACGTCTTAATTCCATACGAAACAATCAATACCAGAACAGTCGATATCGTAGTAAAAGATATGGAAATCAGGCAACTACAACTTCAAAGGCGTATAGAAATGCATTCAACAACTGGGAATTCAAAGGATTCTCTGCTGAAATAATACGTATTGATTCCAATGGAAAAGAGCATGTATTAACTAAAGGCATTAATCCCGCTCTGTCTCCGGATGGTAAATGGATTGCTTTTGCAATGCCTACAGGCCGAAGCATTCATCTGTTCCTGATGCGTAGTGATGGTACTGAACTTATTCAGGTAACGAATGCCCGCAGCATCGACGTACAGCCATCATGGAGTCAGAATGGGAAATGGCTTCTATTCACTTCTAATCGAGCCAATGTAAATATTCGACAGCAAAGTAAATCGCAGTGGGACATATGGGCTATAGGAACAGATGGCCGAAACCTAACTCAGGTTACTTTTGATAAAGCCCATGATGGAGCCCCCAGAATGAGCAGTGATGGCCGAATCTACTTCCATTCAGACCGTAAAATATCCAGACAGATGCGTGCAGACCGTCAGGTTCAATCGAGGTTTTCAGAAAAAGGCTATCATATCTGGTCAATTGCCTGGTCTGGGTTGGCTAAACACTGAAATGAGGCCTCCGAAGCCCATGGACGGGTCGAATCAAAATTCATGTAAGTCCGACAAACCCGCAGGGAAGTGCTACTTTTTAGTTCTTTATAACTGCCAGACCGCCCATATATGGCTGGAGTACTTTAGGGATAACGACAGAACCGTCTGGCTGCCAGCCATTTTCCAGAATAGCTACCAGTGTTCGGCCAATGGCAAGACCTGAACCGTTCACGGTGGCTACAGGTTGCGGTTTTCCGCTTTCATCGCGGTAGCGAATCCCTGCCCTTCTACCCTGAAACTGGCCGAAAGATGAGCAGGATGAAATTTCCCTGTAAAGCTTTTGACTTGGCAGCCATACTTCTAAATCAAACGTTTTTTGAGCTGAAAAACCAATATCGGCAGCACACAGTTCAATCACCCGATATGGCAACTCCAAGGCCTGCAATACGGCCTCGGCATGTACTGTAAGGGTATCCAGATCAGATAATGCCCGTTCAGCAGTGGTCAAATGTACCAGTTCCACCTTATCAAACTGATGCTGGCGAATCATACCACGCACATCGCGCCCGGCAGAGCCAGCTTCACGGCGAAAACAGGGAGTATAGGCACAATGCCTGATCGGCAAAGCTTCAAGATCCAGAATCACATCCTGATAAAGATTGGTCACCGGTACTTCTGCAGTGGGAATCAGGAAAGCATCTTCGCCTTCAAGTTTATATAAATCATCTGCAAATTTGGGTAACTGGCCGGTGCCGGTCATGGTTTTCCTGTTAACGATAGCCGGAACCCACACTTCCTCATAACCATGCTGATCTGAATGCAAGTCGAGCATGAACTGTAACAATACCCGTTCCAGTCTTGCTGCTGCACCTCTCAAAACAGTAAAACGGCTGCCAGCCAAAGTGGCTCCGGCTGCAAAATCCAGAATGCCGAGATCAGCACCTATATCCCAGTGCGGTGGCACTTCATCCTGCCTTGGATCACCCCAACAACGGAGCTCTATATTATCATCTTCACTGTGCCCATCAGGGACACTGTCATGCAAAGGATTGGGGATTTCCAGAAGAGCCTCTGCAAATTCTGCTTCAGCGGCTTTAGCCTCTGCGTCCAGGCCCTTGACCCGGCGCGACACATCACCCATTGCATTGATCTCTTCACTGGCATTTTCGCCCGCACCTTTTTTCTGACCGATTAGTTTGGAAACGCGATTGCGCTCAGCCTGTAAAGCTTCCGAATCCCGTTTTAATTTACGTTGATGGACATCAAGTGCAGCCACTTTAGCCCAGGCACTATCCGGCCCTGTTACACCCTCTCCACGACGACTCAGTGCGTTCTGTATGCCCTCAAAGTCACGACGTAATGCCTGCCGATCGATCATTCATCTGCTCCGCCAGTTTCTTCAGTATTTTCATCGGTAGCTTCTTCAGAAGTGTCATCATCCTGTTTATCAACAACACGTACCGCACCGATCACTCGCTCACCCTTATTGCAACTGATCAGTGTCACGCCCTGCGTATTTCGTCCAATATCAGAAACGCTCTTCACGCTGATACGCACCAGAGGGCCGGTATCGGTCATCATCATTACCTGATCCTCGTCAAGTACCAGTAATGCGCCGATCATGGCACCATTACGACCGCCGGTTTTCAGTGTAAATACACCCTGTCCACCACGTTTCTGGACATTGTATTCGGCGACAGAAGTACGTTTGCCAAAGCCATTTTCAGATACGGCCAGCAGGGATGCACGATCGCTTACCAACGTCATCGAGATCACCAACTCACCCTTGGCCATACGCATGCCGGTCACGCCACGCGTACTGCGCCCCATCGGACGCGCATCGGATTCGGCAAAACGAATCGCCTTGCCGTTACTGGAACAGAGCATGAGATCCTGTTCATCATTAGAGACAACCACACCGATCAAACCATCATCATCATCAATCTTGATGGCGATGATGCCGTTAGCGCGGATATTTTTATATTCGGATAGCCGGGTCTTCTTAATGACCCCATTTTTCGTCGCCATAATAATATACTGGTCGCCATCGAAATCACGAATTGACAGTGTTGCTGAAATCTTCTCACCTTTTTCTACCGGCAACAAATTGACCAGCGCCTTACCCCGCGTTGCCCTGCCTGCCGACGGCACTTCATACACCTTCTTACGGAATACACGGCCACGATCAGAGAAAAACAGCAGATAGTCATGGGTGGATGCCACCATCAACTGTGCTACAAAATCCTCTTCCTTGGTGGTCATGGCGGTTTTCCCTTTGCCACCACGGCGCTGAGCACGATACAGTGTAACGGCATTGCGCTTGATATAACCTTCATTGGAGATGGTAACCACCATATCCTCTTCGGTAATCAGATCTTCAACGGAAAGCTCAGCCGTTTCATCCATGATTTCGGAGCGGCGAGGGTCGGCATATTTGTCACGAATCTGCTCAAGCTCCTCAACGATCACACCCATCAGCAGCTTTTCATCTGCCAGAATTGCTTGCAGATGCGCTATCAGTTTTTGCAGTTCATCGAATTCAGCCTGAATCTTGTCACGCTCCAAGCCGGTCAGACGGTGCAGGCGCATATCCAGAATCGCCTGTGACTGCTTGTCGGATAGCCCGAAGCGATCCATCAAACCAATTTTTGCTTCAGCAGGCGTCTGGCTGGCTCTGATCAACTTGATCACTTCATCAATATTATCCAGTGCAATCAACAAGCCTTCAAGGATATGGGCACGAGCCTCAGCTTTGGCTAAATCAAACAAGCAGCGACGAGTAACCACCTGACGACGATGATCAAGGAAATGCAGCAGCAGTTCGCGCACACCACATAGTTTCGGCTGACCATCAATCAGTGACAGCATATTGCAGCTGAAGTTGCACTGTAACTGGGTATGTTTATATAAATTATTTAGGACAACTTCCGGAATTTCATTTTTTTTCAATTCAATCGCGATGCGCATGCCATCGCGGTCGGACTCATCGCGCAAATCAGAAATACCTTCCAGCTTCTTGTCACGCACCAGATGCGCAATATTTTCGATCAGGTTGGCCTTGTTTACCTGATATGGAAGCTCTGCCACAATCAGCGATTCGCGCTTGGTGCGGGGGTGAATCTCTACCATAGCCTTGGCACGCATGGTGACCGAACCACGACCCGTAGTGAACGCATCACGAATGCCCTTGCGTCCGTATATAAAACCACCAGTCGGGAAATCAGGGCCCGGCATAATCTGCATCAACTCATCATCATCAATATCCGGATTTCCGACCAGTGCAATTGCCGCATTGATCGTTTCACCCAGATTATGCGGCGGAATATTGGTTGCCATACCCACAGCAATACCTTGGGAACCATTGACCAGAAGATTCGGATATCTGGCCGGTAATACCTTCGGCTCTTTCAGCGACTCATCATAGTTGGGGGCAAAATCAACGGTATTCTTGTCGATATCTGCAAGCAGTTCAGCGGCTACCCTGCTCATACGGGCTTCGGTATAACGCATGGCAGCAGGTGAATCGCCATCCACCGACCCGAAATTGCCCTGACCATCAATCAACAAATGACGCATGCTCCAAGGCTGTGCCATACGCACCATTGCATCATACACCGCAGTGTCGCCGTGTGGATGGTATTTACCGATCACATCGCCAACAACACGTGCCGACTTCTTAAATGGTTTGTCATGCGTGGAGCCAAGATCCTGCATGGCAAAAAGAATGCGTCGATGCACCGGTTTTAGTCCATCACGAGCATCCGGTAAAGCTCGCCCTACGATTACGCTCATAGCGTAATCGAGATAGGAACGCTTCATCTCATCTTCAATCAGTACCGGGATAGCAGGGTTTAGTGTTTCTTCCATTATTCAGCCTCTATTTTCATAAAAATGGTGCCCTCGACACGATTCGAACGTGTGGCCTGCCGCTTAGGAGGCGGCCGCTCTATCCATCTGAGCTACGAAGGCGAAAAAAATATTCAATGCGCCCAATCAGGCACGGAAAGCAGTGTCGTAACTCTAGCATTCCAACCCGGCAACTGCACGATGAAATCAGCAATTACTCCTTGCTCAATCATATTGCAGAAGACTATGAGTTTCTGACCTTACTGCCTTGCGTCCATTAAGAAAAGATAGCTCAATAACAAACAGACAGGAAACTACTTCGGCACCAAGTTGTTGAACAAGCTCTACCGTTGCTGCAGCCGTGCCCCCTGTAGCCAGCAAATCATCCACGATGACAACTTTATGGCCAACGCTCAAGGCATCACGATGTATTTCCAGACGATCCACACCATACTCCAGCTCATATTCAATACTATGAACATCAGCCGGCAGCTTGCCTGGTTTACGAACCGTAACCAGCCCCAGACCAAGATGCTGTGCCAATGCAGCTCCAAAAACAAAACCGCGTGCCTCAATACCGACAATGGCATCCACATTCTCAGGTACAAGGCGGGAGAGTTCTGAAATAGATGCGGAAAAGGCATCGCCATCAGCTAACAAAGGCGTAATATCCTTAAATATAATGCCTTTTTTAGGAAAATCAGGGATGTCACGAATATAATCGGACCAATGAGCCTTATTATTTATCATGAAACATCTCCTCAAAGCTTATCTCTTCACGATCAACCATCTTACGCAATTTCTTCAGCGCTATAACCTGTATCTGGCGAATACGTTCACGTGTAACCCCCATATACTGACCGATATTTTCCAGTGTCCAAGGGTCATCACTGGTACCAAGCCCATAACGCATGCTAACAATTTCCCGTTCTTTACTGGAGAGCTTGCTGAGCCACACCTGTAGCATGGCATCGCGGCGACTGGCTTCCAAACGCTCACTGGGGGCATCAGCCAGATCATCGGCAGTAATATCATACAACGTACTATCACCTTCTCCATGTAATACAACATCCGCACTTTCTGTGGTTAAATTAATCCCCAGTAATTCATGCACACGCTTGATCGTAATACCCATGTAATCAGCAATTTCAACTTCTGTTGGATCCCGGCCAAGCAAGGCGCATAACTTATTAGTATTACGCAACAAGCTGTTAAATTCTTTGGCAACATGTACAGGTACACGAATGGTACGTGATTGATTCATGATCGCACGCTCTACAGCCTGACGAATCCACCACGTGGCATATGTTGAGAATCTACAGCCGTGTGCAATATCAAATTTTCCTACAGCACGGATAAGACCAAGGTTACCTTCTTCGATCAAATCCCCCAAATGCAACCCACGATTTAGATAACGGCGGGAAATCTTAACAACAAGACGCAAGTTGGCATTAATCATATACTGGCGAGCAGCAGCATCACCAGCAGCAATCTGTTTGGCAAAATGTATTTCTTCTTCAGCAGTCAGCAAGTTATAACGCGAAATTTCGCGCATGTACATATTCATAGGCTCCAGACTATGGTGTTTGCTCATCGCTCTTTAGTAGCCCCGATTTGATCGCACTCCTTAAACATGACTGTACACTGACAATTCATAATTAGTATTATCTCAGCGCCTGGATAAATAGGCAAGCGGATCAACTGCTGTACTGCCGTGTCTTACTTCAAAATGTAAATGTGCCCCGCTGGCCCGACCTGTATGTCCGACTCTGGCTATCATATCTCCCTTATGCACCCTGGCACCCTTCTTCACCAGATTTCGTTGATTATGAGCATAGGCAGTAAATAAATTTCTGGCATGTCGAATAATGACCAGTTTGCCATATCCGCTTAAACGATGGTCTGCATAAACAACCGTACCTGCATCTGCAGCATGGACCGGAGTCCCTTGTTTGGCCGAAATATCAATCCCATCGTGCATTCGACTACCTCTACGACCAAACAAACTGGTTATTTTGCCTTTGACAGGCCACGACAAATAACCCTTCGCATAACCACGGGCTTTTGTTTTATGTGATGCTATTACTGACTTGGCACGTTTCCTCTTTCTCTCCACTTGCTTTCTCTTTGCCGTTTTCCCCGGAGCTTTGTATACACGGCGGGGAACAGGCAATGCCTGACTGCGTGGTGCTACACCTGTAATATAAAGGTACTGACCAACATAGATTCTGTAAGGTGAACGTAGCCTGTTCCGTCTTGCTATAACATGGTAATCTACGCTAAAACGTCTACCAATACTATACAGTGTATCACTTGGACGCACCATATAAACTGCAGGTTTGGTAGTTTTCTTTGAAGCTTTGGACTTGCCATGGCTGATCCGGGTGGAAACGCCAGCATTTGGCAGTTTTGTACTATAACAACCACTCAGAAACAAAACTGCGACCAAAAGACAGATAAACCTCATCGCCATAACCATAATAAAACAAAACCAGCAACAACCAGGGCTGCAACTGCCAAGGTTAACCATTCGAAATATGTTTCCACCCACATTCGCAAACGTTCGCCTCCCCAGCGAAACAAAGCTCCTTCCAGATAAAAACGTGCCGCCCGTGATGCGATACAGGCAGCCATAAAACCAATAAAGGGCAACCCGAATGCTCCGGCAGCAATAGTAATGACTTTAAACGGTATAGGTGAGAACCCGGCAATCAGCACTAACCCAAGTCCCCACTCTACAAACAGGGATTGCACATACTCAAATTTTTCTACTGCATGATAAAATTCCAGCACAGACATAGCGATAGTATTGAGTAGAAACATACCAATACCGTAGCCAATAACTGCGCCAACAGTGGAACCAGCGGTACAGATTGCAGCAAAACGAAGTGCCAGGTCAGGTCTTCCCAAAGCAAGTGCAATCAGCAAAACATCTGGAGGGACAGGAAATACACTGGCCTCAATAACGGCTATAGCGAAAAGCGCCCACCTGGCTTGTGGATGTTCTGCCCAGGATAGGGTCCAGTCATAACTTCGACGCAGCCATGAACGCTTTGGACTATCCTGTTCAGTGATGATGCACCCCTGCGAGTAGAGGCACAAATGTACATGCATCAAAATATTCCTCATGGTAACCATTGGCCTGTCTGCATCTCCTGACCAGGCGATGCTGACCAGCTTCACCCTCTGGCATTAACAACACACCACCCACTTTTAATTGCTGCAACCATACATCTGATGCGAAACCTCCTGCAGTTACAATGATTGCGTCAAATGGGGCATATTCTTCCCAACCAAGGCAGCCATCTGCACATTTGAGCATCACATTGGCATGACGGGCTGTACGCAAATTCTGGCGAGACCTGACATGTAGTGCTTCAAAACGTTCAATACTGTAAACACGCCTGCACAGACGCGACAAAACAGCAGTTTGATAACCGCATCCGGTACCGATTTCGAGTACACGTTCATGCCCTTTCAATTTAAGAAGCTGAGTCATACGTGCAACCATATATGGCTGAGAAATTGTTTGCCCGCTACCGATAGGAAGAGCACAGTCATGGTAAGCGCGGGAAACCAGTGCCGAATCTACAAACATATGTCTGGGAACAGACAACATGGCCGCCAGCACCTTGGCATCATCAATTCCCCTTACCACAAGTTGTTCAGCAACCATACGCTGTCTGGGACGATCAAAGGAATGGCTCAGTTGCAAACTCATCTGTTTTTCCCCACTTTGAGCGTCAATATAGAGATTGGTCGGGACGAGAGGATTCGAACCTCCGACCACCAGACCCCCAGTCTGGTGCGCTACCAGGCTGCGCTACGCCCCGATTATAGGCGGGTAAGCCTACTTATAATCATTGAGAATGTAAGTCTTAATCAGTCAAGAAGTTTGTAGATTTCACCTAATTCCTGTTGGATCTGTCTCAATATAGTCTGACTGTCGTGTTGATCTACAATATCTTTCAGATCATCATTGAGCAAACGTTTTTTGGCGCCACGAATAGTAAAGTTAAGGTCATAAAGCAGGTGTTTAATTTGAAATACTGCATAGACATCACGGTGCCGATAAAAACGACGGTTACCGCTCTTTTTAACCGGTTTTATATGTTTAAATTCTGTTTCCCAATAGCGTAAAACATGTGGTTCAACAGCACACAGATCACTGACTTCCCTGATGGAAAAGAAAAGTTTATCTGATAACTCCGGAAGTTTAACTCCGGCTTTGACCAATGCCTGCTTTGTACTCATTTATCTCCCTCTAACATTTTCTTTTTGAGTAATGGGCTGGCACGAAATGTTACAACGGAGCGTGGAGCAATGGTAATATCGCTCCCTGTTTTGGGGTTACGACCCCGACGCGCATGTTTTTTACGAACAACAAAATGTCCAAACCCTGAAAGCTTCACATTCCCGCCCTGTTCCAGTGATTGGAAAACAGCACTTAAAACTGACTCAACAATCTGAGCCGACTCTTTCTTGGTGAGTCCAACACGTTCGTGAACAATTTTAGCAATTTCAGCTTTAGTTACATTCACCTCAACCCCCACTAAAACATAACTAAAACATAATTTTAACACGTCATGCTAGAAGTAACATGAAGTTTAACAGAACTTTATGATCCGTCAAATCCTTTTTGAATCTGTGCTAAAAGTCGCAGTAATAATTAATTAGAAATATTTCAGGAAATATCGATAAGATGACCATTTTTCAGGCATAGCATCCGCTCACAGGCAGCAGCAAGCCCCTTGCTATGTGTCACCATCACAACAGAAGCCTTTTCTTCAGTGCATAACTGTTGCAGTACTTCAAAAACATCCCTTGCCGTACGTTCATCAAGATTGCCCGTTGGTTCATCAGCAAGCAGTAAGCGTGGATTTGTAACCAGTGCCCTGGCCACAGCAACTCTTTGAGCTTCACCACCTGATAATCGCGCCGGAACATGCCGTTCTCTGGACTGCAAATGCAAACGCCCCAATAATTCATGAGCCCTCTGTTTTGCATCGTTGACAGTCATTCCCTGCACCAATAATGGAAGCGCTACGTTTTCAAGGGCAGTAAGTTCAGGAATCAAATGGTGAGCCTGGTAAACAAATCCTATCTTTTTATTACGGAGTTGCGCCTGCTGTTTAGCGCCAAGATCATGTATAAATTCACCATCCAGCCATATTTCCCCACTATCGGGTCGCTCCAGAGTACCAAGAATTTGCAACATGGTCGATTTTCCCGAACCAGATTCTCCCACAACAGCTAGAAACTCTCCTTCTCTCAGGCTGAATTCGAGTTGTTTTAATATTTGCAGATATCCTGCAGGTGCATCAAAACCCTTACTGAGACCATCAACCCGGAACATCAAAGAATCAGTCACCACTACTCATACCTCAATGCTTCAGCAGGCGGCACACTGGCAGCCCGCCAGGCCGGGTAAAATGTTGCAACAATCCCCATTACCAAACTGATGCTGACAATAATAGCAACAGAAACCGGATCAACAATTGATGGAATATGATCAATAAAATAGACATCGCCGGGCATAAATTTTACCCCGGTTATGCGCTCAACCCAGGCCAGAAGGTCGCCCAGATTCCAGGCCAGAAGAACACCAAGAACTGCGCCAATCATAGTGCCGATACCACTTAGCAAAGTACCCATAATCAGAAATACCCGCATCACTGAGGCATGTGTTGCGCCCACTGTTTTCAAAATGGCGATCTCCTTGCGCCGCTCCATTACCACCATCACCAGTGATGCCACCATATTAAATATGGCAACCATGACAATCAGTGAAAGAATAACACCCATGGCAACTCTTTCAGTCTTTAATGCTTTGAAAAATGAACGATGCCGATACTGCCAGCTGGTGACCCATGCCCCTGTCGGCAGTTTCATTTTCATCTCTTTGGCTACACTGGCAGCCAGATCTCGATCATGCAGGAACACCTCAATACCCGTCACTGTATCACCCATACGATTAAGTTTCTGTACGGCTGCCAAAGGAGTCAGGATCATACCCACATCATATTCGTAGAAACCTGAATCAAAAATACCTACCAGTTCAAAGGCCCGAAAACGAGGGGCTGATCCAGATGGACTCACTCCACCTGTTGGTGACATCAATCGTACGCGATCACCAACATCCAGACCCAGCTTTCGTGCCAGACTCTTGCCCATGACAGCTTGAAATGGATTGCCTTCGCTTAGAAAACGGCCTTTGACAACATGCTTCGCAATGGCATCACTGCGACTGATATCCACGCCTTTCAGAATGGCTCCGGCAGCCCTGGAACCATAAGAAGCCAAGACCTGTGCCGATATATAAGGGGCCGCCCGTTCGACATAAGAAAACGATTCAGATTTTTCAAGCCAAAGCCGCCATTCCCTCAAAGATTCTCCCTGACCCTGAATATCAACATGCGAAGAGAAACCAAGAATTTTATCACGGATTTCAATTGCCGCACCATTCATTACAGATAATACCACAATCAGAGTCATGACGCCTATGGCAATACCAACGCCGGAACTCCAGCTGATCAGGGAAACGAAACGCTCACTTCTGCGCGAGCGAAGATAACGACGGGCCAGCATCCATTCATATGAATGGAACAAACCAACACCCTTCTTTTACATTAAAAAAAGATAATGATTTCACATACATGATGAATTCAGTTAAAGTCATCACAATACTAAGACAGATAGCGTAAATACATATATATATGTGCAATACCGATAGTTACCAGCATCAGGCCAAAGGCATGTTTCATGAATACAAGGAATGCAATCGGGTGCCCCGCGCGCTGGGCAAAACCGGCCACAATCAGATTGGCAGATGCACCGACCAGCGTACCATTACCACCCAGACATGCACCCAGGGCCAGCGCCCACCATAATGGCACTAGTGCTTCTTCCCCTCCGAAAGTTGGTGCCATGCTTTGAATTAAGGGGATCATGGTGGCAACAAAGGGGATGTTATCAATCAATGCAGATGCAATAGCTGATACCCAGAGAATTGCACCCGCCGTAGCATTAAAATCACCCCCGGTAAGCTCGAGCGTTTTATTCGCCATCATCTCAATAATTCCTGTATGCTCTACACCGGAAACAATGATAAACAGGCCAACAAAAAAGAAGATTGTGGTCCACTCAACCTCAGCCATGACACCCTCATAGGCATGATCTTTCTTTTCCAATGGTTGCCCAAAAGTTTGCAACAAAAGTAATATGGCAGCTCCAAACATGGCAATAGAAGCTGGTTCAAGATGAAGGCTATGGGCAAAGGTAAAACTGCTAATAACGCCGAACAGCACCAGTAAACTTTTCTTCAGTAGAGGAATATCTTTAATAGCCTCATTTTCATTAAAACACATCACCAGAGCCTTATGTTCTTCACTGGTAGAAAGGTCACGACCAAACATAAACCAGATTGCAACCAGAACCGTAATAAGAATAAATGGTGTAATTAGAGCCAGATTAACCAAAAAGTCATAAAAACTAAGACCTGCAGCGGAACCAATCATAATATTCGGCGGATCACCAATCAGTGTCGCGGTTCCACCAATATTGGAGGCCAGAATTTGTGCAAAGAGATAGGGGTAAGGTCTCACACCCAGTGCATCAGTAATCAGTAACGTAACAGGCGCAATCAGCAATACCGTAGTGACATTATCCAGAAAAGCGGAAAACACAGCTGTAACAACTGATAACATGACCAGAATTCCCCAGGGGTTTCCCTTCACAACTTTTGCTGCCTTGATAGCCACATACTGGAACATGCCGGTCTTCTGACTGATTGAAACGATGACCATCATACCGGTTAACAGCCCAATCGTATTAAAATCAATACCGGAAATGGCCTGCTGCTGGGTAATCACACCGCACAAGATCATCAAACCCGCTCCAAGCAGGGCCAATACAGCCCGGTTAAATCGCTCAGCCATGATGATACCGTAAACTACCAGTAATATGGTGACTGCAATCCATACCGGGTTCCAGCCGAATATAACCGTAGAAGATGCCAAATGGCCGCTGCTGTTATGCATCAGAGCCATCGCCTTGCTTTAATGTCTGTAACTGCTTGAGCACATCTCCGGCTGAAATAATACCGAGCAATTCATGTTGATGATCAATGACCAGTGCATACTCGTGTTTACCAAATGAAATCATGGCAGCAGCAACAGAAAGCAGTGACTCTTCTCTGTTGACCAGCAAGGGTTTGGCATCCATCACTTCTGAAACCTTTTTACCCGCATATGCATCATAGTGACGGCGTAAAACTCCCATGTCAGGAGCATATGAAATCTGGTTCAAATCACCACTGACAATGTAATCTGGCACAATATGTTCTAAAATGGAGAAAGTTGAAATCACACCAACCACAATCCCGGCTTGATCCGTTACCGGTAACATCCGCAAGCTGGCATTCCGCATGCGTATAAGGACTTCCTCAATCAATTCCCCTGAATGTGCCGTATGTGGATCTGAAATCATCACTTGTTCAGCCAGCATGGCATTCTCCTTTCAGGTTAATCTGCATTTGTGCCTATTCCGGCCTCATGTGTGGGAACAGTAACACGTCACGAATCGAATGCTGGCCTGTAAGCATCATCACCAGACGATCTACACCAATACCAACACCGGCAGCGGGAGGCATGCCGAATTCCAGTGCACGCAGATAATCTTCATCCACGCCAGTTGCTTCAGCATCACCTGCAGCCCTGGCCTGTGCCTGAGCGAAAAAACGTTCACGCTGATCATCCGGATCATTCAATTCGGAAAAACCGTTAGCAATTTCACATCCGGCAACAAACAGTTCGAATCGGTCAGTAATGCTGCCATCTTCCTGATTGCGACGTGCTAAAGGCGAAACATCTGTCGGATAATGGGTAATAAATGTTGGCTGTAACAATTCAGGTTCAACCAGTTTTTCAAACAAAGCAACAAGATAATGGCCCGCTTTCCAGGTAATCAAAGGCTTGAAGTCCGGCATTTCCTGCAAACATACTGTGGCCAGCAGGCCTTTATTACCGGCATGCCCACGCAAATCAGGACGCCTTTCGAATACGGATTCATCCAGACGAATGCGACGGAAAGGCTGATCAAGATTAATATCTACATTTTCCCAGCTTACCTGCGATTTTCCCAAACCTGTGGCAATATAGCGAATAATCCCTTCGGTCGTATCCATGGCATCATTAAAATCAGCATATGCCTGATAAAATTCTACCATAGTAAACTCGGGATTATGGGTTGCATCAAGCCCTTCATTGCGAAAATTACGGTTGATCTCGAACACGCGCTCGAAACCACCTACCAGCAACCGTTTAAGATATAGCTCTGGCGCAATACGGAGAAACAATTCCATATTCAGTGCATTATGGTGTGTCGTAAACGGCCTTGCCGCCGCACCTCCTGCCTGTGACTGCAACATAGGCGTTTCCACTTCCATAAAATTACGATCTTCCAGACTGCAGCGAAGCAAGGATATAATTTTTGAGCGGGTTCTAAATGTATCCCTTGATTCTGGTGTAACCATCAAGTCTACATAACGCTGTCGATAACGTGTTTCAATATCGCTCAAGCCATGCCATTTTTCAGGTAAAGGCCGCAAACATTTGGTCACCAGTTCGATTTGAGATGCACGGACTGACAATTCACCGGTCCGGGTTCGGAACAATATGCCCTCGGCACCGATAATATCACCCAGATCCCATTTTTTGGTCGGGTTATATACTTCTGCACCACCAAGCTCATCACGATTCAAAAATAGCTGAATTTGTCCCTCACCATCCTGAATATTTATAAAACTGGATTTCCCCATGACACGATGAGCCATAATGCGACCGGCCAACCGAACCTGTTTATTTAACTCATTCAGTTTTTCTGAATCATCATTTTCGTGCTGCGCCTGAATTTGCGTCGTATGCTGAGCTGTACGCCATGTGTTCGGGTAGGCTTCCCCTGCTTCACGTAAACGAGCCAGCTTTTCCCGACGAACTAAAATCTGTTCGGAAGCCTGAGGTTTGGAAGTCTTCTGCGCGGGTAGGCCCCGTTGTTCTGCACTCATAAATAACTTACTTACGGACGACTCAGCAAATCCAGATCTGAAAAGAAAAATGCAATTTCAATGGCTGCATTTTTTTCCGAATCTGAACCATGCACAGCATTGGCATCAATCGAATCAGCATGATCGGCACGGATAGACCCGGCCTCAGCTTCTTTCGGATTCGTTGCCCCCATCAGCTGGCGATTCAACTTCACAGCATTCTTGCCTTCCAGAGCCATGGCAAGGATGGGGCCGGAACTCATGAATCCACACAGATCTGAATAAAATGGGCGCTCCGCATGTACGGCATAAAAACGTCCTGCTTCAGCTTTACTAAGATGTGCCATTTTGAAAGCAATAACGGAAAGACCATTCTCTTCAAAACGGCGGATAATATCACCGATCACATTCTTCGCGATCGCATCCGGTTTTATAATTGATAATGTGCGTTGAACAGCCATATTAACATCCTCCCTGATGATTATTGCAGCTTAGCTCCGCTGCGGAAGCGGCACTCTAGTGCAGCCCACTACAACTTCCAAGGTCAGATAATTCAATACCTGGATATCATCTGCAGGCCCAAAAAGTTTGGTAAAAGTTCGGCTCAGTTTATTGGATAAACCAGCGGATCATACAGTCCGAGTTCAGCAAAACCCTGTTGTCTGAAAAGGCAAGAATCGCAATGACCACAGGGAGAACCATCAGCAAGCGGGTCATAACATGAGCATGTTAAACTATAGTCCAGACCAAGCTCCAGACCCAGAGATATAATTTCCGCTTTACTAAGTTGAATCAATGGCGCTGCAATTTCCAGTTCGCCACCTTCACTACCAGCCTTGGTTCCCAGCAGGGCTGTTTGGGCAAAAGAATCCAGAAATTCAGATCTGCAATCGGGATAGCCGGAATAATCAACAATATTCGCGCCAATCACCAACCTTGTGGCAGCAACTGTTTCGGCCAGCGCGGCTGCCAGTGACAGAAAAATCAGGTTTCTGGCTGGCACATAGGTACTGGGAATGCCGGAGTGGCCGACTTCATCCTTGGGAACAGGTATAGAAGAGGTCAGTGCAGAATGACCAATCACACGCAAATCCACTTGAATGACACGGTGATTTTTCACCTGTAGAGACCTGGACACATTGGCTGACGCTTCTAATTCAATACGATGACGCTGGCCATAATCAAATGCTACCGTATGGCAGTCCCAGCCCTGCTTTTTGATTGCCCAGGCCAGTGCAGTGCTGGAGTCCAGTCCACCGGACAAAAGAACGACAGCTGTGGTCATACCCCTGTTACCTCTGCTCCCCATATTACTTTGTGCAACTGAATCTGCAATCGAACGGGAAGCTTATCCTGCAAAACCCACTGGCTCAGATCAACCGCAGAAAGCAATCCCCAAGCAGGAGAAAACAGGATATTACAGTTCTGCCGGACAAGTTGATGTTCGGTTATAAAACGACAGGACCATTCATAGTCCTGTCGACTGCACAGTACAAACTTTAACTCATCACCTGCACACAACAGAGGAATATTTTCCAATTTGTTCCGCTCTGCTTCGCCACTATCCGGTGTTTTGACATCCACGATGCGACGAACACCTGCTGGAACCGAAGCAATAGAAAATGCGCCGGATGTTTCTAACTGTACTTCACAATCAAGTAAGTTCAGAGCCTGCAACAAGTCAAGGCAGTTGCGCTGCACCAATGGTTCACCACCAGTAATCAATACCAGCGGACGTTTTCTGCTTATGACTTCCTGCACAATATCATCCACAACCATCAAAGAACCACTGTCGATTGCTAAAGCCTGTGGCGTATCGCAATAGCTACAACGCAGCGGGCAACCTGCCAGGCGAACAAAGGTACACGGTATTCCGGCAAGTGTTGATTCACCCTGAATACTGTCATAAATCTCATGAACACGAAGCTGAAGCGGGACGTCGCTTATGGTTGTATCTCCTTTGGATTATCCTGCATCCTGACTAAAGCTTCACGAGCCTGTTCAGCACTATTGCTGCCACCATGTTCATTAATCAACTGGTTATAATAAGTTATTGCTTCATCATTACGATTCAAAATCTGAGATATTTCACCAAGCTTGAGCAAAGCTGAAGCACGTTTAACACTCATCGGATAGTTGTTTGCGATATATTTAAATGCATTACTTGCCATACCATAGGCTCGCTGTGCGTAGCGGGTCTCACCCAGCCAATACCAGGCCTGATCAGAAAATTCGCCATC
>JAJRTX010000258.1 GCA_021545665.1 Zetaproteobacteria bacterium
GCTGATGATCCGCTTCTGCCAGCACTATTTCATTCATGCGCAAGGACTTTAACTCTTCGGCACTGTAGCCAAGCATGCTGGCCGCTTTTATATTGATCTCTATAATTTCATGATTTTGTACATCAACAATAAAGATAGCATCATTGGCCGCTGAAAATATTTCCTTCAACCTGTCTTCACTTTCTCTAAGTCGCTCCTCCATTTTTTTGCGTTCAGTGATGTCGCGAATCACCCCGGAAAAACCACTTATTTTGCCATCAGTAAAATATGGAGCGCCACTAGCTGCACCCATACAATGCGTGCCATCTCTGGCAATTAACGTCAGGTCTCTGGTATTTATCGCTTCCCCTTTCATGATCCTCTTCATGTCGTCTACTGTCTGTCTGGCAGACTCTTTTGTCATCAAGCCAAGTTCCCTAAGCGAGCGGCCAACCAGCTCCTCGGGCTTATAACCAAGCATGGCCTCTACGGAAGGTGATATGTCAACAATGCGAAAGTCCGGATCAATGGAGTATACCACGTCAGAAACACTGTTGATGTGCAGCCGGTAATTCTCTTCACTCAAGTGCAGTTCATCTTCGGTTTGCCGTCGCCGGGCTATGGCTCGCGCCAGAAACCAGAATACGCCATTCATCAGCAGCAGGAAAAACAGCGTGGACAGAATAATGGTATGCCTTGTTTCTCTGATGGTGTCCGAAAAGACGGTATCAGGATAACGGGAAACTGCCTTCCAGAAAATTTTCTTAGAATCTGTGTAGCTATTGATCATGGCTAAGGAGGAGACCATTTCAGCAGGATACAGGGTGGTAAAATGGTACTGATCACCATGAAGAACAAAATGGCCGGACTGCTGGCTGAATATTCGCTTCCATGCTTCCGGAGCCGTGGTGTCGAGATAACTTTTCCTGCTATCCGCAAACATAAATCCCCACTCTTTCTTGCGGTCAGGGCCCGAAAGCCAGTCACCCTGCTGGTTCAGCAGCATGGATTCGCCCACTTCCACGTCCTCAAAACCGGCAATTTTTTTGAATTTCCTGAGTATGTTGCCGGCAAGATAGTCCATGCTAACCATGCCTGTCTTCCGCCCCTGCGCGTCAAAGAGCGGCATGCCGAATTGAAGAATGGGTTCTATCGACAGTTCACCCTTGCCATGTCGACTGGTGAATATCATGGGTGATATGTAAATTTCATTGGCGTCCAGAGCGATGGTTTTAGCAAAATGTTCACTTCCATCAAGCTGCTCCAGCTCATGTTCAGGCGTGATGCCTGGTGCGCCTGCATGATAGCGCGCACCCAGGATTTCCTTGCCATGGATGTCCAGCAGCCTGATTTGGTCATACAGTTCCGTGGAATCAAGATAGGAAATAAAATCATCTCTCAAGGCATGCAAGCCTGAAGTCGATGTAAAAGGTTGCTGCAAGCGGGCTTGATTGGTCAAAAAAAGCAGGGCATAGGCACAATGTTTGAAATCCTCTCGAATGAGGGTTGTTTGATTTTCCAGGTGGTGCGCCTGCTCAATAGCAATATTTTTCCGATAAATCCTAGTTTCTTCCTGATAAACGTAAAAGGCTATGCTGACAATCAGTATTGAGAGCGCCATAGACAGAAAAAATCTGGTCAATCTGTGATTCAGCTTTATCACTCTGTCTGTCTGCATTTGAATATCGCTCAATACTTATCCTTTTATATAAACCTAGACCCTGCAAGTGTTTGTGCGTGCAGGGTGTAAGATATTGATTCACCTGACGTATTACAGGCAGGATTAAATCTCAAGATCAGGCTGCATCTGAAAACCTGAGTCAAAAAGCAATTGCACACGCACTGCTTCTCCCTTGCTCAGGCCTGCTCGACTGGTTGGTACAATCATCAGCGCATCAGCATTAACCATCGACATCAAGATACCGCTACCCTGTGAACCAACCGAGGTCACCACATTCGAACCATCAGTACCCTTCTCAACGGTTGCCCGCATGAAATGCAAGCGACCCTCTCTGTCTTTCACGCTCTTACCAACCACAGCCTCAATAGTGGGGCGATACAACTTCGTAAACCCCATCATTTTGCGCATCGCAGGTACCACAAACTCTTCTGCACAAACCATACTGGCGACAGGATTGCCAGGCAGGGCAAATACAGACGTTTTCTCTGTTGAACCAAATGCCATCGGATGGCCCGGCCGCATGGCAATACGCCAAAAATGCATTTTTATACCCATGTATTTAAGAGTGGGACGCACAAAATCATGGTGGCCAACTGAAACACCACCTGAAATAATCAGCACATCATATTTTAACCCTTCAATCAATTTTTCCTCAAGCTGTTCGGGAGTATCGCGGGCGATGCCAAGAATAGTTGGCCTGATACCTATCGACTGCAACTGAGCCATCACCGTGTAGGAGTTGGCATTGGGGATTTTGCTCACATCAAATGGCTCATCAATATCCTCCAGCTCATCACCACTTGAGAGTATCGCTACCGTAGGCTGTCGATAGACCGCTACCTCCGCCTTCTTAACCATGGCCAGAATACCGACTTCGGCGGGGCGGATTGCATCCCCGACCCGTGCAACAGTATCTCCCAACCTCAAGTTCTCTCCCATCAGCCTGATATGGTCACCCAGTGGAGATTCAACCCATATGTCTACATCCGGGCCATGTTCCTGCGTACTATGCCTGCCCTTATGACTGCGGCGACTGGTATCTTCGACCCGGATCACTGCATTCGCACCATCCGGAATCGGAGCGCCGGTCATAATCATGGATGCTTCTCCCGCAGCAACCCTACAGCTGGGGGATGATCCGGCTTTGATGTCATCAACCACTTTTAATACAACAGGCTTATCTCTTGTTGCTCCTGCCGTATCTGCACAGCGAATTGCATAACCATCCATAGCTGAAATATTATACGGCGGATGATTACGATTGGCAGCCACATTTTCGGCCAGCACTCTTCCCAAAGCCTGATTTATGGGTACAGATTCAATCCCGTGGCGCTGCGTATGTGCCAAAATAATTTCCTGCGCCTGAGTTACACTATTCAATTCAATCTCCCTTACTGATCTTTTATTATGATAGAGGTTGGCTTGTTGTCCAGACTCTGCTGATTATTCTGCCGCCAGTAATCCTTAATACCCTCTTGACCCTTGGCATCGGCCCACTTCTTCAACACATCACGGTCCGAAACATAATCAAAGAATGGAACCGCATAACCACATGATGTCTGCACCAGATCGACATGCATATCAAAAATCTGACGTGCACCGCCCACCCCAGAAAAGAGCGTGATATTTTCCTGCCATCCGGCATCTCTGGGATAAATAAGCTCCGCCTTGCCATAAAGTCTGAGAATCAGCGGTCTCTGCTCAAAGGAGCAGAACATGAGCGTCATGCGCGGGTTTTCCAGCACATGCGCAGCGGTCTCATTTGAACTGCCGGTATAATTCAGCCAGATCACCCTGTTGACACCAATAATACGCAACGAGTCCATACCTTTGGGCGACACATTAACCCGGCCTTCGGCAGCAGCGGTGCTGACAAAAAATAGTTTCTGTTGCTCAATGAAATCTTTTAACTTGTCGGGTATCTCATGGAATGTTTCAGCCATAAACACCTGCCAGCAGGCTTTCAGCCTCAGCCAATGCATGCTCTGAATCAATATCAACAAAGGAACGCAAGGCAGAATCGCTCTGGCCTAATTCCTGTGCTTCAACATGCCGAATTTTTAGCTCCGGGCTGTTTTCAATAAATGCAACCAGTCCGCGCCTGCCCTGCCTGACACGCTCGGTCAATGTTTCCAGGCACGCTGTACTGTACACCGCACAAAGTGGTTCAGGCCTGCCCTCACGCATGGGCACAACTATGTCATGGTCAGAGTGGTATGAAGCCAGAGCCTCAATCAGGCTGGAAGATATAAATGGCATATCACAGGCAATAACAAAAACGTATGCATGTCTGGCCTCTGCCAGCGCGGCGCAAAGGCCAATGGCAGGGCCACGTCCGGGCAGTTGATCTTCAATAACACGCACTTCTTTCCTGTCTGCCTGTTCCTTATTGCTGTTGTGGTAGCTGAGCATTACATCATCAAACAGCGGACAAACAACCTTCAGCACCCTCTCCAGCAATGAGCTGTCCCCTAGTTTTACATGCGCCTTATCACGGCCCATTCGCCTGGACTCTCCTCCGGCCAGTATCACGCAGGAAACACCTGAAATCATTTTGTTAAATAACGCTCGATAAGAAAATCAGCAATTGGAGCAGGATCATCCAGCGTAAAGCAAGGCACGCCAATATCCATCGGAATATCAGTGGCCAAGGCAATCAGGCCATCCTCCGGCATCAGCAGCGGCAGCGTAGCCCGCTCGGCTCGCACCACCTCAATTTTATCACCTTTGGAGGCTTTGTAACCTTCCACCAGCACCAGCTGCATGCCATCCATAAACTCGTTGGCAAGCTCCGCAGGCGTAAAATCGCCTGAATGATCGGAAACCAGTTGCAAACGCTCCCTGCCGACCAGCAATGTGCGCGATGCACCCGCCTGCTTGTGACGCCAGGAATCCTTGCCCTCCACATCCATGGCCGCCGCTGTGATGTGGTGACTATGCTTGATACTACCCACTTTAATGCCACGACCATGCAATTCGGCAATCACCTTGACCAGCAATGTGGTCTTGCCTACGCCGGAGCGGCCAATAAAAGCTACGACTGGCGGCGGCATTGAATCTGTCTCATTCATGGATGTTCCTCCACCCAGGACTCACCTGTTGGCGTAATTTCTTTTTTCCAGATCGGCACGGTCTGTTTAAGGGTATCAATGCACCATTCACAGGCATCAAAAGCGGCTCCCCGATGCGCAGAACCGACAATAATCAGCAAAATCTGCTCACCGGCCTGAATCGTGCCGATGCGGTGGATGATGCGCATATCAATAATATCGAATTGCTCCAATGCTTTATCACGCAGGGCATTCATCGCCTTTTCAGCCATGCCTGCATACTCCTCAAACTCAAGATGTGAAACATCCTGACCCTTTGAGAAATCGCGCGCTGTGCCCAAAAAACTGACGATGCCTCCCATGCTACCATTACCGCCATGCAGTAAACTTGTTTCCTCTGCAACAGAGAAATCCTCTGTTTGAATGCGAACCGGCTTTATCATTTTTTCACTCCAACTACTTCATAAATAACAAAAAATATTTTTACCACAGAGGACACAGAGAGAACAGAGGGTTTACAACTTGAAACGCTGAATGCCATGAACAAGTTTCATCTATGTGAGTAACTGAGCTTTGTGAATCCCTTTTTCTGTAAACCTGTCTCTCTTCATTTCCTCTGTGCTCTCTGTGGTGAATTTCAGAGTTTACCCCCCCGAAAACGGCGGCATGATCGCTACCTCATCACCATCTTTGACCATATCATCCAACCATGCCTGCTCCTGATTAATAGCCAGGAACAGTAACCTTGGCTGCACCAACGAGGCCTCAAGGGCAGGAAAGCGAGCCACTACCTGTTTTGTCAGTGAATCCAGCTTGATGCCTTCTTCACTGCACTCGAACTCAGCCTCACGCGTTTTAGCCAGATCCGCCAGGCGGGCAAACAGTAATACTCGAATCATTCCTTGCCTCCTTTAACATAGTGACCACTCTTTCCACCCTCTTTTTCCAACAGCTCAATGCCGGTCAGGATCATGCCGCGATCGATAGCCTTACACATATCATAGACAGTCAGCAGTGCCGCAGAGACCGCAGTCAGCGCCTCCATTTCAATACCGGTTTGCCCCACGCATTTCACCCGCACTTGCAGGCCAAGCACAGCACGCCCATCAGCCGCATTCCCCCTGTTTTCATCAAACTCAACACTGACGCCGGAAAGCAGCAGGGGATGACACATCGGAATCAGATCAGGCGTACGCTTGGCACCCATCACAGCCGCAACATCGGCCACTGCCAGCACATTGCCTTTTTTGATCTTGCCTTGCCGAATTCGCGCCATGGTCTCAGGTTGCATATGTATTTCGCCGCAGGCAATGGCAATGCGCACTGTTTCGCTCTTCTCCGACACATCCACCATGCGTGCCCGCCCTTTATCATCAAAATGCGTCAGATCATTCATATTTCCCCCTTCAAAACACATAATGTGGCCTACATTAATAGGCCGCCATCAGTTCAGATGCGTTATGTTTTACCAAACCATCCACCGGCCCCTCGTAAGTAACCAGCCCTGCTTCCAATCGTACCAGATGATCACCAATCAGATGCGCCTCGGTTAAATCGTGGGTCACCAGAATAACCGGAATATCCCACCGACGCTGAACATCTTTGATAAAGCTGCGTAGTTGCGTACGCAACTCGCCATGCACGGCAGAAAACGGCTCATCGAGTAACAACAATTCCGGCCTGGGTGCTAAAGCACGCACCAGCGCCACGCGCTGCGCTTCACCACCGGATAACTGGGCAGGATGTTTATGCAGCATCTCATGGATCTGAAATGTAGATTCCAATATCTGCATCCATTCAGATATCTGCTGACGCTCCCTTTTCGGGATGCCAAACAGGATATTCTCCTGCACCGTCAACCAAGGAAACAGGGCATAATCCTGAAATACAAAACCGAGACGCCGCTGTTCAGGTTTCAGATCAATCTGTCCGTCAAACAATACCCTGCCAGCAACCACTACTCTTCCTTTATCGGGTTGCTCCAATCCCGCTATCAGACGCAACAGGGTGGTTTTGCCCGATCCGCTGGGGCCAAACAATACGGTGATTTCCCGACCTGCACGCCAGGTGACATCCAGAGAGAAACCGGGTAGCTCCTTTTTAAGACTGACAATAATCATAAGGCACCTAAACGACTTAAACGCCGGTTATAGTGGTAAACAGCAGACAATACGATGAATGAAAAAGCCAGTAGCACCAGCGCCATGGCATTGGCCTCGGCATACTCAAGGTTTTCCACATGTTCATAAATGGCAATTGAGGCTACACGCGTCTCGCCGGGAATGCTGCCGCCAACCATTAACACGACGCCAAACTCGCCAACCGTATGAGCAAAAGAGAGCACAGCCCCGGTGATCACGCCAACCCGCGCACCTGGCAACAGCACCCGATAAAAACTCTGCCATGCATTCAGACCCAGCGTGCGGGAAGCTTCAATCATGCGCTTGTCCAGCGCCTCAAAAGCATTCTGCATCGGCTGCACGGCAAAGGGCAGGCTATAGAGAATAGATGCCAGCACCATGCCTTCGAATGAAAATGCAAAGCTGCTTCCGAACAGATCATGATACCACTCTCCGGCCATGGAATGGCTGCCGATGGAGACCAGCACAAAATAACCCAACACTGTGGGTGGCAATACCAGCGGCAGAGCAAAAACCGCCTCCAGCAGACCACGTCCGCGCATGCGGGTAAAAGCGAGAAATCGGGCAATGGGCGTGGCAATCAGCAATAGCAGCAGCATTGTTACCAGTGCCAATTCAAATGATAGCCACAACGGTTGCCAGTTCATTGCGGCGCTCCATAACCATACTTCTGCAACACCGCCTTAGCTGAGGTGGAAGCGAGGAAGGAAACCAATTCACCGGCTGATTGTGGGGCATTCTTCAACACCACGGCCTGCTGAATAATGGGCTGATAACCGGAGCCGAGTATCATGCTTTTCCCACCTGCGCCGACGATGCTGGAAGCGGGCAATATGGCCAGCTGTGCATTGCCTGAACGAGCAAACATCAGGGCTTGCGCCACGCTCTCACCAAAAATAAGTTTTGATTTCACCCTGTCAGTCAAACCTGCCGCATCCAGCGCCTGCATGGCAGCCACCCCGTAAGGGGCTATTTTGGGATTGGCGACGGCGATGCGCTGCACCTTTTCATTGAGAGATGTGGACAGACCATCATCTAAATTCTGCGATTCTTCCGGCGACCACAGCACTAAAGAACCTGTTGCATAGGTAAATAGAGACCCTGCTTTGATCAGACCTTCTGATTGCAGCAGCGCAGGCCGCCTGGCATCGGCGGCAAAAAAGAGGTGAAAAGGCGCACCCTGAACAATCTGGGCATAGAGCTTGCCGGTCGATCCCGATACCACCCGCACACGATGACCACTCTGCTGCTCAAAGGCCGCTGCAATTTCACGCATCGGGCGATAAAAATTTGCCGCAACAGCAACCGTAAAGCTCTCCCCGGCAACGGCATTATCGGCAGCACTCCAACCGACTATCATGGTCAGAAGGAGCGTCGATATCAGTAATTTATGCGGCATCGAATCTACTATTTAATAAACGAAACTTCAGTTGCTTTAATCAACGCTGTCACCTGATCACCCAAAACCAAATTCATCGCATCAACGCTGGTTGTGGTGATCACGCCGGAGATCTGGTTCTCTCCTACCTGAATCACCACCTCGCAAACTACATCGCCACGTTTGATTTCAACAATCTCGCCAAATAACTTATTGCGTCCGGATAACTGCATGTTAAGTCTCCTTGTGTGTGCCATGCGGCACTAGCCTCCAATCTGAACCATAGAACGCTGCCGCCCCTGCTCTTCAAAATTATACACGCCGACTTCCGGCTTCATCAACACAGCATCACGCAAACACTGTTCAATATCCACATCGCTACAACCTGCCCGCAAAATACTGCGGAGATCCACTTCATCATCGGCAGGCAGACAAGCGCGAATCTTTCCGTCTGCTGTCAGGCGCAGGCGATTGCAGCCATCACAAAAGCGATTGGACATTGGTGAAATAAAGCCTACATCGCCTGCCCCATTGGCCAGCGGAAAATACCGGGCCGCAGCATGCTCATCATGATCAGCTGAAAAATCAGCCAACCGCTGCCGCACACCCGGCATGCTCAGCATCTCCTCAACCGGCACATGTGAAGCTGACCAGCTATTACCATCACACAGCGGCATAAATTCAATGAAACGCATCTGTACGCCCATATCGGCCGCAAAATCAATCATCTCAGCAATTTCGGTTTCATTGACGCTACGCATCACTACGGCATTCACTTTAATTGGAGAAAAACCAACCTCTACCGCTTTGTGAATGCCGTTGAGTGCTGTTTCCAGCTTGCCGCCGGTTAGCTTCTTAAAACGTTCCGGCACTATAGAATCAAGACTGATATTGATACGTGATAATCCAGCATCGGCCAATGCCTGCGCTTGTTTTTCCAGCAGTACGGCGTTGGTGCTGAGAGCCAGGTCTTGAATGCCCGGAATATCTTTTAGCATCCGGATGAGCGTTGGCATGCCGCGACGCACCAGCGGTTCGCCGCCGGTCAACCGCACTTTATCCACACCCATGCTTGCTGCTACAGATACAATTCGGGTGATCTCTTCAAATGTAAGCATCTGAGCATGCGCCAGTTCACAAAATGAATGGTCGGAAGGTCGGCAATATGAACATTTAAGATTACAGCGATCAGTAACCGAGATGCGCAGGTAATTCATCTGACGACCAAATCGATCAATCAGGGGAGAGAGCGCAGAACTTGCCGACTCAATGAAGCGATCCAACCTGACGCCTGTCTGCATCATGCAGTCTTCCCGACTTCAAGACGCACACAGGGCCGCGTATCGCCCTGACATTTTTCAAGCACATGTTTCAACACTAACCTTATTGCTTCGAAGTTCTCGGTCACCGCCCTGGGGCTACCGGGAAAATTGATAATCAGGGTGCCTCCACGGATGCCTGCCACGCCGCGTGTGAGCATGGCGTAGGGCGTTTTTTTTATACCTTCAGCTCGCATCGCCTCCGGCAGTCCTGGCAGTTCCTTCTCCAATAGTGGTTGAGTAGCTTCAGGCGTGTTATCGCGAGGACTGATACCCGTGCCGCCAGTCGTGAGAACAAGATCAACATTCAGCATGTCAGCATAATGACACAGCCGCTCCTGAATTTGCTCAATCTCATCAGCAACAATATCGGCGCACTCAACCAAACCCGGCAGGCTTGCCACAAGCCCTTTCAACACCTCGCCGCTTTCATCAGTCCGTATTCCTTTTGAGGATGAATCACTAATCGTCAGTACTGCTGCTCTGATCATTTAATCTCACCTTATTTTTTTCTTAAGTATGCACCATCCGGACAGATCGGAATCATTCTGCCTCAAGCTACATCCGGTTAAATACTAACTCGTCATTCCTTTGCTGCGGCAATATCTCATAATAGCTCACAACATCCTTGACCTACATCACTCTCACTGCGCACGTAGAAAGTTCTATTCATCCCATCAAGCTAACGCGCAATACTCTAAGGTGTCTGGCAATACAGCAAGGAAGATTGACGCAAGGTTTTAAATGTGCGAAGAAGGCTGGTTCAAAATTTTCAGAGATATATGACATGTATGGTGCTATTCATAATTTTCTGAAAAAGTCAGAGGGCATGACCTTTGTCCTTATTTCTCCTGCCTGAAAGTGGGCAGACAGTACATGTGTACTGTAACAGCAGCAGCTGTCACTAAGAGCAAGATTCTGACCCAGAGGATATCAACAACAAACGTCGCAGATAAAATCATGGTTATCCACAGCACGATAAGCATGCTTACTTTAACACGCATGGGTATGCCTCGGCCAGCCTCGTAATTTCGAATATACCCACCAAACCAGCGATGATTGAGCAGCCAGTTATGGTATTTCTCCGAACTCCTTGCATAACAAAACGATGCCAGCAGCAGAAATGGAGTAGTGGGAACAAGGGGTAAAATAATGCCAATAATACCAAGGCCTACAAACAGGCTGCCCAGTACAATAAGCAACCTCCTCATGCCAGGGCTTAAGTTCGATTTTTGAATCTTCAATCCGTCTGATGGAGTGCTTTTACTATTCATTTCGGCATCAGCCACCAGACTTGGGCAGAATAACTGTGATAGCAAATCCGGGTAGTCTGGCTTTCCTAAATATCAGGCACATATCGATTGAGCGAATTTTTCTATATGCCAACATATCAGTATATGAGCCCTTATTTTCCAATCAAGGTTACTGCTTCTCCATCTTGTTTATGGATATAGCCAATGCGGTAAACAGTTTCGCCAGCATCGTGTAAGGCAACTTCTGCTTTTTTGGCTTCGGATTCGGATAGAATAACGACAAAGCCGATACCCATGTTGAAGGTACGGTAGGCTTCATCTCTTGCTACATCGGCAAAGCCGAGAAGATAATCGAAAACCGGCAGTACCAGCCATGAGCTGATATCAACTGTGGCGGCTAAGCCTTCGGGCAGAATGCGTTCGATATTATCGAACATGCCGCCGCCGGTGATGTGTGAACAACCATGGGCCTGGATATTTGCTGCCAGCAGGGCATTGACTGCGGGTACATATAAACGGGTGGGGGCGAGCACCCCATCGGCTGCATTTGTGCCATCGGACAGGACATCATTGTTCAGATCAGCATGGCCCAGTTCGAGCAGCTTACGCACCATGGAAAAACCATTGGAGTGGCAGCCATTGGAGGCCAGACCCAGCATGACATCACCATCACTGATTTTGGAACCATCAATGATTTGAGAGCAATCAACAACACCAACGGAAAAACCGCCGATATCATAATGACCCGGTGCATACATGCCCGGCATTTCGGCAGTTTCGCCACCGACCAGGGCGCATTCACATACCCGGCAGGCCTCGGCAATGCCTTCAACCACACCGGCCATAGTTTCGCCATCTAATTTTCCCGAAGCCAGATAATCGAGGAAAAACAGCGGTTTAGCACCCAGAACCGCAATATCATTCACACACATGGCAACCGCATCAATACCCGCCACATGCGGACGATTATATTCCTGTAATAGCAGCAACTTGGTGCCGACGCCATCGGTGCCGGAAACCAGCACCGGCTCTTCCATGTCGGAAAAATCAGGTTTGAACAGGCCACCGAAACCTCCCAGCCCCGACAAAACTTCCGGGCGCATGGTGCTGTTTACTGCCTGCTTGATACGCCCGACAAAGGCATTCCCGGCATCGATATCTACGCCGCAGTCGGCATAACTTAGAGATTGCTTATCAGTCATGGTGTTCCTTAAACGTCGAGATTGCGAACTTTCAGTGCATTTTCATCAATGAAACGACGACGCGGTTCAACCGCATCTCCCATCAGCGTGGAAAACACCTCATCGGCGTTTACCACATCTTCCAGCGTCACACGCAGAAACGTCCGAACCGCAGGATCCATGGTGGTTTCCCAGAGCTGCTCCGGATCCATCTCGCCCAGCCCCTTGTAGCGCTGGATATTCAGGCCTTTTCGACCTTCAGCTTCAATGGTGGCGGCAAGGTCATCGAAATGATCAATCGGCCATGTTTTGTCCCCTTGTGACAGGTGAGCGCCTTCATCGACAAGATTTTGCAGCGATGCACATAAGCGCTGCGCTTCACTGAATTCAGCTGTGCTGACCAAATCCTTGTCCAGCCTGGAAATCATTATCCTGCCATGGTCGCGACGCTGGAACTGCACCGACAAGGTGCCTTCCTCTTCATTTTCCTGAATGTTCCAGCTCAGCGTTTCATCCGCCCGGGCCGACTGCTTAAATGTCCAGTCCAGCGCATCCATGCGCTCTTCAAGCAGCTCGCGCTGACGCATCATTTTTATAGTTGTTTTTCCGCTTTCAATAAGCAGTTTTAATACCTTGGCATCAATGCGTTGTGACAATCTACCCTGCAGGCGCTGCAATCGGTTAATACTGCGCACACTGGTTTGCAGTCTATCCCCTGAAACAGGTTTGGCCTTCGTAGAACTACTGTACGCTTTACCTTCACTGCCATGCTCAAGTAGAAATTCGAACAGCTCATCGTCATTAGCAATATAGCGCGATTTTTTGCCGCGTGTAACACGATACAGTGGTGGTTGGGCGATATACAAATACCCGCGCTCTATCACTTCCGGCATCTGCCGATAGAAAAAGGTCAGCAATAGCGTTAAAATATGTGATCCATCGACATCGGCATCGGTCATAATCACGACCTTATGGTAACGCAACTTGGCAATATCAAAGTCTTCCTTGCCGATGCCAGTACCCAATGCAGTAATCATGGTGCCGATTTCCTGAGAAGACAGCATTTTATCAAAACGGGCTTTTTCGACATTCAAAATTTTACCTTTAAGTGGCAAGATAGCCTGGGTGCGGCGATCACGCCCCTGTTTGGCTGAACCGCCAGCGGAATCGCCCTCCACCAGATATATTTCTGACGCAGCAGGGTCTTTTTCCTGACAATCCGCCAGCTTTCCCGGCAAGCTGGAAATATCAAGAGCGCCCTTGCGGCGGGTCAGGTCACGCGCTTTGCGTGCCGCATCCCGTGCAATGGATGCTTCCACCACTTTTCCCACAATACGCCTGGCTTCCTTAGGCGTTTCTTCAAACCACTCGGCAAGTTTTTCATTAACGACACTTTCAACAATCGGGCGCACTTCGGAAGAAACCAGCTTTTCCTTGGTTTGTGAAGAGAATTTCGGGTCGGGCACCTTCACCGACAGCACTGCTGTCAACCCCTCGCGGCAATCCTCACCGGTCAGGCTGACTTTATGCTTTTTCAGCAAGCCACTTGAATTGGCATAATTATTCACACTACGGGTTAACGCGCCACGTAATCCGGCCAGATGTGCCCCCCCATCCTTTTGCGGAATATTATTAGTAAAACAGAAAATGTGTTCCTGATAGGAATCTGTCCACTGTAAAGACAGTTCAACTATGACATCATCTTTCTCTGAACATATGGAAATACATTCCTGATGTAGAGGTGTGCGTGCGCGGTTCAAATGCCTGACAAAGGCTGAAATACCTCCTTCATATTTAAATATAGCCTTATTGTCCGAGCGCTCGTCGCTCAATTCGATATGTACACCGGAATTCAGAAAGGATAATTCACGCAAGCGTGTCGACAGGATATCAAAGGACATGCTTCGATGTGAAAAAATATCCAGACTGGGCAAAAATCTAATTTCAGAACCCGTACCTTTTGCATTACCGATAGCCTTTAGCGGTGCAAGCGGTTCACCCATAGCGTATTTCTGGTAATGAACGTGGCCCTCCCGGCGGATCACCAGCTCCAGTGTTTCAGACAGGGCATTCACTACCGACACACCCACTCCATGCAAACCGCCGGAAACCTTGTAGGAATTATCATCAAATTTTCCGCCGGCATGCAGGATGGTCATAATCACTTCCGCAGCCGAACGGTTTTCCTCTGAATGCATCCCTACCGGAATACCGCGGCCATTATCCCGAACAGTCACCGAATCATCCGAATGGATGATCACTTCAATTTTATCACAGTGCCCGGCCAGCGCTTCATCAATGGCATTATCCACTACTTCAAACACCATGTGATGCAAACCTGTGCCATCGTCGGTATCGCCAATATACATGCCGGGACGCTTGCGTACGGCATCCAGACCGCGCAGAACCTTAATACTGTCTGCGCTATACTCTTCTACTTGTTGAGAAGTACTCATGCAGCTTCCTCCATTATTGCCTCATTAATCATCGATGTTATCTTACTGTGGTTGTTCTGCTCACATAAACCTTGAGCATTCAGGCTATATATTTTCACATTCACATTCCGGGAAACCTTCACTTCATTTGGTGCTGTCATCAACACTTGTACTGAACTCGCTTGTAAGCGCTCTAAAACCCGCATCTGACGCTCATGATCCAAGGCTTCCAGACAGTCATCCAGCAACAAAACCGGTACCAATCGCCGATACTTGGACCACATGGCGCATTCTGCCATCTTCAGAGCAATGGCCGCCAGTTTTTGCTGACCACGCGAACCGGCATTGCGAATCTCCCTCTGCTGAAAATGAAAATTCAATACATCGCAGTGTGGACCATAACGCAGGCTACCGGCCTTCATATCATCAGTTCTGCCACTCTTCAGCCTGTCCTGCCATACCTGTTCAGTATATTCTATCCTGCTTAAAGAAATACTCAATGGCTGTTCAGTTAGGAATATCTCATCATCCAAACATTTATTCAATTCTGATATCATTATTTCTCTTGCAGCTACAATAGGTAGACCATGGTGAACGATCTGACGCTCCCACGCATCTAATTCATCTGAGAGTATTCTTCGGCGCAGTAATCGACCGCGCTGCATAACAGCCCGTAAATATCTCTCGAAATAACCTCTCATCGCTGGATTACAGATCATCACCAGTGCATCCAACCAGCGCCTGCGTTCATTTGGAGCACCATCTATCAGCTTACGCCCCTGTGGCGCTTCAACCAGCACTGGAAAACTTTCACTAACATCTTTACGTCGCTGTACATCACAGCCTTGTAGTCGAATAGAGGTCTGTCCCCGCCTTCCGGCAACGGATAAATTCATCGGTCCAAACCGATGCCATTGACCTTTGACAAGAAATCGCTTCTGTCCTCGACGGACAAGAAATGGATCACGGGCCTGGCGAAAGGAACGTCCATGTACCATCAGATACACCGATTCCAGTAAGCTTGTTTTTCCACTACCATTAGCGCCAATGAGCAAATTTAACCCTTTGGAACATGTCCAGGTTATTTGCTCATGACAGCGCAAATCTTTTACCTGAATCTGACAAATAGTAAGTGTGGTTGCTATCCGGGCATCCGATATATTCGACACCTGGCAGCTAAATCCTCATCGGCATAATTACATATCGAGCTTGTTGGTTATTATCGGCATATAACAATACTGGTGAAAGTTCGTCTTTAATTTCAAGAAGTACAGAAGCCGACCGTATTGCTCCCAGAGCATCGCGCAGATAACGCCCGTTAAAGCCAATCGCAAGTTCCTGCCCTGAATATTCAGCCGCAATATGCTCCTCTGCTTCTTCCTGCTCAGTATTATGAGCTGATATATCTAAACCGTCTGAAGAAAAAACCAATCGGACATCATGTGTAAACTCATTGGCTACAATCATACTACGTCGCAATACCTGATCGAATTCGGAGCAACTCAGCATGATATGACCGGGATTACCTGATGGAATAACATCCTGATAAACAGGAAAACGGGCATCTATCAATTTTGAAGTCAGAATATTCGAACCAGTAACCAGTCGAATCTGACGTTCTCCAAGATAGAGCTCAATCTGATTTTCACTTTCCTCACATAATTTGCGAATTTCCAAAACGGCTTTTCTAGGCACAATACATTGACTAACCTGTGTATCCTGTTGTAACCGGACTTCGGACAAAGCAAGTCGATGACCATCTGTTGTGACCAGTCGCAAAGTCTGCTCTGCATCGATCTCAAACAAAGTCCCTGTTAAATATTTACGTGTTTCATCATTAGACATGGCAAAACTCGTAGCTGCAATCATATCAGCCAGAACTGAAGCAGAAAGATTCAATAAAGCACAATTTTCTTCTTCTGTTATACTAGGAAATTCATCTGCAGATAGTGAGGATAAACGAAAGCGTGAACGTCCGCTTCGAATAGATACGAATGCATCACCTGATTCCAGACTAACATCCTGCTCTGGATCCAGCTCTTTAATAATATCAAACAGTTTACGTGCTGAAACAGTAACAGCGCCGGAGACTTGAATACTGGCTTCAGCCCGACTACGAATGCCTACTTCAAGATCTGTAGCTGTAATTTGCAGGATATTGTCTTTAGCCTGTAACAAAACATTGGCCAGAATAGGGATGGTATGACGTTTTTCCACAATGTTCTGGCAATGCTGTATAGCTTGCAATAAAGATGCTCTGGACAATGTGACTTTCATACCTTCTCCTTTAACCCCTTTTAATATTTAAATATTTCATAGTCATCATAGGTGCTGTGGATAATGTGGACAAGTCCTTATTATCTAATGGAACCTTTATGTTTCTACCTGCCAATACTGTGGATGTTCCAATAATACCGTGTGAACAGGATGTGTATAGTTGAATATAAACTATCGAAGTTTATCGTTTAATGGTCTTATACTCAAATTATACACAGGTGATCAGGGCATCCGTTCACACCTTTTTTATTATCTATCTTCAGGAGTAAAACCACCGGCTTTGAGCCGGTCAGCTTCAGCTTGATGTTCATAATCTCTCCTCCTGTTTTGGCTCGCCCATTGGGTGAAAGCCAAAACAGGAGGAGAGATTATGAACTATAGTA
>JAJRTX010000259.1 GCA_021545665.1 Zetaproteobacteria bacterium
ACTTTTCTGCGTGCCCCGGCTCTGTTCAGGGCCGTACATGATGATGTCACCGGCTGGAATACGGCCATTCAGGGCCTTTTCCAGGTCGCCTTTTTCATCGACCAGCTTGAACTCCAGTTGTGCTGTGCGCCCGATCAGATCCTTGGCATGGGCGGTATCTTCATAACCGGGAATCTGCACCAGAATGCGATGCTTACCCTGTTTGACAATGACCGGTTCGGTTGTACCCAGTGCATCAATTCGACCACGAATCACTTCAATGGCCTGATCAACGGCGAAGCCACGGGTTTCTTCAGCTACATCCTCTTTGAGTGTAAAGGCAATGGTATTATCTGCTGTCGGGGCCATGGTGTAACTGGGAAATGCTTCAGTCAGTACTGTTTCAGCCGTTGCGATATCGGCCTTGTTTTTGATCGTAATGCTCAGTGTTTGTACTTCGGCTGCCAGTTTGCGGTAGCGGATTTTCTCCTTGCGCAGTGTCTGTCTGGCCGTGTCGATATCTTCTTCAACACTGTGTTCAACAGCCTTATTCACATCCACATCCAGCACCAGATGAATGCCACCCTTCAAATCAAGACCCAGACTCATCGGATTGCTTAGCGATGCAGGCCACCATGACGGCACCGAGCTGACATTGGGTAGTGATGCCATTGTTGCAATGACCAGAGTGGCCAGTATTAACCAGATTTTCCAGCGTGGGAAGCTATGCATGAATCAGTTCCTTTATTCGTCAGCAGATTTTTCTATAGCAGGTTTTTTAGCCGCTTTCTTTTCTTTACTCTTTTTTTCCTTTGCAGGCTTCTCTCTAGCAGCAGGTTTTTCAATCACACCTGCAACAGTATCCTTTTTAACCTTGATGGTAACGTCTTCGGCAATTCTAACTGTCAGCACATCTTCCTGAACATCGGTAACAGTGGCATAAATGCCGCCGCCGGTCAGCACCTTGTCACCCTTTTTCAGGGCATCAACGGTATTGCGGTGTTCCTTAACTTTCTTCTGTTGCGGACGGATGAGCAGGAAATAAAAGATCACCATAATCAGTACCAGTGGAACCAATGAGGCAAAGCCGCCACCTCCAGGCACAGCTGCTTCTGCGTAAGCCGGGGTAATAAAAGTGATCGCAACAACAAGGGATGCGATGGAACGAATAAATGATAATTTCATGAGATAAAGCTCCTGATTATTTGGGCGAGTGATTATGCTTCACAGCGGTAGCGTTGTAAAAACTGATCACGAAATTCTGGCCAGTTCCCTTCTTCAAGCGCTGTTCTGGCCCGGCGCATGAGGGCGCAATAGTAATGAACATTGTGCAAAGTATTCAACCTCGAACTTAATATTTCTTTTGCCATATATAAATGACGCAGATAAGCACGCGAAAAATGTTGGCACGTATAGCATCTGCAGTCTTCCATAATGGGCGCTTTTGACTCGGCATGGCACAGGTTTTTGATATTGAGCTTACCATCATCGGTAAAAAGGGTGCCATTTCGCGCATTTCTGGTCGGCATTACGCAGTCAAACATGTCTATGCCACGGTCGATTCCCTCGATCAGATCATCGGGTGTGCCCACGCCCATTACATAGTGCGGTTTGGCTTGCGGCAGGTGAGGAGCCAGAGCGTCCAACATGGCTATCATTTCCTCTTTCGGTTCACCCACAGACAATCCCCCAATGGCTATGCCTTCAACATTGAGCTCACTCAGTGCTGCCAGACTTTGTAGCCGTAGTTCCGGATACATGCCGCCCTGTACGATACCAAACAGCGCTTGTTGTTCGTTAAGTGGCAGATATTCACGGCACTCCGCTGCCCAGCGCATTGACAGCAACATGGATGTTTCGGCTTCCTTATAACTGGCCGGGTAGGGCGTACACTCATCAAAGGCCATGATAATATCACTGCCCAGCTGACGCTGAATTTGCATGCTTTCTTTGGGTCCTAGAAATACTTCAGCACCATCAATATGCGAGCGAAAGCGCACGCCATGTTCTTCAATTTTACGCAATTCACCCAGTGACCAAACCTGAAAACCACCCGAATCGGTCAGAATGGGGCGATCCCAGGCCATGAATGTATGCAACCCTCCCATTCTCTCAATCAGATCAGCGCCGGGGCGCAACATCAGATGGTAGGTGTTGCCGAGAATGATAGCAGCCTGAATATCGTCGGTCAGATCAGCCGGAGTCAGGCTTTTCACAGTCGCCTGCGTACCGACTGGCATAAATACCGGTGTTTCAACCCTGCCATGCGCCAGTTGCATGCGCCCACGGCGGGCAAAACCGTGTTCGTCTTTAGCAAGTATTTCAAAGGATAATGCCGACATGGCGGCGCAGCCTGACGGTGCGGTGAGGTCGCAGCAAGTGACGATTAAGCATAGCTTCGCAGCTGCTATGCGAATTTTGATTGCGCCTGATTCATTTAAGGGGTCAATGACCTCAACTGAAGCTGCCGATGCTCTGGCAGCAGGAATCAGATCGGTGTTGCCGGAAGCGGAAATTATCACCATGCCACTGGCCGATGGCGGTGAGGGCACACTGGATGTGCTGTCGCCTGTCCTGAATGGCAAATTACGCAATAATATCTACTTCTTCCAACAGCAAGAGCGGCCTCATGCGCTGATCGAATCAGCAAGATTTATCGGCCTTTCGGCACCATTGATGCAAGATTCCGTATTTGAACGAAGTAGTGATGCACTAGGCGAAGCCATGATTTTAGCCCTTGATGAAGGCATACGCGATATCTGGATCAGCCTGGGTGGCAGCGCGACAACCGACGGAGGTCTGGGTTTGTTGACTGTTCTTGGTTGCCCGGTGACTGATATGACAGGCAATCAGATTTCATCTGATTTGTATGGCCTGTTACAGGCAAAGCAGATAAATATTGAAAACCTTGACCAGCGTCTGTCTGACACCCGTCTCACTGTGTTAAGCGATGTGCAGAACCCATTATGTAGTCAACAGGGAGCAGTGTATATCTATGGTCCCCAGAAGGGCATCAAGGACTCGGAACTGGCAGATATCGATGTTGCCATGCAAAGCTGGGCCTGGTTGTGCGAGGATGCGTTTGGGGCTTCTGCTTTGCATAAATCAGGTGCCGGAGCAGCAGGCGGACTTGGTTTTGCCCTGAAACTGCTGGGTGCAGAAATAATTTCAGGTGACCAATTTGTTATGCAGCAGTGCTGGTTTAATCAGATCGTAAAAACAGCGAACTGGGTTATCACGGGCGAAGGCAGAAGTGACAACCAGACACTGAATGGAAAATTGCCCATGGTTGTCGCCATAGCAGCTCGCAAACAAGGCGTAAAAGTGGCTCTGATCTCCGGTGATATAGAATTTTTGCCATCTCTGGCAAAAGCATTTGACGCCACTATCACGGCGCAGCCTGCCGGAATGCCTCGTGCGCAATGCCAGACAGTTGCTTCAGAATGCTGCCGCTTTATGGGCTGATTCGATATAAGATATCTGAATATCCATTTCCGGAGGCAGTTAGTCTCTAAATATTCGCCATGATCACTTTGAATATGGATGCCGACCACATTGTCAATGCAGCTGTCATTGCTAGAGTGCCGCCTGCTTATGAAATCAGATAGTTATTATTCATGAAAGATCGTCACGAACGCATACTTGGCGAAGTGGTAAGATCTTACCTTGATACGGGCAGGCCGGTTGGTTCGCGCGCAGTTGCTGAGCACAGTGAGGTGGATCTGAGTCCTGCTTCAATTCGCAGTGTGATGTCAGATCTTGAAAAGCAGGGTTTGTTATATTCCCCTCATACTTCTGCAGGTCGGGCACCCACTGATGAGGGTTTACGTTATTTTGTTGATGCACTGATGGCCATTGATCTGGATATGCAGAAGTGGCTGGAGCATGAGGTGTCCGGTCATCTGGGAGATGTTTCAGGGCGAAAACTGCTGTTGAAGCGTGCAACCGATGAGTTGGCGAGCCTGACTCGTTTTGCCGGCATGGTCTGGGTGCATGAACGCGGCTTTAGCAGCATACGCAAACTGGAACTGGTTCCCATCTCTTCGGATCAGGTGTTGGTTGTTATTGTCACTGGCACCGGTGAGGTTCAGAACAGACTGATATCACGGCCGGCAGGTTTAAATGACAGCGCCTTACATCAGCTTTCGGTGCGTCTGAATGAACTGTTGTGTGATTGCGAACTGGAAGAAGCACGTCGCCGTCTGCTGCATGAAATGAAATCGGATCGCCTGCATATCAGACGTCTGCTTGAAGACTTGAAACGATGGGCCGATGCCCCCACAGAGGCACAGGCTGATGTGTTTGTCAGCGGCCAGCGCCAGCTGCTTGAAATGCCCGAATTCGGCGTGATTGATACGGTTCGTTCGCTGATGATGGCGATTGAGGAAAAAGAGCAGTTGTTGCATCTGGTTGAACAGGTTGAACGTGAAGAATGTGGTGTAAAAGTGTTCATCGGCTCTGAACATGCGCTGGTTAATATGGAGCAGGTGTCGGTGGTGCTGTCCCGCTATGAAGGGCCTTCGAATATTGTTGGCACACTTGGTGTGATCGGCCCGCGTTGCATGCATTATGAACGTGTGATGCCGATTGTAGACTGTACCGCCCGCTGGGTAAGCAGAATGTTAGGAGGAATATAGAAGTGGTAGCAAAGAAGAAAAAGAAGGCAGATAAGAAGGCAGATGTGAAAACTGAGCAAAATGAGGCCATTCAGCTGGATGAACATGGCGAGGAAGTGGTTTCGGAAACCGAAGTGGAACTTGATCCCCTGCAAGCCGCGCAGGCGGAAATTTCAGATCTGAAAGACAAGGTTTTGCGCGTCCACGCCGAAATGGATAATTTACGCAAGCGTACCCGGCGTGAAGTGGCCGATGCACACAAGTTTGGCGTTGAGAAATTTGCTTCGGCGCTACTTGATATGGTGGACAATATGGAGCGTGCACTGGAAGCTGAAGAAGGTAATGAAAAAGCAGTGCGTGAAGGTATCGAGCTTACGCTGACCAGCTGGCACGAGATGATGAAACGTTTTGAAATGCAGCGTATTGATGCTGTCGGTAAAGTCTTTGATCCGCATCTGCATGAAGCATTGTCGCAGATGCCGAGCGATGAGCCTGAAGGAACAGTTATTGCCCAGCATGTAGCTGGATATACCCTGCATGGACGTCTGATCCGTGCGGCAAAAGTGCTGGTTTCCAGCGGTCCTGCAGCATAATTACTAATACCTTCATAAGTAAAACAGGCAATACCACGAAGGTCACGAAGAATAAGGATTATAAGTATTTTTTTCATGCTCTTCGTGCCCTCTGTGGTGAAAACAGGTTTTCGTTAGTCAGGGCTTGAATTGTGAAATGTGAATCCTTATACAAGCATTAACAGATTATAAGTAGCAGACCGGACAAACAGGTCAAATATGATTTGAAAAAGTTCAGGAGAATGAAAAAATGGCTAAAGTAATAGGAATTGATCTCGGTACCACCAACTCGTGTGTAGCCGTCATGGAAGGCGACAAGGCGAAGGTGATTCCCAATAGTGAAGGCGATAATACCACGCCGAGCGTAGTGGCATTTGCTAATGGAGAGCGCCTGACCGGTGCGTCAGCCAAGCGCCAGATGGTAACCAATCCGGACAATACATTTTATGCGGTTAAGCGTTTGATTGGTCGTAAATTTGGTTCAGCCGAAGCAAAACACCATCATGAATTAGTATCCTATCCGATTGTGGCTGCCGATAATGGTGATGCCTGGGTTGAGGCCGAAGGTAAAAAGATGAGTCCGCAGGAAATCAGCGCCATTACTTTGCAGAAGATGAGGAAAACAGCTGAAGACTATCTGGGCGAGGACGTGAAAGATGCAGTAATTACTGTGCCTGCTTATTTCAACGATTCCCAGCGTCAGGCGACCAAGGATGCCGGAGCCATTGCCGGCCTGAATGTGCTGCGCATTGTTAATGAGCCGACTGCGGCGGCACTGGCTTATGGATTGGATAAAACCGAAGAGAATCATCTGATCGCCGTATATGATCTTGGTGGCGGCACATTTGATGTCTCCATCCTGGAAATTGGCGACGGCGTATTCGAAGTGAAAGCGACCAATGGCGACACTTTCCTCGGCGGTGAGGATTTTGATCAGGTGCTGATCAAATATCTGGCTGCAGAATTCAAGAAAGAGCAGGGCGTTGATCTGCTGACCGACAAGTTAGCTTTGCAGCGGCTGAAAGAAGCTGCAGAGAAGGCCAAGATTGAACTCTCTTCGAGTCAGCAGACAGAAGTGAATCTGCCATTTATTACGGCTGATGCATCCGGCCCTAAACATTTACTGATCAAATTGACGCGTGCCAAGTTTGAAAGTCTGGTCGGTGATCTGGTGGACAGGACTCTGGCGCCTTGCAAGAAGGCATTGAAAGATGCCGGCGTGAAAGCCTCTGATGTTCATGAAATTGTGCTGGTCGGCGGCCAGACCCGTATGCCGCTGGTACAGGAAAAGGTGCAGGCATTCTTTGGTTCTGAGCCGCATAAGGGTGTGAATCCGGATGAGGTCGTG
>JAJRTX010000260.1 GCA_021545665.1 Zetaproteobacteria bacterium
CAATGAATCGAAATTGACTTCTTCCGACTTGGCAACGGCCTTGAGATCGGCTGCGGCAACCGCAACCTATGCGCGCGAACGAGAGACCATCGAGCTGGTCTGGACCGGGCCGAAGACCGAATTCGTCCCGACCCGAAGAACAGAGCAGGTGTTACTCGAGTTGGTAGAGCTTGCGGAGAAAAGGATATTTCTCGTTAGTTTTGTCACCTATGGGATTCCTGCCCTCGAACAGGCCCTTATACGCGCAATGGACAGAGGGGTGGAGTTGTCGATTCTGATAGAGCGGGGTGAGGACGAGGGGGGGAAGTTATCGTTCGATCCGGTGGCGAAATTGAAAGCGAATCTCCCGGGTGCATCGTTGTATGTATGGCCCCCAGAGAATCGAGAGCGGGATCAGAATGGCAATTATGGTGCGGTGCATGCAAAGTGTGCAGTCGCAGACGGTAGAATGGCATTTCTGACCAGCGCCAACCTGACTGGAGCTGCACTCGAGAAGAATATGGAATTGGGGGTGCTGATAAAGGGTGGAGTAATTCCTATGGCGGTTCAGCGTCATTTCGATGCGTTGAAAACAACCAGAGAGATCATTGAATTGTGAAATACTATTTCTCGGCAAGCGATCTAGGTGTCAACGGCAACTGAAAACTGACCCACTTTCTGCAAAATCTGCAACTTAAAACTGACCCACCCCGTTAATCATTATTTTCCGTAGCTGGCTGAACAATTCCAGCCTTTCTCTTCTCCCTTAGTCGATAACTATCGCCTTTGATCTGGATAACGTGGGAATGATGAAGAATTCGGTCCAGCATGGCGGAAGTCAATGCAGTATTGCCTGCAAAGGTTTCATCCCATTGCCCGAATGACAGGTTTGAGGTCAGGATGATCGAGCCTTTCTCATAGCGCTTTGCAATAACCTGAAAGAACAGGTTTGCCTGGTCCCGGTTCATCGGCAGATACCCAATTTCGTCAATAATCAATAAGCTGGGGCCATTCACACTGCGCTGCATGTTTTGTTTTAACCGCCCCTGACGTTGGGCTGTTTCCAACTGCAGCAACAGATCAGCGGCGGTCATAAAGCGGGTTTTCAAACCTGCCTGCGTGGCCAGGTAGCCCAGTGCTATCGCGATATGGGTTTTGCCCACGCCACTGGGGCCAAGCAGAACAATGTTTTCCTTGCGCTGGATAAATGTCAACGAAGCCAGTGCTTCTATCTGCTTTTTGGGTGCCCCGACAGCAAACTTAAAATTATAATCAATCATCTGCTTGATGGATGGGAAGCCTGCCATCTTGAGCAGAACACTGCGTGTACGTTGTTGCCGGGATTGCTGTTCAGTTCTCAGGCATTGTTCCAGGTATTCGCTGTAACTGCTTTCTTTTTTAACCGCCTCCTGTGCCAGGGCATCGTAATCGATGGCTAGTCCCACCAGTCCCAATGATTCGCACAGTTCACCGATTCTTTGTTGCTGCAGATTCATGCCATGCTCCCATTAATCAGCTCTTCGTAGACAGAAAGCTCGTGCTGCAGGTTCACGGGTTCATGGTGGTGAGGGATCAACAAGGCGCTGTCATGGGAGAGCAGTTCAACATTGGCTTTTTCTGCATGAAATGTCTGTAATGCTTCCACTTCCTGCTGCCAGCGGTTATGAGGGACTTCTTTTGTTGTCTGATGGATTCGAACATTGGCCACATCCCGTAGCCATTTCAGTACTTCCACGTTGGCGGTTTCGACATCCAGTGTCAGCCCTGCCTGCTTGAGCTGTGAGGATAATGGCACATAAAAGCAATAGCGCAGATAACGGATAAACCGTTCCACCTTGCCTTTGGTTTTAGCCCGGTAAGGACGGCATAATCTTGGTGTGAAGCCGGTTTGTTTAGCCAGATCCCACAAACCAGGATGAAAACGATGAATACCTGATCCATAGGCATTGCGTGTATGGATCACGGTTTTCATGTTGTCATACAAGATATCTTTAGGCACCCCCTGGAAATAGGCAAAGGCATTCTCATGACAGGTCTTGAGTGTGGAAAACTGTTCATTGGTAACAAATTCAACGTAGGTATATCGGCTCCAGCCAAGTGTTGCCACAAAAGCAGACAACGGATCCTTCCCTCGTCGAAAAACGCCCCAGTCGACCTGCATCTGCTGACCTGGCTCGGTCTCAAACCTGACTACAGGATCAGCTTTAGTAACGGGCCTCAGTTCGGCCATGTAATACCTCAGTAAACGAATACTGCCCTGATAGCCTTTTTCTCGAATTTCCCGTTCAATGACTGTTGCAGGAATCCAGTCTGGGCTGGCTGCAGTGATTCTTTCCTGAATATATCCCTTGTAGGGGTCAATCTTAGACCCTCTGACTGGACGCCTGGCATACGTTGGCTTTTTATCACTGCGTAAATACTCACGCACGGTATTGCGTGAGATACCCAGTTGCCGGGCTATCGCCCGGATACTTAATCCTTGATGATGCAATATCCTGATTTCCATAACACCTTCCTCTTTGAGCATCTCGGTTCCCCTGTTGAACACTTAGAACCGAGGTTAATGGAAGGTGGGTCAATTTTCAGTTGCAGGGGTGGGTCATTTTTACATTGCCGCTAACAAAGAATCGCAACAACGTTTTTGCTGTCCGCTTCTCACCGATCCAGAGCAATCGCTTATTGTGCTCATCGATCTGGTAAACCAGTGTCAGGTAACGGTGGCCTCGCTTCCAGGCAATTTCATCAACACCAATCGCTTCAAC
>JAJRTX010000261.1 GCA_021545665.1 Zetaproteobacteria bacterium
ACTGACTTAAGCTCGATATATCAGATTCCGTCTTCATATGTTTGGCCAGCTCACTGGCCAACGCAACTAACTTTGGATCATGCCTTCCTTTCTTCTTCATAAATACTCCTGTCAGCATTATAGCTGTTTGAAATATTTACAGAGTTGAATTTACAGTCTCAATGATATTTAGAATTTCATTTGGAACATGGCCCAGGCTCAGTTAGAGCCCAATGTAAAAGAGACCACTACCCTTTTTCTGCCATATCACCCCGTTTTGGTCTGCCCTGAGGCCTATTCTCCACAAGCCGCCCTGTTTTTCCGGCCCAATACTTGAACAAACTCATCTAAACCGCATGGCAGACCTTTTTCAACGTGTTTGCGAAGCGCGTCCAATCTGCCTGCTTATTTCTCAACCGATAGCCATGCCGACCAGTCTTCTATTAAGGCAAGCATCACTTGCCATTCAGCTTTGTTGCTCAGCATCTTGTCGCTTGCAGCAACAAGTGCGCCGCTGCACTCGACCAACGGTAATCTTCCACCTTTGCCACCAGGCCCATCTGAATTGGATTTCACTCAACATAGTGAATTGCCGATCATAGATATTTATCATCCAGTGGCGAAAAAAAGAAACGTCCTTGCCACAAGTGACGTTTCCAGCCATGCGCCTTATTAATCCGCTGGGCATAGCGCATATGAAGCGGTTTTAAAACTTGCTGAAGCCCCTCCTCATTATCGGGAACTGAACCAGGTGAATATGATCTATTATCAAGCAGTAGGCCAGAATATCTATATCGTGGCGCTGACAATAAGAATGCATCCATTCAAGATAGGCCAGCCTATCCTCTTTACTGAAAAACATCATCTCGCCTGTTGCCTCGCTGCGTAATATGATGGGGGTACGCCTGCAAATACGGTTCTGGGTAAAGGGAGCATGTACCAAACATAGCGCACTCTACATGCATTTAAAGGGTAGCGGCCCCTTTATCATTCTTTACCTCTTTTGCCTCAGTGTTCACCACAAAAAAAGCCAGCCCGAAGGCTGGCTTTCTTGTGTCTCGATTATTACCTAAAACTTCATCTGGAACATCAACCATGCCCAGTTACTGTCAAGGCCGGTGTCGCCAGTGACGCCACCGTTGTTTGCTAGGCCAGGATTAAGGTCACCCTTAAAGTAGTGGCTGTAGCCCATTCTTACCTTGGTATTTGCAGCCAGTGCATAGGCCAGATCTATATCAATTTCAGAACCCAGATCATCATTAAGCATTCCTGTTGTTGTGTTTGTTTCAGCTGCGATAAATTTATGTGCAGCAGCCTGGAACTTGAGTTTCGGTGTTGCTTTGAGAGTTCCTTTGAGCACTAAATCAATCAAGCCATGTCCAGGGTTTTGTAGGAATTTATCGATATGACCGTAGAACTTGTGGTTCGTGGCATATGGAGTGAAGAAACTCTTTTGAGTCAGCGGGTCGGTGCCGTCATCACCGGACAGGTAATCCGCCCAGAATGCAATTTTGGCGCCCTCGGCGATATCCAGCTTGGTGCTGATGGCAGCGGTTAACATATATGCAGAGACATCCATAGTCGGGTTTACATCACCAAACTGATAGGCACCATCTACACGGAAGCGGATGCCACTAATGGTTTTGGCTGCGTACAGACCAACAGTTTGCAGGTTGTCATAGACATTTACAGTTGATCCGACAGTTGTTCCATTGCGTGTGGGGTTTGCCGCACCATAGTAATACGCTGTGATTCTATCCTTGCCACCCAAGCCAATAGTGCCGCGTGCGCCGAAGAAATGGGATTCACGCCCAAGTGAGCCAGCAACTAGAGTCTGACTCAGTGTGGGGTGAGTATCCACCGCTCTGGTCTGGGCATAAAAGGCGGTCAAACCCAGTCCGCCGACTTTGGTGTCAGCGCGCACGGCATCAAAGGTTTGAGCCTGCTGGATCCAGCCGATATTACCGATCAGGCGCGCCTCATCAAAAACCATCTCCTGGCGACCAATTTTCAGGTTTATACCCGAGCCCAAAGCATCCTTGACAATAAAATAGGCCTGATGGACATCTAATTGTCCGCTAGTAGAAGTGCCTGTGCGAGTCAGTGATGGAGGAGCACCAGTGCCCGCTCCGTTGGAACCGAGTTCACCACCCCAGGTGCGCACATCCTGAATCTGGATAAACGCGGATACATTCTCATTCACAGTTGCCTTTACATTGATGCGCGTCTGCATGGTAGTATGTGTTTTTGATTTGTTCACAGCCTGTCCCTGTGCGCCTTCATCCACATATTCAACACGTGGACGAATAGAGCCGCCGATATCTACTGTTACAGCTTGAGCTACCTGACCAAGCATGAACAACGATGACAAAAGCATAGTACTTTTGATAATGTGATTTCTGATCTTCATCTAAAGGTTCTCCCTAAATTGTTTAATTAAAAACTTATTTGTATTTGTATATTACATATGCCCCAAATATGACGCAGGGCATGTTTAAACTGTGATGCACCGCACAAATCAAGGTGTGCGAAATGTGCCGCTTTACAAAACCCCCTCCTTGATTAAGGTCAAATTAATTAAATGCATATAAAATTATGTGTTAAAATGACACATGTGTGAGATGATGGCATTGAATTTATAATTCATGAATCGTTATGGGAATCATTCTCCGGGCATGCATTCCTCACGCCCTTCGTCCAAACTACAGTTTGACTTTTTATGCGCTGGATTCTTTTTACCCGCCACCCTGTCGCGCACGACTGCATGGATGCAGGAGGTAGGCAATGCATAATCAGTTTGCCAGGTATATTTTTCATGGGTTCAACAGACTCTTGGGTGTGGATGCAACTTTTTTGCGGATAATAAGGTACTCTGAATTTTATTACGTATGGGGGCCTTCGGGGGATGAGAAGGTTGGAGGCGTATAACATGAGAACGAACAGGGACGTAATATAATCATATAATGCAGCCCTTAGATTGTGTGGTGCCCGGGTGGTTGAATCGTAAAGTTCAGATCGTTTTGCGAAGGAAAAACACACACACCCATCTGTCATGCCAATCACTTTGGATGCGTACTCCCTGAAATAACAGGTGCAGCATGAAAACTGATCAGGCCTTCGTTGTTTAGCATCTGTATGCTTTTCGGCGTAATTGCAGTAGATTAAATTACAGATTAAATAAATTTAACCGACTTGATAAGAATCAAGGAACTGCCTAGTCGGGCTTCTAAAGTAGCCAACCGGGATGGGAACCCCCCTTCCTGATTTTTTAAAAAAAATAGGCGAGCTTTAAGAAACTTTAGGGCTTTAGGAGGATAAGAAGAATTATGAAATCAAAACTAATTATGATGAGTGCTGCAGCTGCGCTTGCCCTGATCTCGTTTGGCACCGTTCAGGCGGCGGGATTAAAGCATGTCAAACAGGTGCTGGTAGCACCGCCAAATCTGCCGGCACATAGCCAAGTTGCAAAAGGCGCGCCGGTAATTATTGATGTAGCATTGCACGTAGTCGAGAAGAACTGGACGATTAACGGTGATGGCGACCAGATTTCCGGCTTGACTTATAATGGCACAAACCCTGGCCCAATTATTGTGGGCCATGTGGGCGACTATGTCCAGTTGACATTGACCAATCCAAAGGAGAATCTTTTTACGCATAATATTGATCTGCACGCTGCAACAGGCGCGTTGGGTTCAGCAGCTTTGAACCATGTAAAACCGGGAGAGTCGGTGACGGTCCGTTTCAAACTTATCAAGTCGGGCCTCTTTACATATCATTGCGCGCCCGGCGGCGCTATGATCCCTTTCCATGTTGTTATGGGCATGACTGGCGCCATCATGGTTCTGCCTAGAGCCGGTTTGAGCGATGAGCATGGTAAGCCATTGCACTATGACAAGGCCTATTATATCGGTGAGAATGATTTCTACATCCCGAAGGATGAGAACGGAAACTTCAAGAAGTATGACAATGCCATGGATGCCATGGGTGATACTCAGGAAGTTATGCGTGGTCTGATTCCAACACACATGGGATTTGGCGGCAAGGCATTCGCCTACACCGGCAAGAATGCTCTGACTGCGAAAGTGGGTGACAATGTGTTGATCCTGCACTCGCAGGCGAACAACATTTCTTCACCGCACCTGATTGGTGGGCATGCTGACTATGTCTGGAACCACGGCGGTTTTGCTTCGCCACCGGATCTTGATCTGCAGACGTGGACTATTCCTGCCGGCGGCGCTGTGGCAGCAATGTACAAGTTCCGTGAACCTGGTTTGTATGTCTATTTGAATCACAACCTGATCAAGGCCATCATGATGGGTGCTGCCTGCCATTTCAAGGTGAGTGGTAAAGCTGTTGATCCAACCAATATGGTAGTGGTCAAAAAGGCGCACGCAATCTGATCGTATTGCAATAACTCGTACTCAGTGCGAGAGTTAAAGAGTAGGGCTCGGTATTGTACCGGGCCCTATTTATTGTGGGGCGAGTATCATATAGATTTCGCAGGAGATCAGAAAGTATCATTTTGTGATGCCTACGCTTATATTATCGGGGGGGGCGTGGCGACTTTGCGCAACGAACTGAACTGGTTGCAGCAGCACGTGGCTGGGCGATACAAGTCCATGTGTAACCCGAATCCGGACTGATTGGTTGTTGATGCGGGGGGGGGGGATACCTCCCCTGTAAGGGGGTTTTTTTTGCTATTCAATACTTGTAATTTTAGATAGCTTCTTGTGCTGTGAGCGGGGTTTCATTATGACCCCGATTCATAAATACTAGAGGAGGATTAGAATGAAGAATATACTTATGATCGCAGCAGCAGCTGCATTTATAATCGGTGGCATGGCGACAACTGCCAGTGCATCGCCACTGAGCAAGTGTAAGGCATGCCATACATTCAAGGATGGCGGCAAGAATAAAACCGGCCCGAACCTGTTCGGCATTGTTGGCAAAAAGATGGGCGATGTGAAAGGTTTTAAATATGGCGCTTATTTGAAAGCGCAGAATGCTGCTGGCGCAACCTGGAACCCATGTAACTTGAAAGCCTGGATCGCAGACTCCAAGGGCGTGGCAAAAGCTGCCGGCAGTAAAACCAAGATGCCGAAACAGAGGCTTAAAGGTGCAAAGGCGGATGCTGCCATTGCTGCTCTGCAAGCATTGAAGTAATTATTTTAATCGTGGGAGGAGTGTGCCTCCCTATGTGCTATTAAAGGCCTCCGCAAGGGGGCCTTTTCCAATGTTTTCACAAACGGATCAGTTTGTTTTGGCAATGGAGGCTAGTTTGACATTGGGAAGGGTATTTACCAGATGATCCCTGAATGCATAGATTTTGTTTAATGATACAGTTGCATAGTTGGCTTTGGAATAAACCAGCGTCATGGGTATATTACGCACCGGAACGGACTTTAACTCGTAGTTGCCTTGCGCGTCAGTGGTGGTGAAATATCCGGTGAGCCCCTTTATGGTGACAACAATATTGGAGTGCGTCGTTTGACCATTCAGTCGGGCTACGCCTTTGATCGTTCCTGCGAATTCGAACATAGGTATAGGCGATCTAAAATTGTGCGCGGGTGAAGTCTCGTTGATGCTGAAGGTCTTGGTACTATAGGATTCATGTTGCGCAGTAATGCAGGTATCATAAGTAAGGTCGATCGAATAGTCGCCGTTGGCAATACCGGTAAGCAGGAAATGACCATTATCGTCCGAAATAGTCATAGCCCCTTCATGGGTGAACACAAAGCACCCATAACAGGGTGTTTTTTTATAAATTAGGTCACCATTATTATAAGCCCTTATGGTATACAGCAGGACGTCTCCTGAAATGGCACCTTTCAATTTACTCAGGATGGTGTTCGGCAGGGTGGTGGTCACTCCTTCCGTGATTACTACCGAGTCTATGCTCAGTTCTTCGAAGTTAGTTTTTCTGGCCAGCAGCTGGTAAACGCCTGTACGAATCCCCTCGATTTTCACCCTTCCCTTTGCATCAGCTTTGCCGGAGTAATAAAGAGATCGTTTGTCATCTTTCAATGTGATCCGGAGATCATCATACACTGACGCCCCATCCATGGTGAAGGTGGCATCGAGGCTCCCCACATGAGAAGAAAGCTCGACTTGGCCGATATCCACCTTGCCATTGGCAGGAATATCTACCTGTATCATCCGACTCTCAAATCCATGTTTAAATAGCCGTATCGTACGTTTTCCGACCGGGATGCTCCTAAAGGTAAAGAATCCGTTTAATGACGGGTCGGTTTGCATCAGATTTGCCCCGGTATCCATATCTTCAAAAATAAATCCCACGCGGCTGACGTCGCCCTCCAAGGTGACTTTACCGGTCACTGTACCGGGTTTTGCTATCAATGTAAGGGTATCAGCACGATTCAATCCATCTGATTTTATGATGAGATCCATACTTTTGGCGGCAAGGTAATTACTGCCAAAGTTTGCCTCAAGTTGATAGTCTGCGCCCGGGGAGATCCCGGCAAAGGAAAAGGTTCCTCCGGCATCAGTTTTCGTCACCTGTTTGATACCATTACCGGATAGGGGGACCGTGATTCCGGCATGACTGAACTTATCGGATAATACGGCTGATCCCAACAGCACTGTATCTGGCAAGGCTGCAGATTCTCCGGCATTTACCATGGCGGAATACCCGGCACCTATACTAATTGCGATAATAGCAACAATAATTATGGAAAATAGCGATCTCTTCATTTTTCCTCCAATGTTCTTTAGTTTAAAATAAGCTCTGTATTCGAGCGCCCAAAGGCTGAATCAGGCAGCTCCAGATGAAAGTAAAAATACGGACATCAATTGATCAAGCTCAGGATATCGCTGACCATTTTCTTTACCGGGGTTGTTGAGCGATAAAGGGACCGGGTGCGCCCTTGGGTGTCAATGAGATAGATGAAATTTCCATGATCAACGGCGTAGTCTTCAGCGCTGCCTGTTTTTTTATAAGACATCCGGTATTTAGCAGCAACCTCGGCAATCTCCTGCGGCTCGCCCGTCAAGCCGATGTTGGTAGGGCCGAAATAGGCTACATAGGCTTTGAGTTTTTCTCTGGTGTCGCGCTCCGGATCGACAGTGATAAAAATAATTTGAGTATGGCTCGCCTTGTCGCCGAGCTGGTTGCGCACAGTTTGCAATTTTGATAAGCCAGCTGGACAGATATCTGCACAATTGGTGTAACCGAAAAACAGCAGGACAATCTGGCCATCAAAATCGCTCAGACTGACCTTCTTGCCATCGGTGTTAGTGAGGGTGAAATTGCCGCCGATGGGGATGATACCCAATGCAGCCTGTGCCTTTTCTGTGCCCAGCGTAAGTGCTACCAGAATTCCGCAAAAAACCACAGGCCAAAAGAGCTTTTTTTTCATGAATCCTCCCTGAGTACTGCTAACTTCTATTAAATGAAAATGTTGCGGCTTATGAAGTTATATTCATTGATTTATATCAAAGGATCTGCTGAGTAACAGCTGAATTCAACAGTAATAATTCCACTTGCAGGAGCATTCATAGCTGCAACAAGGCAGGCAGTAATCTGATTAAAGCATCTACCTGTATTATTCATGAATGCTGTCGTGCCCTTGCTTGTTCCTTTGTCTGCAACGAACCCTTTCGAAATCGTCCGTAAACATGGCTACGCACTTGTTCGAAAAAAAACCTTGCATAATAAAGGCCCGGCGCAATCACTCACGACGATTCATGAATGATGCAGATATACCCAGCTTATTCATAAAAAAGACGGGCTGAAAGACAGCGTACGCCTTCAGGGCTATTTTTTGTGTTGTTCTGCCCAGGCGCGGGCTGCTGTTTTCGCTTTGGCGACTTGTTCCAGAGGCATTTCTTCAGCAATTTTGACAAGAGCTTCTTTGGCCACGGGGTTTTCTCCGATCTCCGCAGATACCATCACCCATTTATAGGCGGTTTCCGAATCCTGGGGCACGTTTTTACCAAAATAGTATAGCATACCCATATTGTACTGAGCCTGGGCATGCCCCTGTTCAGCAGCTTTGGCATACCATTTTAGCGCTTCCGAATCACTTTTCGGGTAGCCGACACCTTTGCTGTACATCACTGCAAGGTTGTATTGGGCAATAGCCTCACCCTGCTCTGCAGACAGGAGGACATCATCCTTGTTGGCAGCGAAATAGTCCGAGGAGTTAATACCAAAATTCAACAGATTTCCGAACATGATCGCCGCAGCTGCAGTAATGGAAAGAATAATAATCAGTTTATATAGTTTCATGCGGCGCATGTTATCATGCCTGCCCAAAAGCTGAAGCGCTTATGCTGTTCTGCATATGAAGAGAAGGTTGACTTCATCATGCTCCGATTCACAATCGCCGACCCGGAATGTCGTCAGGATGCCGGAACACCCCATGATACAGCAGTTCCACATGCCGGATTCCCGAGTTTTGAAAGATATCAGAGGATGATATGAGCATTGATGCCGAAATACTTTCCAGATTTGCGTATATATATGCCAGGAGAATTGGTCATGACGCCGGGCATTGGCCTTTTCAAAATCTGTTTTTGTCAAATTATATCTCCGCTGAGAAGCTGGCGGATGCCAGCCTGTTATATGCTGATCTCAAGGAAGGCGAATCGGCAGTATTACTTATCACCGGCGCTGATTCGGAAACAGGGTTGCTGCTGACTGATTTACATATTCACTATTCATTGCCCTATTCCGCTGCTGAAAGCAGCCTTGTGAAGGGCTGTACGCCGATTGCCAATATCAATCAATTGGAGTTCCTCAAAGAAAATGCCGACATAGATGTTAATTTAAATAGCATGCACCTTGGCATTTTTGCAAACATGCAAGATGATGAGATCACAGCTGTCAAAACATTTTTCAGAAAACTGTTTGCTAAAGAGGTCGGCCTGTTATCTGACTGGGGACAGCCTGTATCCGAACCGGCGGCCGATGCTGAAGTTCTTAGCCATGATGACCCCAAGGTTATTGAAAAACTGGTGGCATTTGACAGGCATCATCAGGTTTACTGCTTGCAATGTGGATATGACGGCCTTATGGGAGTAGAAAAGAAATGCCTGCCTTGGTATCTAACATGGTGGGTTATTGCTCCCATGCTTATTTCAACCGTCAGTCTGGTGCCGGGGATTATGCTATGGCAGAAGCGCCCTATGGCACTGAGATTCCATGTCATATGCCCGAATTGTTCCTCCGCACTGGAAACACGGTAACAGTCTACAAGTCCGGCACGGTTAATTCGCTGCTGACAGGCGGCGTGACGGACTCAGGGTTGACAAAGTTCATCAAAATTAAAGCCAGTGCAAACAGGATGACAAAGAAAATTATATTACGCTGGGCAAAACGTTTGCCGCGCGCCTCCTCGATACGGTTCAGCACCCAGTCTGTGACGCCATAGAGGGCAATAGCGCCAAGGGTATAGTACAGTGCAAAGTCCACTCAGGAAGCTCCTTCGTATCGTTTATAAATGGCTTTGTAAAAACCATCTCGCGTCCATGGGCAGGTGTACGAATCAACAGCTTACAGCGTAAATTTTTGATTCATAAATGGAAAGTAAAAATTATACTTTCACTTTCCACAGTAGTAAAAAGTCCACGGACGGACTTTTTACGATTTTGTCTATTTTAACATGTTCTATTTAGTGAAGCAAGTGCGAAAGGCGACAATGATTTCGATACTTGCGTGCATCCGAAATATTACCAGCCATCATGTGAGTGCCTTGATTTATATCAAAGCAGAATGATCTGGAATGCAGGTTCTTTTGAGTGCCCGGCAGGGTGCGCGCTCAGGGCAATCAATCACATAAGAATTGATGTACATCAAGGCTATGCATAAAAGGCGCAAGCAGTGTCCGCGTTCCAATGTCTAATATTAAGGAGGGAATTATGAGCGATTCAAATGAAAACGAAGCAGATCCGGTATCAGGCTGGCAGGCGTTTATCGATGATCCGTCTATGCTGCTGTTTCTGGGTATCGCAAGCCCAACACTGCTTTACACGCTATGGGGTGTCATGGAAGTGCTGAGTGTACCAGTGGCAGGCTATTGATCGACATGAGCCTCGACAGTGATGCGAGCAGGCTGGATCGACGTGAGCGCTGGGCTCGAAATCGTTTCATAGCACTGTTTGTAGTCATGGCTGTCATGGCTACTGTCGTTCTTGTCTGTGGCGTGCTATCCCAGGTTTATCCTGATGCGGGAATCCCGTTCATCTGGCTGGCCTTTCCGATAGGACCGCAACCGGTTCCGCTGCCATGACTGGCGGATGAGCCTTATTTAACATTTAAAAAGCTTAAAAAATATTAAACCGATTAATAATTTTGAACGTAATAATCTGAAAGGGAGGAAATATATATGAGCTACACAAGTATGGACCCCATCCCGCAGCGCCACTGGTGGCGTACGCGTGTTGGGCTTGATGAAAAAATATGGATCACAGTTGCCTATGCATGGTGTCTGGTCATGCTGGTATGGATGGTCGGCTGGTTCTTCATGGGTGACCAGAATCAGACTGGCGAGGCGTATCGCGTCACGATAGATGGTTTTGTTGGAAAGATGGATCAGATGATTGAACAGTATCCGGTCAAGGATGAATCCGGTAATGCCATTACTGAAGGTGATAATGAGGTTCCGGTCGTACAGGTGCCTGTAGGCGGCAATGTATTTATTGCGGCGCATCAATTCGACTGGCCGGTTATTCCGGTACTGGAACTGGGCAAGGAGTATGTCTTCCATCTGTCATCGCAGGATGTGGATCACGGCTTTTCGCTACTGCCAATCAATGTCAACCTGCAGCTGATACCCGGTTATGACTACGTGCTGCGTTTCACCCCCAACAAGACCGGTATTTATCGCATAACCTGCAATGAATATTGCGGACTCGGCCATCATATGATGGCGGGTAAGCTTTACGTTATTGATACGGCAAACAATGTCGTCCTTGATGGCAAGGGCGGAATTACAGGAGGGGGCGCATAATGGCTACGACAACCTTGAGAAATCCTCAGGATTTTATTACCTGTCCGGATACCGGCCAGAATCTGAATAAACCGGTAATCTCACTGGCAAAGGCGAATATCTTTACCGCTATCGTCTTTTTGCTTGCAGGCGGTGCGCTTGGTATGCTGGTTGCACTGACACGCTGGCCG
>JAJRTX010000262.1 GCA_021545665.1 Zetaproteobacteria bacterium
GTTTCCACTGTAATCACTCCTGTTTTTACCTCCAACTAAATCAATAGTTGGGGATGATACAGGGGGGTCAAAATTGGACGCTGATTTGCCCCTCTAGGGGGTCAATTTTGCACGCTGAATAACATACAAAAGCCCTAAGCCCGACAGACTCCTAGAATCAATCACAAAACTTGTGGGCAGACGAGCACCTTCCCCTATCCGACCCATTGCCACTCATCCACCCGGATATTTTGCAATCGGCACAGTTAAAGCACTATTTATATAGTCCGCTCGACAACTCTCGGAGTCAAGAAAATAAGCAACTCAGTGCGGTTGTCCTTTTTGATATTATTTTTAAATAACCAGCCTAGAAATGGAACATCCTTTAACTTAGGCACACCGTTATCAGCAACATTGTCCTCTTTGGTGTAAATGCCGCCAAGCACAATAGTCTCACCATTTTTTAATAATACTTTCGTTTTAATCTCCTTCTTACTAATACCAGTCAAGCCTGCAACCGATGTTGGAGCATCCTTGGTGATAAAAATATCCAGAATGATATTATTATCTGCTGTAATCTGTGGTGTTACCCGGAGCTCTAAAAAAGCATCCTCAAGTTGTGTTGTAGGCGGTTCTGTCGTTGTGCCGGGTGTTACAATCGGAACCTTAGTGCCTTGTTTGATATAGGCAGCCTGGTTATTGGCCGTAATCAACCGGGGAGAAGAAACAATCTTGATATCACTGTTGATCTCGGACGCTGAAAGTTCAAGATTCAAATTCAGAGCCCCACTTAATGTTCCAAGGCTATATCCGATCGCCCCACCGGCGCCAGTTGCAACTGCAGCTCCCAGATCGACTACATTTGTGCCCGTAGCTGCACCTTGCAACCCATGCGTAAATTTACCCCCGGTATCACTATAGGCTCCACCCCATTTTACACCCAGATCTCGCGAGAACGTGTCGGTTGCCTCAACGATTCGCGCTTCAATGAGCACCTGCTGCATCGGTTTATCGATCACTGCAATCAAACGTTTGATATTATTCAGCCGATCACGGGTATCTGTAATAATCATGGTATTGCTTCTTTCATCCAGTAGAATACTGCCTCGCTCCGACAACAGTTTCATTCCGCCTTCACCTCCGATGCCACCACCAGAAGTCTGTAATGAAGAACTTCCACTCTGGCTTGTAGCACCTTGAGCAACTGAATTCTGAGAAAGCGATTTACCTTTCAGGATGATACTTACATCATTCACTGATGCATAACCCAACTGAATAAATTCAGTTTCCAGCGGCTCAATCTCCTCAATACTCTTCTGGGTCGCCCTTCTTGCTTCAGCATCATCCTTGAGCACTGCGAGTGGTGCAATACGCATCACATTGCCGTTTTGCTCCTTACCCAAACCTTTGGCTACAAGAATTATATCCAGCGCCTGATCCCAGGGCACATCAATCAGCCGCATAGTCAACGTACCCTGTACATCATCGGACATGATAATGTTAAAATTACTCATCTCGGCAATCATATTCAGTGCATTGCGCAGACTAATCCCCGAGTAATTGAACTTCACCTTCTTTCCGGTATATATTTTTTCATTTCTGAGAACTGCTTTGTCCTTCTGTTCAGCAGACACCAAATCTTCCGGTTTGAGTGTTACAGTCAGCACATTGCCTGTCTGGTACGAAGAGACCACTACCTTCTGACGCAATTGGGCAACGATACGTACATCCTTATTGATTGTGTAACTGTCAATCTGTTTCACAGGACCTGAGAAAGCACTCACATCCTGCGAGCGTTCCTGACCCTCGGCTAGTCGGGAATTTTGAATATCAATGACTATACTTCCATCTTGCTCATGCAGATTAATGATCGGATCCGTATCATTTGTACGAATCATCAGGTTTGCTATTCTATCATCCGGTTGAAAATCTATTGCCTCAACCAGCAAGCTGGATGCCTGTGCCCTGGCAGTGATCTTGCCAAAGCGGATTATCATCTGATGTGCATCGGCCATAATCTGGTGATTACTGTCTACCCCTGACATAAGCGATACAACCAAACGCAAACGCCCTGTTTCTGAACCCAGAGTTACAGCATTTATCCGTTTTGTAGCGTAAGAAAAATGTTCCTTAGGCAATCTGGATATACCGCCAGGGAAATCCAGAACCATGGTTTTACCTTCATTGGTTATCAGTGAATTATAGTTGGCATCCAAATGATTACCGCGTAATATAAGTTCAGTCGATGCACCCCGCTCCCTAACCTGAACATCTACCAGTTCCGCCCCTTTAGTATTGCTCTGCGATTTGACTTTGGATCTAAAAGAAACCAGCAGATTATTACCTTGCTCTGTAATATTATATTTCACATCCTGGGACAATCTAATTTCCAGACGGACACTATCGCTATGCTGTATTGGCGAAATCTTATTAACGCCTCCCTTACCTTCTATGGAGTTTACACCCTTGGCCAAAGTTGCTCCGGGAAAGCTGAGTACCAGCCTGTTTGGGCCTTCAAGGTCAAAAATTTGATAAGCCACTGGAGCATCCAGCCCGATCCTAAGACTCTGACCTGATTTATCAGACAGTAAATTCAGACTATCCATCGTCGCCGCAACGGCGTGTGAACAAAAAAGAGTGAGCAGCATTGAAAATGCTACAGCCGTAATAAATTTCAAATGTATATAAGATCCATGTTTACAATAACCCTTTGTTTTCCGACACATTCGTTGTTCCCCAGAAGAACTTGGCATATTTATCTCCGACGACCTTTATGTTCATTTTTAACTTGCTCTTCTATAAATCGATAGGTGACCGCCTGCCCTTTCACGGACAATTCACCTTCACCCTTCCCCTGTGATAAAGTAAGATTCTTCACATCAACAATACGTGGCATTTCACCTACGCGTTTAAGAAAAGTTAGCAGTTGGCGATAACTACCAGATATTTTGAAAGAAACCGGAACTTCTGCATGAATCTGCTTGCTGACTTCACCCTTGGGGATAGAACTTTTGAATTCCAGGCCTGAGTCTTTGCCAGCCCATGATACATCTTCGAGCAAATCAGGTATTTGTGATTTTCTCGGTAGCATATTAAGAGCCACCTTCAATTGCTTCTCCAGATTTGCATACTCTTTTTTCTTGCGCGGCAAATCCTTCGCTAATCTCTGATTTTTCAGTAACATTAATTTCTGTAATTCCACTTCAGCAGCTTGCTGTGTAATCAATTTCTGAACAGGCATCCAACTCAAATAAATATAAGCACCTGAAATCAACACAAAAGCGGTGAAAAGCGCCGCTAGTTTCTGCCATAATGGTAACGGTAAAATAAACCTGAGTGGCTCAAATATGGAAAGTTTCAAGGATTCGAGCATTATGGCTCTCCTCCCGCTCTCATTGTAGCAGTCTTACCAGTGTCATTTGATATTTCAATTGTCCGACCCAGATTCAAAGTAAACTTGCGAACAACCGTTTCATCCACTTTATCTCTGCTAATACCATGCAATTTCACATTAGAGAACAAGGGAGACTGGTCAAGCATGCGCATAAAACTGGCAACGGCTTTGTTAGTCACGGCTGAACCTTCCAGTCTAATGCTTTCTGAATTATCTTTTATGGATTTCAACCAAACATTCTTGGGAATCACCTGTGCAATCTCATTCAAGGTAATCAACGAGCGGAAACGCCCTTTCTGAAGCTGATCTACGATTTCAAGCTTGCGCTCAACTTCAATACGCAAGGCATCCAGATGCTCAATTTTACCGATTTTATCTTTCATCTCCTGATTTTTCGCAGTCAATTGGGCCGTCTCTACTATTAAATCATTAAGTTGTGTCGAAGCCATCATGTGTGCAGCCATACTCAAAACCCCGGCCAAAACAATCACGCCAATAAAATTTCCCAAGTGCTGGCTGATCTGCTGTTGCTGTCGAGCAACGCGATAAGGGATCAGATTAATACGGATCATGAATCAAAACTCCGCATGGCAAGGCCAATCGGTATCATCATCATAGGACCAATCCGATCCAGATAATCCTTATCGAATTTACGTGATGAGGCTTTAATGACAGAAAATGGATTCAAAATGGATGTATCAATACCAAGTCGTTGATCAAGCTCCTCGGCAATACCCGGAATAAGTGCACAACCGCCAGTCAAAAGCAGCTTACATACAGGGAAATCGGCATGACTGACAGAATAATAATCCAGCGAGCGGGCAAGCTCTGATGTCAACCCAGTATAGAAATGCTCCAGTGCATCCGGATGAATTTCCGAAAAATGTTCCAGCTTCATCTGCTCAGCTCCATGATAGCTTATGCCATGCTCCTTCTGAATTTCATCTGTCAAATTCTTACCACCATAAAACTGGTCGCGCACAAACGCCATCTGCCCATTAATTGACACATTAATATTCATCATGTTGGCACCAATATTAATCAATGCCTGTACTTCCACATCTTCATCTGGCTGCATCTTTTCCGCATCCTGGGGAACGCTATTCCCTTCCAGAAGCTCCGCTGCATTTTCCAGTGCAAAGACAGCACAATCAACACACTTTGCATTCAAACCGGCTTCGCCAAGTACAAGCTGATAGTCTTCGATCACATCTTTCTTGCATGCAACCAGAACCACATCCATTTGTTCGGGATCATCTGCAGATAATCCCTGAATATAAAAATCAAGAAATACATCGTTGATATCATAGGGAATATACTGGTCAGCCTCATATTTCATCTGAGCTTCTAACTCAAATTCAGTTGTTATCGGCATTGAAACTGTTTTGATAATTACTGTATTACCCGAAACCGCCAGAGCTGCATTTCGCGTACTGGGGCGAGCGGTTTTAACAGCCTCCAGCAAAGCTTGGGTTACGGCTCCAGAATCAATAATCGCATTCTCGACAACAGCATCCCTCGGGAGTGGAATCAATGCCATGGATTTCAACTCATAACTCGAACGGTTAAGCGATAACTCCACCAGCTTGATACCAGTTGAACTGATATCAATGCCCATCATATCTTCGGACTTATTTGAAAATAGGGTCACTTCCCCTCCGCAGCTTAAGTGTCGCTAACACTTATCAATGCAACTTACCTTATTATAAAGAGTAATGTCAAGATATGCCTATAAATTCTTATGCCGAAAAAGCTTATTTTTCCTCAATCAGGGTTAAAATTAGCCTTGCATATAACAAGCTCAGAGAAACCTGCTTATTCACCCTCCCTGTTCGAACCGGAAAACTGAATGGAAAACACTCCTGGCAACACACGGCCAAGCTGAGCTACAAAAACTACAAGAAACAGGCTAATTCCAAGCATCTCAAGAAATTCTTCCAATACCTTGGCAAAATGATCAACCGTATAATTCTCAAGCAGGTAAACCTGCTTAAGCCAGCTATACACATTCAAAGGGTGGTCGGCGTCCAGACCCTCAATAAAGTCAAGCACGATAGCAACTGCAAAACAGGAAAATGCGGCCACCACCATCAACAATGGCTTGCCGACACCCAATAGCCTCCAGAGAAAATAGAGCATATACAAGCCCATTAATACAAAAAACGGCATCAAAAACTGCCACTCATAACTTGGGAATATCTCCAACCACTGGCTAAGGGCACCAACTCCGTCAGTCATTGATGTTTTTTCAAGCATATCCTCAAACATTGAACCAAAACGCTCGTGAATTTGCGCTCCGTCATCAGCTGACATGTAGGAAAAGAACAGAGCCAGAACCAACCAGCCTCTTTGGTAAAATGTGCCAGCAGCACCCCTGTCCCGGTTCAGCCAATAAAGAAACCATAATACCATGGCGGCCACCAGAGTTTGAGAAGTCATGAACCATGCTGCAAGACCATCTTCCCGGGCAATATTACATAACCGATGAATCGAAGTGTATTCAATTACTTCAGAATAATTCACAACAAAGTCGAGTAGAATAAAAAACAGCTCAAAGCTAATCAGCAAAAGCAATAAGCGTTTACTCAATCGGTCAGTATCAATCTTTAGAAGATGTATCGATTCATCCATCAGGCTCTCCTGTTCTTTGCAGGAGAATCATGCCATTAAACAACCACATCGCAAAAGTTATATCTTATAAAGGAGGTGCCCGGTATTTCTGGATAACCGTCATTGCTCTTTAAACCATTACCATGATCATAAAATGCGGAAGGGATCACCCGTGAAAATAAATTATTCTGGCTACTAACTCACATTGTTCATGAATGCTGCTGGCTAAAAGCAAATATCAACAATATAGCAAGAGAAAGTAGCAAAACGCTCTTCTTTTTCATATAAGCTCCTTATAATCAGGTAACCACAAAAAAACGGTGCCTTCCCGATCAGAAAAGGCACCGTTCCAATGTGCTGACTTTGCAGTCGCCCGGCTTACTGACCGTGCAGATTCCTCTGCGAAGGTGAAGAAAGCGAAGGAATACTATCGGGTCCAGGAGCACCCGGAGAACCGTCAGAACAGGTGCAGGAACATACGCCCGGAGGGCAAATACAACTTGGAGGAATGCAGGCCCCCTCTGTATCTCCATGGGCCAGATGCGCAGCCAGAGCGGATGAATCCACAGTTATTGTCTCCGTTTTTACGTCCGACGGGCAACCTGATTTCGACTTACTGTCTGATGACTTGCTATCTGACTTGGACTTGCTGGCCGATTTAGACTTGCTATCTGACTTGGACTTGCTGGCCGATTTAGACTTGCTATCTGACTTGGACTTGCTGGCCGATTTAGACTTGCTGTCTGACTTGGACTTGCTGGCCGATTTAGACTTGCTGTCTGACTTGGACTTGCTGGCCGATTTAGACTTGCTGTCTGACTTGGACTTGCTGTCTGACTTACTGTCCGCTGATGTTTGATGGCAGATAGTTACTTTATCACTGCCTTTGGACTTGCTGTCTGACTTGGACTTGGATTTGCTGTCTGACTTTGCAATGGCCGATTGAATATCCAGTGCAAAACCGCCTGTTTCGATGCTGAATGCAAAACCAAGAAGGGCTGCAAAAAATACAATTAATAAGCTGTTTTTCATATTGAATCTCTCCTCTAAACTTTTCATATGGCAGTAACGCCATCCAACAATCTAAACCTGTCACTTTTTCATGTATGCGACCTACATCACATTTAAGCACATGGAAATATAGTTCTAAATGTAGCCTGCCTCACATTCAATGCAGGGGTTAGCAGAATGCATTGAAGACACAAGGTTACTCCATCATGCTAATCTATCGACATTTTTTCAAATAACCTTAATGGTAGCTCTTTTAATATACCTCACACGCGTTGCCTCATTGAAAAAGGTAACCGAAGGATCAGATACGCTGCCTCACATTTGATGTAACTTTCACCAGTTGAAAGATACGTTTCAGTTTTCTTTCGATTTCCGTCTTCAGGATAAATGGATTGAGTTGCATATGCACGTTTTTTAACTGCTGTTTGACCTGTTCGCTGATCTCCTCTGACTCCATGACCCTCTGATACGGAGTTTTGGGCTTGTCATATTTCTTCCGGTATTTTGAGTTAATGCGTATTTTCTCGACCAGCTTGAAGGCTGGACAGAAGTGATTCTGATAGAGCGACCACTCATTGGCATAGAGATCGTTGATCATTGGAACCAACTCAGGTTGATCAAGCCGATCATAGCCAAGCAGTTGACGAACGTGTGACCAGTTCTTCTGCTCAACATGGGCGTTATCATTCTTTTTGTATGGACGTGAGCGTGTAAAAGAAACGACCTTTGGCCGGTCTGTGAAGTAGCGCAGCAAATGGTGGTTGAGGAACTCACTTCCGTTATCGCAGTTGAATCCTTTCAGGGTAAAGGGGATGTGATTCTCGATATCCTTGATTCGATCCAGGACGCCAATAGAGCCCTTTCCCCATGTCGCCCGGTTCTCCGTCCAAGTGGTCAGGATATCCGTAAAGGTAAGCGACCAAACGAATTCTCCGGCAATGCTATTGCCGCAGTGGGCCACTGTGTCGGCTTCAACAAAGCCGGGTTGCGTAACGTCCCAGTGGTGCGTTCGGATCGGGATCTGGTTGCGCAGCAATGTTCCCGGCTTGGTCATGCAGCGCCCTTTGTGCAGCTTCATTCGCACCGGTTGCAGTGCGCGGTCGATACTTGCCGCACTGATCGTCAACAGCAGTTTTCTTGTTCTCGTGGTCAACGGTTCAAATGTCTTGCCATAGAATGGTAGCCACAATCTGATTGCGCTCACCAGCTTCTTTGAACACATCTGATCGCTGGCAAACCAGATTCGCTTCAACGCTGTTAGAAACTCGTTGCCACGATAGACGGGCTTTCTGCCAACATGTCGCTTCGATGA
>JAJRTX010000263.1 GCA_021545665.1 Zetaproteobacteria bacterium
CGCATACTGATAAAACTAATAATATGCAGCCTGTTTGGCAATAAGGACCCGCTATTTTCACACAAATAACGGGCACCTTTATGCTCAGATATCTACCAGGTAAGTGTTACATTCACTACATCAGCATAACTGCCCGGAACAATAGCCTGACCAAGCGGCATCAGCCCGTATACATAATGAATCGTTGCAGAGGCCGCAGATGGAAATGCAGCCGTAGCTCCAGGGTGGGTAACACCCCCATCACCGACCAGGGTCGTATGGCCTGAATCATCATACAACTCGTAGTTTAGAAAGTTTGCCGCACCAGTATCTGCCATGCGTCGCATTGTCCCTGCCGTATCGTAATTTGCACCTGCATCCAGGGCGATACTAATAACCTGCAGATTTGAACTGCAGCTTCTAGTTATCCATCCTCTTGCAGTGAGATCAACAGACCCGTCATACGAACCAAATGCAACCGCATTTGAGCTAAACGAGCATGTAGGCACTGCAGTGGCAGAAACGTCAAGCGTAGTCGATCCCGTTACTGACAGCGCCGGTGTTGCAAAAGCCATAATCGACAGGGCCATGATCATTCTCATTATATTTTTCATATATTTCTCCTTTTCTGGTTATATTGCATGCACACTGCACACAAATACTTATTCAGTATGTCACCGTAATATTGATGACATCCGAATAACTTCCCACAGGCACATTGGCACCGCCAAACAGTGTGCCTGAAACTGTATTGCTTTGATCCAAACCGGTGCCGCTCATGGTCACCGAACTCCACGGCGTGGTGACACTGCCCGTATTGCCGGCATCACCCCAGGGCGTGCCGGTTGCGCCAATATAAAGCTGATAACTGATCAGATAGGCGCCTGTCGCATTGTCCGCAACATGGCGCGATGCAGTGCTGTAATGCCCCCCTGCATCGAGATGAATCTGATAAGCAACACCATTCGTGCAATTGGATATAATGGTATTGCTGGTTGTCACATCGACCTTCCCGTCGTAGGGGGGGAAGGTCATGGGGGTCACACTGATGGAGCAGGAGCCAACCATGGTCGCGGTAACCTGCATGGTTTGCGTCACCAGCGCCGCCTGCGCCGGGACTGCCCAGCCCATACATAAGAGCAGCGCGGCGGCGCTTTTTACAAGCGCCAGTATCAACCAGTTCCCTTTCAGACCTCTTCCCTCCATCATATCCAAATCGTAAATACCAAAATTGGAATATGCAACTATTAGGCACTAGCCCGTCCAATCCGGCTATCCTGCCGGATTGTGATTCGACGCATCTGTAAATTATCTTTAGGACAGTTTCGAAAAGCCACGTTACACTTTCCCCATGTTGTACGATACACATGATGAAGATTTTCAGCCGGTTGAAAGGCTGAATAAAAGTCAGCAAAAACGTGAGATTCAGGCATTGCGTGATCTGGGCAAGAAACTGTCTGAACTGGATGAAGCAGCACTGGCAAAAATGGATTTACCTGCTGAGCTTCTACAAGCGCTTGTCGAATCAAAAACCATGAAACATGGTGCCCTCAAACGACAATTCAAGCTCATCGCCAAAGTCCTGCGCCAGATGAACACTGAATCACTGGAAACAACCCTTGCTGAGCTTGAGTCCAAAAAAATGGAGCAGGACAAAGGTTTTCATCGTATAGAACGCTGGCGCGACAAGCTAATCGGTGACGGCCCGGAAGCCATGACTCAATTCATGGCCAAATACCCCCAAGCCAATGCCGGTCAAATCCGCCAACTCATCCGCAATGCCAACAAAGAACTGCTGACCAATAAACCACCCAAATCATCCAGAGCACTCTTTCGATATCTCAGAACAATCACCTTTTAGTCTGAAGCCATCTGATCAAAGATCCCTATAACGACTCAAATCTAGAATGCCTGATTCAACAGGTTGCTTCAGCATCTCAGCCAAATCCTGTTGCTCCTCGGTATGCTGCTTTTGGAACCAGTCTGCTATGTTCCAGAATTTCGGATTGGTGCGCCGTATGCCATAGTCCTTTACCAAAGCTGTAAAATCAGCCTCATTTTTGATGTTTTTACAGGTCGTAACAAATGTACTTACCTCATCCTCTGCCAAATCGAAAAAGAAGTTGGGATAAGCACCAGCCAGCCCTTTCAGCACAGTCAGTGTATCACCCCTCATATCTTCTTTATCACGGTTCTTCATTTTTTTGATAAATGATTCCTCATTTTCGAATTTTCTATACGACTTATTATATATCACTGAATATGCACCTTCAGCTTTGGTGCATACCCCTTTCTCATTATATTCGCTGCACACCCTGACATATGAATTTGCGGGAAAATATTGCAAGACTGATGTTTTGCCATTCATATCAGCCAATTTCTGCATTGCCTTGTCGCTCGCTGACTTAAAGTCCTCCCCTTCGCCGCGATTAAGGTCTTTTGAATCTGGCGTTTTGAATGCCAGATGCTCCCTAAGTAAATTAAATAGTTCATGCTTTTTATCTCCCACTTCCGGAGGATATTCTACTGACTTCACATCAAGCCAGAGTTCAGTTTCCTTGCTCGGATCGGGGGTACTCTTGCGTACAATCTCATGCCAAGAATAATATGTTACTTTCCTCTCTTCTTTAGGAAGGAAGAAAAGAAAATTATCTTCGCCCTCCATACGCAGAAAATCCATGTAAAGGCGTGCTGCACCCCTGTGTCCAAGATTGCCATAGGCGTTGTACCCGGCCACAAGCAGATAGTGAAGGCGCTCGAATACCGGATAGTCAAGAATCCACGCAGTCTCGGGTTCATCCCCATGCAGCCCATAATGGACTGAAGCACTATCAAGATGGCGGAATATGGTAAGTGCGGAATTCCTGTTTATTGTACCATCCTTGCGAATACCGCTCCAGATGAATTGATCCACTGCATCCTTGACAGGAACCGGTAGATTCAATTTTCTCCCACTCGGCGGATCAAGGTAGTAGCCCAGTTTAGCCTGCATATATTTCTGCTCATCCGGCCAGGATTTTGTCCAGGCGCGAAGCGGACGTTTGGTGTCAGTTATTTCAGTCGGAAGGTGCAAACGTTTTTCCTGGCTTCTAAGGAAGTCCCTATCCAGACCATGCTGCTGAACTCCATGAGAGGGATTTTCCGGTTTTAAAAAGAAAACCCAGAACTGATCTTCGATAGAACCGAGCGCTCTCTGACCTCTACATACAGGACCTTTAATGAAGCCATTAATAAAGAATCGGGCATCATCAAGAAGGAACTTATATCGAGATTCAATAGGAATATCATAGAAAACTTCAAAGGGTGTAGGTGGCGGAAGTATCCATCTCTTTATATTCGTCAAACGCCTAATCAACCAATTTGGAGATACGCCTGGATAATAGTACGTCGGTTCCTGCACCTCATAGCTCGGCTGCATAAATAGTTCTTCATAACGCTGCATGCGAGCATCAGAGAGTTCATAAACGATATGATTTTTATCCACAATACTCGCCTTGTAGGGACGCAATCGATAATACCATTCATCTACTTCCGGCTCGATAAGTGTCGGGTCGTCATAGGGACGAACAGTAGCGATTTCATCAATATCCCCAGATTCAGTGCGGGAGCGCACCAGCCGAAAGAACTCCCCTTCCGGGGCATCTTTAAAATGGATGTGCCCAAGCATCAGGTGCTCATAGATGTAGCGGCTGACCAGCTGTTTTTTGTTGCCGTCTCCGTTGAAGAAAGTTTGCCACTTTGGAATTTGATTTTTTGCTACCGCTGATAGCTCCACTTTACCTGAATATTTCTCACCCTTAACCAGCCACTGTACCAGCAGACTATGTTCCTTTTCGCTAAGCCCGGGTAAGGCATAGGGCATGCCCCAAAGCGGATGCTTTTTGGCAAATTCATCAAATTCATCAAGGGTACTGCAAGTCTGCTTGCGTGTGATGCGCACATCAAAATATTCGGTATCCTTAAGGCCCTTCGCATCCTTGTTGTCCTTGGTGATGATTATTTCGGGGAGTTTCCCAGATTTAGGTAGAGGGTAGCGTTGCTTCAGATTCAGCATCTGGTAAAGTAGAGAGTTCTTTAAATTATCTTCAGGTAATTGTGATTTACCTTCATTCAACACACCGAAAAACTCCTTTTCACGCCACTCTTCACGTTTATTGGTATCTATAAATAGTCGGGTTGGCCCCTGATATTTAAAGAACTGCCTTAACGGCGGCTCATTATACACATTCCATTTATTCGCACCCCGCTCTATCCCTTCAAATGATGAAAGTTTAAGCTGGCATGGTGCGTCGTAACAACCATGGCAAACGATACAGCGGCTTTCCAACACCGATTTTATTTTTTTGAATGCGAGTTTCTCCTCAGGTAGTGACTTGATCAGCTCAATATCTTTTTTTGCCACATCAGGTAGTGGCTGATTTGACTCTGCATATGCTGGCACAACCAGCAGGGCAGCCAGTAGTATCACCACAGAAGCCCTTAATCTGTTTATATGTAAATTCAATCGTTTAATTCTGGTAATCATAACCACCCTCCCCCGCAGCACATTGCAAACAAAAGTCTTCGAATACACCCAGTGTTTTGCAAAACCCAAAACAGCAAATGCTACTCTTGTTTATAATAGCAGAATGTATAACTAACCTCAAATATATAATATTCTATTAGAGCGGTAATCCCCCCGAGAAATAACACGCGGATTCAACTGCCAAGTGCAACTTCAGTGAGTTGAGTTTTGGTATTGAAGAACACTTCATGGGGTGTTCTGTAGCCCAGCGTTTTTCTTGGCCGATGATTGAGCCGGTGCATGATGAAGTCAATCTC
>JAJRTX010000264.1 GCA_021545665.1 Zetaproteobacteria bacterium
CAAGATTACCGGCAGTGCCGGAGACGATGCGCTGAATGGCGGGGCGGGTAATGATACGCTGATCGCCCTTGGCGGGCTGGATACGCTCAATGGCGGGATTGGCGATGACTTTTTGTTTGGCGGCAAGGACAGTGATACCCTCAATGGTGATGGGGGTAATGACAACATTCGCGGTAACCTTGGCAATGATATCATCAATGGCGGTGAGGGGGTCGATACCCTGCGCGGTGGCGGTTCAAATGATACGTTGAATGGTGATGGGGACAATGACTTTTTGTTTGGTGAGAACGGTCAGGATATTCTGTTTGGCGGGGCGGGTAATGATTCACTCACCGGTGGCCTTGGCGGTGGCGTTGCGGACGGTTTTACCGATACGTTCATCTATGCCGACACAGCAGCGGGGGCCGGTGGTTTCGACCGCATCAAAGACTTTGAGAACGGTACTGATATGATCGACCTGCAAAGCTTCGGCTTCACCAATTTCGCCACTGATGTTGCATCGATTTCGAGCCAGTCCGGGGCAAATGTCAGAGTAAACTTCGGCTCCGGCGATGTGCTGCTGATCGAGAACTTCCTGCTGGCTGATTTTGATGGTGGTGATGTGTTGCTTTAGGTGATATGGTTCTGCGGATGACGCTGTTGAACTTCCGTCTATGAAGCTGGCTTTGCTGACAAGGCAAATGCTTATAGCTATGCCAGCAAGACTAGCTGGGACGCGGTGACATTTGATCTTTCCGGTGTTGCTGGCGCTCAGGTGGAAAATGTTCTTTATATTGAGAACATAACTACATACCTTAACTCAAATAATTCTAGAATAAAGTTTAGGGGAACGTTATCATGAAAACTGATGTTTTAGTTTACCGAGGTTGGGGAGACAATGGTCTCGGCGTTTACGGTAACGTCCTTGGCACTGACTATACGTATGAAATTTCCCAGATTGACCCTGACAATTTTGGCTATGGTAATTCGTTTTCAAAGGCCGGTAACGGATTCGTTTTTCGCGGTTACAACACATCTGGCTTTGATGACACGTTGGTCTATGCTGACGGCTCTTCCAGCGGAACAATAGTTATTGTCAATGATGTCAACGGCAATCCGGTTGTTGAACCAAGCAGTTTTAGCCCGTTTGGAACTGAAAGTGTCTTTCTCGCCAGCAATGCAAGCGTTTCCGCAACAACTCCCCCTCGTGTACTGATGGCAACCAATGGCAACGGAGCGCCGGAGGTGCTGCTGCCTTTCCGTGTCGAAGAGTACCAGATCATAGGAAATTCGCTTTATGCGGTCGCTTACAATGGTGGTGATTTATACAAGGTCAACGCCGACTATAGCTATGAGTTGATAAATGACCGCAGTGTGTCTGGAATTGCCACCAACTATTTGTTCGAATTCAATGGGGAGTTTTATTTCAGGGGCAGGGACGCAGGAGTAAATGATTTTTATAGTGTGGATCCAGTGACGGGTGATTCAACAGCGCTAAATATTGCGGTCAATGGCGGCGGTGATTCGATCTATTTTTCGCAAAGCGCTGTTGGAGACAGTCAGTTTTTCTATTGGTACAATGGAACCCCCAATACTGGTTTTGAATTATATGTAAGCGATGGCACCCCTGCAGGAACCAATCTTGTTGAAGACATAAACCCGGGGAACAACAGCTCCTCGGTTTCGGCGTGGAACACAATAATTGGAGACAAATTATTTTTTATCGCTGATGATGGCGGCATCGACGGCGCTGAACTGTGGGTCTCCGATGGCACTGCTGCTGGAACGTTTGCCCTTAGTGGCACTGGTACCAATGTCGGCACGCTCTCTGCGCTTAGTACCAATGGCGGCACCTTTCGGTTGCTGGCGGTTGGCAACGATTTGTATTTTGCAGCCAATGGAACACAGGGAACCGAGCTCTACATCACAGATGGAACGGTCGTTGGCACACAGCTTGTCCTGGACATAAGGCCGGGTCCGAATGCTTCGCGCCCCGATAATTTCTACACGGATGGCACCTATCTCTATTTCACCATAGAGTCGGGCAATGACGAAGAGGCAGTATGGATATCAGATGGAACTGCTGCTGGAACATATGCGCTATCTGATCCGCATAGCGGAAATGGGAATCTGGAGCCTGATATGCTCTCCATCATCAATATAAATGTAGACAATATACCTGTCAGAAACATAGATGGGACGGCGATGGCGGACATACTAACCGGCTCCGTTTTGCATGAGACCATAAATGGTCTGGCAGGTGCGGACACCCTCATCGGTGGCAATGGCAATGATGTTCTCGACGGCGGTACTGGTAATGACAGTCTTGATGGCGGGATAGGCACAGACACAGCCTCTTATGCTTTCGCCACAGCCACTGTTGTTGTCAATCTGGCGGCTGGTACGGCAACGGGTGGCGCTGGAAATGACACACTGACTTCCATTGAAAATGCCACTGGTGGTGCGGGCAACGACAGCCTAACAGGTACCAATAACAGTAATCTGCTTGTTGGTAATGCAGGTGAAGACCGCCTGTATGGCCGTGGTGGCGATGATCAACTTAATGGTGACGCAGGTAATGACCTTCTCAAGGGTGGTGCCGGGCTTGATACGCTCAATGGTGATGCCGGGTCTGATGTTTTGTTCGGCGGTGATGGAAATGATATTCTTTATGGCGGCTCAGAAGTTGATTACCTTTATGGCAATAATGACGACGACTGGCTTTATGGTGATGAGGGCAATGACCGCCTGAATGGCGGCGCTGGTAATGATACGATAATCGGCGGCACGGGCGATGACAGGCTCAAGGGCAAGGCGGGTGATGATACGCTTTACGGCGGCGATGGCTCGGATCAGCTTTATGCTGATGAGGGTCTTGATAGTCTTTATGGCGAGAATGGCAATGACTGGCTCTATGGCGGTAAGGACAATGATATACTCTTTGGCGGTGCGGGCATTGATCGTTTACGTGGTAATCTTGGCAATGATGAGCTTAGTGGCGGTGCGGGTAATGATAATCTTTATGGTGGCGGTCAAAGCGATATTCTTAATGGCGGCGCTGGCAATGATTTTCTCTATGGCGAGAACGGTGCTGATACGCTGAGTGGCGGTGTTGGTAATGACCGGCTATATGGTTCTGTTGATGGAGCTGTTGATGTTTTCGTTTATGAGGCTGGTTTTGGGGATGATCGGGTGCGTGAGTTTGAGGACGGTTTTGATCTGATTGATCTCTCATCTTATGGTTTTGCCGACACAATTACTGCAATGACTTTTGCCAGCCAGACCGGCTGGGGCGCGGTGAAGTTTGATCTCTCAGGCGCTGTTGGCGGTCAGGTGGGAGATGTTCTTTATATCGAGAGTATGGTGCTGAATACCAGCTTTACGGATGCTGATATTATTGTGTGAATTGGTGCGACTGAATAACCCCGTGTTTTCTAGGCATCCTGCAGTTTCATTAGTTGCCATCTTTTAAAGTCATTCAACACATTTAAGGTTCTGAACTTGCGTCCGTGTGCCGGTTGGTCGGCCATGAAGTCCATCGACCATGTGTAGTTTGGCAACTCTGGAAAGCTACAGCGCCCGGGTTTTTTCTTTTCAACCGTTTATGTGGCCTGATACCCAAATTGTAGAAAACTGCGATGGACAAATTCCGACAGCAGTAGCATGAGATGTCGAGCCGGTGGTCTAATTTGCATTTGCCGAAGGATGATTGAATATTCGCCAGAATGGTGTAAGTGGTGCGATGTGTACTAATTTTCTGGGGAGTAAATTTTTCGTGGCGAATTGCCGATAGCAACTATGTGGAACAGCAGAAAATGTCTAGCCAAATTAATATGAAAATTCCCGGCAAAGTGGCATGGGATGAACTGATGTTTCTTAGTACACTTGCATCTCGTGTTCCTGCCATGGGGCAGATCGTCGAGATTGGGCCCCTTTACGGGCGATCTACTTTCTCGCTGGCAAAGTCAGCACCGCAAGCTACCGTCACATCTATTGATACGTTTGAAAATGCTGAGTGGATTCAAAAATATGCAGCCTCATCAAAAGATATTCCACAATTTGGTCTGGAGGCTTTCAAAAAGTTCACTTCACAATTTGAGAATGTCAATCCGATAGTTGGTTTTAGTCCGCAAGTTGTAAGTGATTGGTCAAAACCGATAGATATGTATTTTGAAGATGCAACCCACGGCAATCCAAACCTAAAAGAGAATATGAATTTTTGGATATCTCATCTCAAACCGGGCGGTATCGCATGTGGCCACGATTATACGTTACGCTTTCCGGACGTAAAGAGGGAAGTGGATGAATGGGCAAAACGCTGGGGAACAATTCCCAAAATAGTTGGTTCTCTATGGGCCATTCAAAAACCAGAAAATGGGGTTTCTCAGCCGACTTTGCACACCATTGAAGGAGTTAATAGCGTACATAACCTTGTTGTCCATACAAAAAACAAACGTTTTGGGCATATGAAAACGCGATCTGGATATTGGGCCGGCGCTCATCTGGATGCCGACCCACTAAACTGGATATCAATTGATTTCAGCAATCATGATGAGGATTTGCAATTACGATATAATGTAAGACATCCAAAATTTGGGCAAAGCGGATGGAAAGATGCAGGCGAAAAAGCTATGGTTATTCATGAGGGTTGCGGAAAGCCTATTTGGGAATTTGCCGCAAAATTAAGTGGAAAATCAGCTGAAAAATTCAAAGTCTATTATCGTGTTGCATACCGGCAAATCGGCAATGGCGGGTATAAATTGAGTGAAATAAGTGAATGGACGTCACAAGGAAAATGGTGCTCCTCCAGATACCCAGGTGCAAATGCCTGCTCTATTTCAATTACCATAGCTAAAAATATACCGCCTTCTGTGCAGGCCGAATTTCACTCCAGCGCAAGTTTAATGGCCCTTGATAATTACAAGCGGGCAAGGCGGTTTCTTTCCAAAATCAAACACAGATTGAGTATCAATTGAGATTACGTACGGATTGTCATTGATTGGAGAGTTGTGTAATAAACCTCTCATTAATGTACACTGGCAACATAAATGAGCCTATGCCCAAATACACATTTTTGAAATTTGAACAGAAAGATATGAAGGCACAATGGAAGAATATAGAATAAAAGAATTGATGGCATCTGCCAAAGTACTGGCCGAATCTGATGACTTCGCTGGAAAAGAACACGCAAAAAAACTATACAGCTGGCTTCAGGCAGCTTTTGTTGCAGAGCGCGGCGAAATAAAGAGACTGGGGTTTAGAGAGTATTTATTACAGGATTTCAAAAAGCACCTTGTTCAGGCAGGAATAAAAGAGGGAACAATTTGCGAAATTGGTGGCCCACATAATTCGTTTGCCAAAAACATGCCTGAATATGATTTTGAATTTCTTTCACTGTATCCTGACAGCGCCGGAAAGGTGCTGGTTGCTGATGCCACCCAGTGTGATTATATTGAAGGCGAGCGTTATGATGCGATTTTTAGTGTCAGCGTTTTTGAGCATATTTCAAAACCCTGGAAGGCCGCTAAACATTTGAGCCGTTTGTTGAAACCTGGCGGCATTTGCTACCATGCAGCTCCATTTAGTTATTTTTATCATGGCGCACCTGCCGATTATTGGCGCTTCACACCTGATGCATTGAAACTTATATTCTCAGAATTAAAACCGTTGACTGCTGAATTTTACGGTAAAAACAGGCGGCGCGACAACAGAGGCTCTGATGTAAATGCTGTGGACCGGGATGGCGGTCCGCAATTTGCAGTGGATGCATTTGGCGGCTGGCGTGAAAACTGGTTCTCAATTTATGTTGGCCAGAAAGATAAAGAGTATCTTCAAGCTCAAATTAAAAGAGCTGAAATTCAGGTAATTATCAACTTGATGAAACATCTTGAAGTTGCCGGTTTTGACGAAACAAAGGCGGCCCAAAAGGTTCAATCAATAATCACATCAATCGTGGTTAATCAAGATGAAGAGATTACTGTGTTAAAAAAATCTATCCTTGCCAAGGCTATAACACCTGGCTTGAAATATACACGGAAAGAAATTGAAGAAATCTGGAATAAAAGAGGGCGCGATGGTATCAAAGTCAGCTATTCCCGCTTTGTGATGGCAGAAAAAGTCGGTTTGTAGGAGGCCCATGTTGATCAACTTAAATCAATCCTGGATCTGATCAGTTAACAAAGTAATCGGAGTAAGGCAGGCGGTCAAAATATTTGAGGCCTGCCTGCTGTATCTTTCATGTTATTCACCAGGCTTTAAGGCAAGCGAAACGGTCTTTTCAAAACTCAAGACTGGTCTCAAAAACATCGCGGAAAAACGATAAATGACCTGCGGGATTTAATTGCAAAATTAATCAATGAATTCAAACCAAATGGTTATTGCAGATAAAATTAGAGATAAACCTTCATGTATGATGAACTAACTAAATCTGCGCCCCTTTGGCGAATCTGGGGTTTGGCTACAATTTACCGTGTAGTTCTGTCATACAGGCGCAGTTATTTTGGGACGCTCTGGATTCCGGTTTCTCTGATTCTAATTGTCATTGCAAAGGGAGTTTTATTTGGTGGAATTTTGAATGTTCAGATTGAGCGCATGATGCCAAATGTTGCTTTGGGACTTCTTCTTTGGAGGCTTTATGCTGGAATACTGGTATCAAGTTGTTCAGCCTTTTCCGTTTTCAAACGCGATTTTGAGTCAGGCTATTATCCACTATTTACTCCAATATTGAATGCAATCGTTAAAGAGCTGTTTATCTTTGCACATGGTCTGCTGCCCATGATTGCAATTACTTTGTACTTTATAACGCCGACACTGTCTGCTTTCCTCTATCTGATAGTCGGTATGATGTTGGCGATATTTGCTATTTTGCCAATCGGTTTTGTGCTGGCAACAATCAGCACCCGATATAGAGATATCGCCGATCTTATAAAATCTACCATGCGGGTTATATATTTTTTGACCCCTGTTATATGGCTGCCGGAAATGGCGACGGGACCATATTCCTGGGCTCTAACGCTTAATCCATTTTTTCATCTGATAGAGATCATTCGGGACCCGCTTGCCGGTCAACCCATTGATCCAATGAATTGGGTATTTGTATTTGTTATCGGGTCTGTTTGTTGGATGATGGTTGCCTATATATACCACTCATATGGACGCAGGATTTTATTGTGGCTGTAGACGAACTTTACCTCAAAGCAATCAATATTTCGCTGAGTTATCCCGTTGACAATAGGGCGGGAAAACAAAATTCCGGACTGTGGCGAAAAATTCTTGGTGCAAACCACAAAGTGCCAGAACCAGACTCAAGGCCAACCATCAAGAATATTAATCTGGATTTGAGATCCGGGGACCGGCTAGGGCTGGTTGGTAGCAATGGCGCAGGTAAAACAACACTGTTGAAGGTATTATCTGGTGGTATTCCGATTCAAAAAGGTCAAATTAAAACGAATGGAAAAATAGTTAGCTTACTTAACAGAACCCAGGGGATGTCTATGGAAGCGTCCGGGTTTGAGAATATCATCCTGCGTGGATTGTATTTGGGGTTCAGTGCCGCACAAATGCGGAAGAAGGCTGACAGGATAATCGAATTTTCCGAGTTGGGTGATCATGTTTATAAACCGTTGAGACTTTATTCAGCAGGAATGCGAGCACGACTGTCTTTTTCGATTTTAATGTCCAGTGAACCTGAGATTATTCTTCTTGATGAATGGCTGGGCGCAGGTGATCAAGAGTTTCAGATGAAGGCCGCGAATGAAATGCAAAAATTTGTAAAAAGCGCTTCTATCGTGGTTTTTGCGACGCACAGGAGACGTTTGCAAAGTTTAATCTGCAATCGAATTGCGACAATGGAGGAGGGTCGCATTACAAGTATTGTATAAAAGGAGTTGGCGCAGCACCCCAATTGTCACTGTCGTCAGGACTTCAGATAATTCATGCGCTTTGTACTTAGCCTGGCTCCGGGTTGCCACCATCATTCTCCATATTTCTTGCAAAATACAAAGAATCAGATTTGCTCCCTTCACTTAACCAAATTTTGAACAGATACTCAGCAATATGCAAAGTAGCTCAACATGATTCAAACAGCACAATGGCGAAATGACTATCAAACTGCAAAATCGTTCATCGCCGATTCCCAATGGACCAAGAGCATTTCATGCTTTAAAAGCATCCTGGAGCAGCCAGACAATAACGTTCCAAGCCATGTCATACTATCTATTCATCGAAGGTTGGCGGACGCATACATAAGTACCGCTGATATGGAAACGGCGCTGGTACATGCCAATATTGTTGTGCAGGACAAACAGAACGCCAGTGAGCGGGATTTTGGGCGGAAATCAAGCATACTGGACTTTCTTGGACGCCCAAAAGAAGCGCGTGCTGTATTGATTAGTTTTGCTGAGAAATTTCGCAAAAACAAGATTTTACACGAAAATACCAAGCGACCGAACATTGTTGTTATTGCATTGCCGAAGAGTGGCAGCACCTCAATTAGTTCTGCTATTGCTGCACATTTAAATTATAGTTATCTGGAATTCCCCAATCGCCAGGGAACGGGTTTCTTTTCGAATTCTGTACCCGTGGCAAGATGTTATCAAAACATTGAGAATATAGGCGCTGTTATACATAGTCATATTTTACCCCGGCGTAATCACGTCAATTTACTGTCAGCTCAAACTGATCTAAAATTCATTGTGCATGTACGCGATCCAAGAGAAGCATTGGTGTCTGCACTTGATATGGTTCACCGCCGAAGCACCTACCAGTTTATGGTGCGTAAACCCGATCTGCTTGAACTGCCTTTGGAAGGACAATTGGATTGGATGATTTCTAATTACCTTCCCGTGCAAATAGATTGGATATCACGCTGGTGGACCATTGCCCAAACCAATTCTCCAATTAAGATAAAGCTGAGCACCTTTTCAGACCTGCAATTCAAAGGGCAGGATGCCACTGCCTTGGACTTGATCAAGGCAATAGGTCTTGATGTCCATTGCGAGGAGATGAAAACGGAGCGGCGGCGTTACAATCAACGAAAACTGAAGGGCAGTTGGCAGGAACTGTTCAGTCAGCAGCAAAAAAACAGGGCGGCAGATGCAATTCCAGAAAGCATTCGAAGTCAATTTGAATTCGAGTGCAAGCCTGCTTAAATCAGCACGTTTCCTGCATCAAAATTCATCAGCAAGGTGGCTTTGATAAATAACACATCTGACCTCATCCGTTGATGCCTCACTAATTAAACCTCCAGTCAGGCACCTTTTGCCTGCCTCAAGAAATTTCTTTTTGATTATTTGTAATGCATGCTTTCGGCAAGGTCGTCACGACAACAAAGCTCAGCTATCGTTTCTTCACCAGGAATGGCCCTGGAATTGTAGACACTTTGTTCCCTAAAACTGCGGGCAATATCAGCAAGCCACGATTTGCAGAAGAATTCAAGATTGATGCATCAAGCAGATTACCGAACGTGGGTATTTTGTCAGCATGTGTTCGACTACATTGAGATGTTCTATAATCCAAAATGTAAACATGCTAACAACGGGCTGCTGCCACCTGGTGACTTTGAACGACAGCAGGGTGTCTAGAAAACAAAGGGTTATTGATTGCCGTAAGTGTAAAAATTGCTAATTTGTATTGTCAGTTCAGTTGTTCTTGGTCTTGAAACTATGTCTACATCTATTTTAAACGTGCTTGTTTTATATAACGAACCCTCAATTGATGTGAGAACGATCAATGAACATCTTGCTGCATTTAAAAAGTACAGCTGCCATAATATAGTTTTCATAGATTCGTCGGCAGCAGAAAAACTGCTACCGGATTTATCTCCGTTCGATGTGATTATGTTACATAATAGTGTGCATTTTACCCGTCCATCTCACCTACCAAAACTACTAGCAAAAAAAATAACTGCCTATAATGGTATTAAAGTTCTATTTCTCCAAGATGAATATAGAGAAATTGATCGAACGGCTGAACATATCCGTCAACTTGCAATTGATATTGTTTTCAGTACGGTCAATCGTGATATTGCTAATAAAATTTACCATCACCCTTGGCTTAAGAAGGTGCGTTTTGAATTTTTGTTGACCGGATATACCTCCGATGCACTAATCAAGCGTTCTGTGCCGGATTTTGAGGATCGCACCTTGGATGTATCCTACCGTGCCAGAAAATCGCCTGCCTGGTATGGCGAGTTTACTCGGCAAAAATGGAAAATCGGGGAGAAATTTAACAAGGATGCAGGCCATTTCGGACTAAATTGCGATATATCAAGTAAAGGGGCTGATCGGCTCTATGGCGATGATTGGTACAATCTTATTGTCAGTTCCAAGGCGGTGCTGGGTACAGAGGCTGGCGCCAGCTTTATGGATTTTACCGGTGAAGTTCAAACACAGGTAGAGACCTATTTGAATAATAATCCGCAAGCAGGTTTTTCTGAAATTCAGCAGCGTTTTTTACAGGGCCGGGATGGAGAAATAGTTATTAAAGTGATTTCCCCACGCTGTTTTGAGGCCGCGGCACTGCGAACCCTGATGATCATGTATGAAGGCGAGTATTCAGGTATACTTAAACCCTATAAACATTATTTGCCATTAGCCAGAAGTCATGAAAATATGGAGGACGTAGTTGCTGTTTTACGTAATCCCGCAAGAGCAGCCGAGATTATCGAGCGGGCGTATTTGGAAATCGCCTGTAATCCGCTTTACAGTTATGGTACCATGGTGGATCAGTTTGAGAAGGCGATTGATCTGGAGTGTCAAAAACAACAAATGACCCTAGGACATCAATCTCAGAGTGAGGCAGCCTCGCATCTAGCTCTTAGTTATGATTTGGCAATGCTTTGCAAAAAAAATATCCAACTGACCAGAGGTGTAGTTGTTAGGGGCAGGATCGCAAGGCATTTGCAGCGACTACAGGCACAACTGTTTGCTGGGTCTTACAAGTATATTCCTATTATATTAAGAAAACCGATGGATAATATATATGTAAAATTGAAAACTCTCCTTAGACGTATTTTATTGCAGTCTTGACATTCCATGTTGAATAGACTGCTTATCGGGCAACCACACTGGAGGATTCTCTTGAGTGGCAACTACGCCTGCCAGTAAACCACCTTTCGAGGGGGAGTTCTTGGGGAAAGTCTGAAATTCCATGGGAGGGGCGTACTTGTTTGTCAGTAAACTAAACTGGAAACCGCGTGGTTTCGCTGTGTTTTCCGAGGGCCTAATGATCATCGCACCAAAGAAACTTGTGAGTGTTGAAATTGAACTACATTAACCGAATTATACGACGGGAGCATTACCCCTTGGCATCCTTTATGGGTTTGGTTGCGATCCCCGTCATAAGTGTCTACTTGCTAATGTATCTCGAAGTGGCGGTGTTGCCTTTCTCTGAATACGTGCAAGGGCTCTTTTATGCGTACGAACCTACTCTCACTTATCCTTCTCCTGCCCAACTGTTGAAAGGAGGGCTGAGTGTCTAGCCTTCGCAGGAGCGCACCCTGATACGTTTCTGTATGGGTTATCTGCGAATAATTTTTACTCAGTTAGCTTTAATAGGGGATGCCCCAATTAAGAGAAAAGAAAATAAATAAATGAAAAATGATAAAAAAAGAAAAAATACGGATCGTGCGAGATTGTTGTTATTGTGCAATTATGATGCCTCGAATGCCTCGACTGTTTGTGATCATATCAATTCCTTTGTCAAATATTCTCAGCATGATGTCTATGTGCATTCCAATCTAGGCAATTCTCCGCCAGAATTTTTAATTGATGATTTTGATGTTGTCGTTATTCACTACTCCTTGACCCTGGCCATTGAGGCTTATGTAGGGCCGAAACTGCGAAATGATCTGCGCAATTTCAAAGGACTGAAAGCATTGTTTATTCAAGACGAGTATCGCTTTGTAAACAAGACAATCGAAGCAATTAATTATTGCGGAATTTCTCTCGTTTTTTCCTGTGTTTCAGAGGACAATATACCAAAAGTCTATCCATCTGATATGTTGCCCGGTGTGATATTCAAGAATGTACTAACAGGATACGTGCCTTCCAGTTTAACTATTTATCCCACGGTTCCTTTGAATAAACGCAAGTTTATGGTGGGCTATCGTGGTCGAACCTATCCTGCCTGGCATGGGCGTGCGGGAATAGAAAAAATCGAGATCGGTGCGCGCTTTTTACTAGATTCTAAAAAGTACAATCTTAATTGTAATATAAAATGGAGAGAGAAAGATAGGCTCTATGGTGGTAAATGGGTTAAGTTCATCCAGTCCTGCCGTGCTATTCTTGCTGTTGAAAGTGGTGCCAGTGTATTTGATTTTTCAGGAGAAATATCCTCCAAAACCGATGTTTATGTCGATTTGTGCGCGCTGAACGAGCGTTCGCCCCTCTCTAAGAAATATTTACCTGAATTGAAAAGTCATTATGCTGAAATGAAAGAACGGTACTTCAGCGACAAAGAGGATGAAATTGATTTGTCACAAATCTCCCCACGTGTGTTTGAAGCTGCGGCGCTTCGTACATTGTTGATTATGTATGAGGGAGAATATTCCGGTATTTTCAAGGCAGGGCATCATTTTGTGGCTCTAAAAAAGGACCACAGCAATATGAATGAGGTGGTTGCAATACTTAAGGATACGGATAGGTGTGCCGAGATTATCGCAAATGCTTACGCGGAGATTATACAGAATCTGAATTACTCGTCCCAACGCTTTATAATAGAGTTTGATAAGACCATAAATGAGCACCTGACGGCAGACATGAAATCTGCAACCTTTAAATTATCTAGAAAGGATTATGAAAAGCAATTTCCATTCTTATTGATAGACAATCCATATGGCGTAGGTCGTACTATCAAATTTGGAAATCCAAAACGTATTGTACCCGCAATTTTCAGGCGTTTGCGCAAATTACTTTAACGTAAAACTCTTGTCGTCAATTTCCTGAAAGACTTTCTTGATAAAGCGCGATGGCCTCATCAATAGGACCCAAAAACCGACACTGGCCATGCTCCAGCCATAGGCCCATCTTACAAATTCGTTGCAGCATGCCCATGTCGTGTGAAGCCAGAATAATAATTTTTGAGTGTTCTACCAGCTCATCGGTGCGCTTTTGAGCTTTGGCCATAAAGTTCAAATCGCCAGCGCTGACCATCTCGTCAAGAATAAGTATATCTGGAATGCGGATCGTTGAAATTGAAAATGCCAATCGCATGAACATACCTGTAGAATAGGTACGCATCGGCAACTTCAAATAGTTGCCAAGTTCAGAAAACTCTTCGATTTTTGGGACCTGTTGTCGAGCCTGTTTCAAGCTCAGCCCCATGAATACGCCACGCCTGAGGATATTTTCATAACCGGATACTTCGGGGTCTAATCCCATTAGCATATCAGTCATCGAAGCAATTTTCCCATCAATATAGGCTTCGCCGGAACTTGGTTCATAAATGCCTGCGCAGATTTTGAGCAGGGTAGTTTTGCCAGCACCGTTGTGGCCTAAAATACCAAGCCGATCGCCATTTTGAAGAATAAAATTGATATCCCGCAATGCTTCGACAACAGGTTTGTTATTAGCGGAAGTGAGACGCCCGCCAACGGCCCCCATCAGGGAAGCCTTGAGCGATAACTCCTTCAATTCAAGGGCTGGATAATGCACAGTGACATTCTTTAAAGAAACCTGGGATATAAGTATTCTCCTAAAGCCAATAAGTTATTCGGGAACGGAAGCGGGCAAAAATTACAAATGATAATATAAGTGAGAATAATGTTAATCCCACAGCAACTTGCCAGTAAAGCAAGGATGATGAATTGCCTAGCATAGGAGCGCGCAAAATCTCTAAGAATACCGCAAACGGATTAAAGATCATGTAGCGTAAGAGTTCAGGAGGCATCAGATCAGGCTTCCAGATAACCGGAGTTACAAAAAATCCAATTTGGATAATACTGGCAATCATGGATGAAACGTCGCGATATCTCAACCCGATTATAGCTACAATCATAGATACACTAAGCAGGGCTGTGGTTGTCAACAAAAATGCTGGAATTATCATTAGTGTATTGGTGTTAAAGGGAAGGCCGAAAAGCAGATAAACAGGTAGCAGGATCAGTAGATTATGACCTAGAATGATTAGGTGCTTGGTAATATCTGCGAACAAATAGGCAGATTTTGGGAGTCTGATTTCCCGTAGATAGTGGGCTTGGGATATAAACAGGATTGTACCATCGGCTAACACGCCGGTCATATAAAGCCAGACAATGTAACTGATCGCGATATAGGGAAGAAAGTCTTCAATTGGCATTTTCCACAAATAGGACCAGACGACTCCAATGGTTAGAACCGTTATTGCCATGGAAATAGTGATCCAGAACTGCCCGACTTTTGAACGACGATAACGGGCTTTGATACTTGTTAGTCCGATCAGCAGAAAAACCGGCCAGTTCATAAAGCCCTGGCGCAAATCATCTATGGCTTTTTGTGCCTGTATTCTAGTGATCATTCAAATAATCCGTAGCGCTTATGGGATACTCTAAGAATCCCTTGTTTCGTTGTAGAGATGGCCGGATAGGCGGATTTAATTGCCTTCAGTTCGAACTAAAAAATTCCCACGGAATAGTTTTTTTTTGCAAAGCCAGTGAATCGCCTAATTTGCCCAGCCCGCATGCCGGGCGTCGAAATCAGAAAGTCAAACTGCTATTCAAATCCGTCCAATCATCTTTCTACTTTCGTCTCTTTGTAATTCCAGACGATCCGGTCAAAATGACTAATTATTGGAGGATCACCATATATCAAAACGCCATCTGGTTTTCCATCATGCGCCCAGTCATTGCGCCATGGCCACCGACCACGGTTAGGATATTCATGTCAGCGCCTTTCAAAACCCTGGAATGGATTAACCTGGTGAACCTATCTCTTTAATGCGCTCAAGAATGCGCGTGCACAATCGGTCCACACCTTCTTCAAGGCTAACTTTGGCTTC
>JAJRTX010000265.1 GCA_021545665.1 Zetaproteobacteria bacterium
AATTGCATGAAGGTAAACTCGATTCTCTTTCTTGCCCATATTAAAGCCTCCTTTCGGTTACTTTTAATATGAGGCAACGATCCCTGTTTCGCTATCCCTTCGGTTACATTTTTTGTGAGGCAATGCGACTCTCTGATTCTTATTTCTCATTTGTGACTTTCATTCTTATTGTGCTATACTAACTTTAGCTACTTATTATAATGTAATCACCAGGAGAAAGAGGCTGGTCTGTTGAATATCAGCCGGTCTCTCTATGAACAAGGAGGCAATCTTGAAAGTATTAATATTACTTACCACACTTTTTCTTATTTCTGCCTGTTCCAGTACAGGCGTGACCCCACATGCAGATGGTACATACAAACTTGCAACCAATCATTTTTTCCCGGCAAGTGCCAAGGAAAAAGCATATGAGGAAGCGACAAACTTTTGCTTATCCAAAGGAAAAAAAATGGAGGTTATCCACGAGCCAACCAAAATTTCAGAACGGTATTCAATTATTTTTAAGTGCATCGGAGAGTGATTGTCCTTGAAAGCTCAGATGGAACAGAAAAGCTAACTGGCGATCACCACTATCGTATAAGGCAGGGAAACTACCGGATTCTCAATGTTATTGGAGATGAGGCGCAAACGATTTGCGTCGTTAAGATAGGCCACTGAAAAGAAGTGTGGCATGTTTGAGCAACACGGGTATTGTAGTTACATGCATTCAACGTCGCCTCTTTTGGCCTCGGCAATAGCGTGCTCTGCCAGATTTCCCGGTTTATGGTGATTTGATTTCCTGTTTGCTAAACGAGGGATTGCGGTTCTGAAAAGCAAAGTTCAAAGTCTCTGTTATACTCAAATGGGAAGAGGGGAGGATAAAATGCGCGAAACGAGTCCCTCCGAAAAGCGAACGCAGTTGAGTGTCTGTTCCACCCAGGAATAGATGCCATCCTTGCTGCCTTTAATTCGCAATTCGGCTGAGTCAGACCCAGCCAGAAATAACATATTGTCTTCTATCGTCTTGATCTTTCTTTCGTCCATCTGGATAACCATTCCCATATGATGGATAGAACAACTTCTATTTCAGACTCATTTAATATTGGAAAAGACTGCTCCTTGCGGTTTAGATAAATCTCAACTTTAATATGTTTAACAGGTTTGCCGCCCTGAGATTTCCTTGTTTTGGCTTTTATCCAATATCAGGAAAACCAATGGCGGATATGGGAGGAGATTATGGAAAAGGGACAAGAACAAAGCAATTTGGCTGATGGCGACATGTTAGACAGCTTTGATCATGTCGTTGTGCTTATGTTTGAAAACAGATCCTTCGACAATATTTTGGGCTATCTGTATCCTGACGGGGTTCCCGACAATGCTCCAGCAGGAAAATCATTTAATGGCGTAGCTGGCAAGGATATATCAAACCCTGTCCCGGCAGATGCTGTCAACAAGCCTTCTTCCGGGGAAATGAAAGTATCTGTTTCACCTACTTCGGATTACCACCAGCCATACCCCGATCCCGTAGAAGATTACCCGCACGTCAACACGCAACTGTTTAATACCATCGATGGAAGAAATAAATCTCCTTATAATTTGCCTAACCCTGTACCTTCGCAACCGGCCATGCAGGGTTTTGTTAAAGATTACATTGAGAATTATAAAACTACCGAGTGTCCCAACATTGATCCCACCTACGATGAGTACAAAGCAATCATGCAATGCTTTGATACTTCAGCCATTCCGGTCATCACGACTCTGGCTGAGCAGTTTGCTGTTTTTGATCACTGGTTTTGTTCGGTTCCAAGTCAAACATGGTGCAATCGGGCTTTCTGGAATGCCGCCACTTCATGGGGGCATGTTGTAAACGGTGGGGCTGAACTTGAGAGAACGTTAAGCTGGATTGATGACAGCATCGGTAACACAATTTTTAACCAGCTTGAGGATTCCGGTTTTGATTCCCCATTAAACTGGAAAGTGTACTCTAGCAATGTGGCTTCACTGACAGGAATTATCCATTTAAGAGCTTTGGAAGATTATCATTTAACCCACTTTCCAAGCCTGAACAGTTTTTTTGAAGATTGCGCGAATGGCGACTTACCGTCTTACTCTTTCATCGAGCCAAATTTCTGGACGCCCCATAATGACATGCATCCCTCAACATTTGACTCCAAACATTATGGGCTGGACAAAGTTGGCTCCGTTTTACTGGGCGAGCATTTGCTCTGGCAGGTTTATAGCGCCATCAAAAGCTCAAGCAGTAAAACAGGCAATAACTGGGAAAACACCTTGCTAATTATTACCTTTGACGAACATGGCGGCTGTTTTGATCATGTTGCGCCCCCGCCCAAGGTAACGCCGCCAGACCTTTCAGATTATACCAAGTGGGAGGGCTTTGATTTCGCCCGTCTTGGAGTACGGGTGCCAACCATTATGGTCTCAGCCCATATCGACAGAAACACTGTAATCAATACCCCGATGGCTCATGACTCTTTTCTGAAAACAATGCAAACCAAGTGGAACAAAGTATGTCCGGGCAAATTCCCCACATTAACAGCCAGGCAGAAAGATGCTCTGGAATTCACCGAGGTATTCACAAGCAAAACAACCCGTGATATCTTGGACTGGCCCGAAATCAAAGAGCCAGTAATACCCGAAGATGAAACCGATTACTCCGATGAGCCATTAAATGATCTGCATAAATCAATGTTATATACGCTTGTAGAAAGGGAAAAACTCCCCGATGCAGAAAATATAATTCAGAAGATTAAAACACAAAAAGATGCTATAAACTTAATTCAAACGTTTAGAAGAAAATAATTCAACATTCAAGACTTGACCCTGTTTTATTTCAAAGTTGAATAATCAGGGTCAAGTCTTGTTTTGCGGATTTCATACAAAAGTGGCGGTGTCAGGCTTCGGCATTGTTATTTTTGCGCCAATCAGAGGGTTGCAATCAAACACTTGTCTGGTGAGTTCCCCTTGAGCTGAAACAGAGACCTGCCGGATAGGCAGGCCTTTGTTTTGTTTCTACTCTTCAGGAAGCGGGGTGAGTGAAACGTCGGTGTAGTTCGCGGCGTCGGGGTCGCTTTTTATGCGGCGGCGCATGGCGCCCCAGCGATTGAGCAGCAGCAATACTTTCACATGCGTGGAGACCACCTGCCATAGCCGTTTCGGGTAAAAGATCAGCGGGTTTTCCAGTGGTAAATCGGGGCGGCGTTCTTGTCTGCTTTTGCGGCGGAAGAAACCTGCTTCGAACGGGTGCAGGTGTTCATATTTGATGCAGGAGTAGAACCACAACATCAGAAACAGCGCCTTGCCTACGCTCATGCCGTCAGCGCGGGCGCGTTTGAAAACGGTTTCGATATGTTCCTCGGAATAGAAGGAATTCCAGGCCGCCCAGAAGGTTTTCTCCCATACTTCCCGGCTCATGGTCGGATGGTGGGAAACAATATGGTTGAGGTCATATTTGTTCATGTCCTGATCCATCCATTCACCCTTTTCATACAGGTGTTTGTGATCCATGGAACCCGGCAGCGGCGTCAGGAATGAGAGTTGCAGAAAATCAATCGGCAGTTCCCGTTTGATGGTTTCAATATCGCGCAGAACCGATTCCGGCGTATCGCCCGGAAAGCCGACGATAAAACCGGCACAGGTGATGATATTGGCCTTGTGCCAGGCATGGAACATCTTGCGATATTCGGAGATTCGATTCTGTTTTTTCTTTGCCGCTTTCAGGGTATCGGGATTGATGCTCTCTATACCGATAAATACACGACTGACCCCGGACCTTGCTGATTTTTCAATGAAATTCTTGATTTTGTGGCACATGGTATCAACCTGAAGGGTCAGGCGGATGTTCATGCCCTGATCCTCACGTAACCAGATCAGGCGGTCGAAAATCTCTTCCCAGTTTTTATTGCGGGCAAAATTGTCATCGGTAATAAAGAAACGCGTGATGCCCTGAGCGGCATTGACGCGCACGATTTCCTCAATGTCGTCTGCTGTCCGACGCCGTGATTTATTGCCTTGCACATTGATAATGCTGCAAAAACTGCATAAAAACGGGCAGCCGCGCCCGGCATCCAGACTGGAAATGGAGCCGATGGCGCGCTCCAGCATTTTGGCCGGTAAAAAAGGTGGTGGAGTGGATTCGATGGCAGGCAATTCAGCCAGATAGTTGTACATGGGTTGCATCTTGCCGGCATAAGCATCCTTGAAAACAACATCCAGCTTATTTTCGGATTCGCCGATAAACAGGGAGATGCCGATATCCAGAGCATGCTGAATATCAGGCGGTATCTTTGACAGCAAAGCTATGCAGCCGCTGACATGGAAGCCGCCGATGCAGACCTGCAGGCCCGCATCGCGAAAATGCTTGGCCATATCCATGGTGCGCGGGAACTGGTTGGTTTGAACGCCGATAAAACCTACAAAACCGCTGCCATCGGAGTTTTTGATGTCACGGATGATCTGGTTGATCGGGATTCTGGTGTTGGTTTCATCATAACCGTCAACCACAATGTCGACGTCTTCGCCCAGTATTTTTCGTGCTGCCAGATCCTGCGACAGGCCATAAAGAACAGCCAGAGTATTGGATGGCACCACAGTGCGATGCCAGCGAATGACATAACCTTCATCATCATAATGCGATGGTTTGATGAGAACGACACGAAAGATTTTCCTGTTGTTATTCTGAGTTGTCAAACTGTGTACCCCCACCGATATCAATTCAAAATATCGTATTACTCACATTCAGTGTTATTGTAGATATAATTTTGGCATTATGCCAGCGCATGCTGATCTGCACAATATGGTAGCAGATCAAATCACACGATCATTGCCGCCATCTACAGGCACCTGAGCACCGGTGGTTTTGGCAAAAACCGGGCCTGCCAGCTGACAGGCAAGTTCGGCCACATCATGGGATGTCACTTCCACTTTGAGAATATTATTGGTCTTGTATTCTTCGATGCTGAGCCCGTAATTGCGGGCGCGTTTTTCCAGCACTTCATCCGTCCAGATGGCCGTATCAAAAACGGCATTCGGATGCAGCGCATTCACACGGATACCAAACTCGCCAAGCTCAAGTGCGGCAACACGGGCAAGCTGGGTCAGTCCTGCTTTGGCCACTGAATAAGCCGCAGCGCCCGGTCCCGGAGCAGGCACATTTTTTGACGCCATGATGACGATGGCCGGGTCCAGACCCTGCTTGAGATAGGGAATGCATAAACTCAGCAATTGCTGGTGGCTGGTCAGATTGACTGTCAAACTCTTATTCCATGTTGAATCACTCATTTGTTCAATCCGTTCGCTGAGCGGGAACAGGCCGGCATTGCTGATAAGGATATCCAGACCGCCGAAGTGACGGATGGTGTTTTCGACAGCTTTTTTCATGGCCTCCATATCGGTGACATCACAAACAGCTTCAATCACACCCTGATGATTGAACAGGCCGACAATCGCCGGATTAATATCAATGGCGCAAACGACTGCGCCATGAGCGATCAGAGCGCGTACGCAGGCCTGACCAATGCCACTGGCTGCACCCGTCACCAGTGCGATTTTGCCGCTGAACATGGGAGAAGCACCGCCTTTCTTCAGTTTGGCCTGCTCCAGTTCCCAGTACTCCAGTTCAAAAATGTCTTTTTCAGGCAGCGCCTGCCAGCCGCCCAAAGCCTCGGCCCTGGTAATGGCATCCCGCGTATGGCGAATAATATCACTGATGATGGCTGCGCCCTTTTGCGTTGTATCAAAACTCAGCGTGCCGTGACCGGGCCAGACTGCCCAGCGGGGCGCTGTATCCAGACAGGTCATGGAGCCGTCATTATTGGCGTCAAAATAGTTTTGATAATCTGCTGTGAACTGCCCGACCGAAGTCTCGGCATCAGCACCGATGATCATGGCGATTCGCTTGGTGCGGATCACATGATCCGGTGTCAGCGGCCCGCGTGTGCTGATCGATTCAATGTTTGACAGCCTGGAAAAGGCAATAGAATCAGCATCGTCGTTCAGACAGGTGATAACCGGTTTGCCACGGGCTTTGCTGACCGCCCGGCGCAAAGAGGCCAGTTGAAGCAGATCTTCATGTTCAGGGCTGTTTTCACTGGCGCTGACCGGCGCATGGGTTTGCAGATATAACTCGGCCATGGAAACCAGTTCGATCATCATTTCGTAACTGCTTCTGGCATCATCGGAAAATGTGAACAGACCATGGTTGAGCAGAACAATGCCGTCCAGCGCCGACCAGTTCGCATCACGAGTCAGTGCGGCAATGGTTTTGGCCAGAATGAATCCCGGCATCACATAAGGCACAATCAGCACCCTGTTCCCATAGAGTTCTTTGATGCGGGCTTCTCCATCTGCGGTGTTTGAAATTGTCACCACCGCATCGGTATGGGTGTGATCAACATAGGCGAAAGGAATCAGTGCATGCAGGATCGCTTCAACCGATGGATTGGGTGCTGCCGGGTCGGTCATGGCCGAGCGCTGCAAATTGACCATATCCGTATCGCTGAGCTGATCCAGTTTGGCCATCTGTTTCAACACTTTCATTCTCACCGGCGCAAAACCGGCTGCTTCTATAGTGGCCAGATCCCAGCCACTGCCTTTAACGTAGAGCAGTTCTTCGCTTTCGCCGAACAGATTTGTGATGCTGGCTTTAACTGAGGTGTTGCCACCACCATGCAGCACCAGTGACGGTTCCTTTCCAAGCAGCCGACTTGTATACACACGCATGGTCAATGGATCGTTGGCAAAGGGCTCGGCAGTTTTGTTGTTCCAAAGGCTTTTCATCGGTAACTCCGGTCATAGTGTGATTTATACAGGTTGGATTATGCAGGCGTGATGATAGCTATATTGGCAGATGTATGGAATTGGCAGGAGATTACTGCCAGTGCAATTCTAGCGATTGCGACTGATCACCTTGAATCTCCCGCGCTCTATTTCTTTAAGATATGTGATTTTCGCATTGGATAGTTTAATGTGCCCGGCAGGTTCCAACCCTTGTAGAATTTCGATAATTCTGGAGCCTGCATGGTAGTGGCTGACAATGAGAATTTTTTTACCTGACTGCCCAAATTTTTTTCTGATCATATCGGTTGCCAATATCATCTGAGCTATGCCATCCGCATAGCTTCGGGTTTTGTACCGACGACTGGAGTTATGATCCCGAAATTTGAAATACGGTTTCATTCGGGCTTCAAGCTTAATGCGTTCACCGAGTTTCAGATAAGAAGATGGTGGGCCATATCTTCGTTTCTGCCAGCAGCATTCTTCCAGTTCAGGCCAGATTTCGGCTTTTTTACCTATCTTTTTCAAATAAGGGAGGATGGTGTTTAAAGCCCTGTATTTTGGACTGACGAGAATATAATCAAAATCGTGTTGACTCAGTTTTTCAGTTAATGCTGCAACCTGTTTTATGCCTGCAGCAGAAAACGTCCGGTCATTTTTCTGTGAATGGATATGGGTGCGGTTGCTTTCAGTTTCGGCATGGCGAACGAAATAGATCTCAAGTGCCCGGTCAGAGGTCTCTTGTCCGTAAGCCTCAAAAGTAAACAGGAATGCCGAAAGTAGTGAAAAAATAATAATGAATCTTGATAACATTTATGCCTCCACAATACACATTTCTGCCGTATTATCGCAGCTTATATTAGCACAACCAGCTATGCAAAAAAGTGCATGGTTTCCCCCCATCCGAGTGCTTGTCATGAATGTAATATGCAAATGAATGATTCTTTATGTGATGTTGAGGTCAAAGGCTGGCATCATTCGGATGATATTAAACACAATGGGTAAAGAACTGATCGGGTTATTGCCTGAAGTTTTGGAGGGTATTTTGGAAAGGCTGAAAACACTTGTTGTAAAGGACGTTAAAGCGTGAAAGGAATTATTTTGGCTGGTGGGTCAGGATCACGATTGCACCCCTTGACGCTGGCTGTGAGCAAACAACTGATGCCGGTATATGATAAACCGATGATCTATTACCCGCTGTCCACACTGATGCTGACCGGTATTCGCGAGATTCTGATTATCTCTACGCCACATGATTTGCCACATTTCCGTAATCTTCTTGGTGATGGTTCCGCATGGGGTATTGAGCTGTCCTATGCCGAACAGCCTAGCCCGGATGGTCTGGCACAGGCCTTTACCCTTGGTCGTGATTTTGTGGGTGGCGATGCATCCTGTTTAATTCTTGGCGATAATATTTTTTATGGTCAGGGAATGACCGGGCAATTGCGCGATGCCGCATCCCGAGTCTCAGGTGAAACGGGTGGAAGCACGGTGTTCGCCTATCGAGTGCATGATCCGGAACGTTATGGCGTGGTGGAATTTGATGCGAACGGAATGGCATTATCCATTGCGGAAAAGCCCGCCATCCCGAAATCAAATTATGCTGTGACGGGTCTGTATTTTTATGATAACCGGGTGTTGGATATTGCTGCTGATTTAAAGCCCTCTGCGCGCGGGGAACTGGAAATCACCGATGTAAACAAGGTGTATCTGGCTGACAAGGCATTGTATGTTGAGAAACTGGGTAGGGGTTCGGCCTGGCTGGATACGGGCACACATGAATCGCTGATGGATGCAGCGCGTTATGTCGAAGTGATTGAAAAGCGACAGGGCATGAAGATCGCCTGTCCTGAAGAGATTGCCTGGGAGATGGGTTATATCGATGATGCAGAACTGGCCCTGATGGCCGAGGCCCTGAAGAAGAACGGTTATGGTCAGTATCTGTTAAGTCGGCTGGCAGAAGGTAAGGGATGAAGGGAAAACATGAGAATAATTGAAACAGAACTGCCGGGCGTGTTGATTGTCGAACCGAAGGTGTTTGGCGATGCGCGCGGATTTTTTCTCGAAACCTTTCATAAGCAGAGGTATGAAGAAGCGGGTATTCCGGGGGAGGGTCTGGAGTTCGTACAGGATAATCATTCCCGCTCATGCAAAGGTGTGCTTCGTGGTTTGCATTTTCAGCTTGAGAATCCACAGGGGAAGCTGGTGTCGGCCGGTACAGGAGCTGTATATGATGTTGCTGCTGATGTTAATCCGGATTCCCCAACCTGTGGTCAATGGGTGGGCGTTGAATTGAACGAGGAAAACCACCGACAATTGTGGATTTCACCGGGGTATGCACATGGTTTCTGCGTGCTTTCGGATATTGCGGACTTTCAGTACAAGTGTACGGCGCTGTATCACCCACAGTCGGATAGCGGTGTGGCATGGGATGATCCTGATCTGGCCATTGATTGGCCGGTTGATGCACCATTACTATCTGACAAGGATAAAGCGCTGCCCAAATTAAGTGAAGCGAAACGAGAGCGATTGCCTGGAATGGATCCCTGATGAAATTGCTGATCACCGGCTGTAAGGGGCAATTGGGAACTGAGCTGGTTCGTCAGGCTGGATCGAATGAAATTATTCCTGTGGATCATGATGAACTGGATATTACCGATGCGACTGCTGTGGCATCGTTTGTTATTGGTAATCGTCCGGATGTGATTATCAATGCAGCGGCTTACACGGCCGTAGATCAAGCGGAAACAGATCGCGATCTTGCTTTTGCTGTCAATCGTGATGGTCCGGCAAATTTGGCAAAGGGTTGTGCCGGGCTAAATATTCCGCTGATTCATATTTCAACTGATTATGTATTTAATGGTACGAAATCGGGAGCATATACAGAAGATGATCCGATTGATCCGCTGGGTGTCTACGGAGAAAGCAAGGCTGCAGGAGAAGAGGTGGTGCGCAGTCGTTGTTCCCGGCATATTATTTTGCGTACCAGCTGGGTGTTTTCTGCTCATGGGAACAATTTTGTTAAAACCATGTTGCGTTTGGGGGCTGAACGTTCAGAACTCGGTGTTGTGGCTGATCAAAAGGGTTGCCCTACATCTGCGCATGAACTTGCGCGGGTTATTTATACTGTGCTTGATCACGATGCTGCCTGGGGAACTTACCATTGCGTCCAGCCGGAGCCGACAACATGGCATGGTTTTGCCCGGGCTATTTTTGATGAGGCGAGGCAGCAGGGCATGAAGCTTGCTGTGAATGTGGTCAAACCTATCGAAACCAGTGATTATCCAACTGCCGCAGCGCGTCCCGAGAATTCTGTGCTATACTGCAATAGAATCCGGGAATCATTTGCTATAAAAATCAAACCATGGAGAGAATCATTGGCAGAAGCGATTAAGGAGTTGAAAGCGGGGAGTGACTTGTGATTTGTAATTGGCATACAGGCTTAGAAGAAGTCAGTCACAAGCCGCTAGCTACGAACCACTGCCTATCATGAAATCACATAAGGATCTGGATGTGTGGAAGAAGGCGGTTGATTTATTCGTTGATATTTGCCGCTTAACTGAAACGTTTCCGCGAGAAGAAGTTTATGCGATAAGCAACCAAATGCGTAGAGCTGCTGTTTCGGTTGCGAGCAATATAACTGAAGGTGCAGCGCGCCGAACAGACAAAGGTTTTATTCATTTCCTGCACATTTCATCAGGCTCGGCCAGAGAACCGGACACCCAGGTTGAGATAGCAGGATGCATTGGTTTCACTGATGGAGAGAAAGCAAGCGAAATACAAAACAGAGATGGAGAAGTATTAAGAATGATTTACGGCCTAATCCGATTAGTGGAGAATAAGAAGCATGACTAATCACCAGTTACCAGTCACCAATCACTCGGCATTCACGCCGCGATCCATACTCGTAACCGGTGGTGCGGGGTTCATCGGCTGTAATTTTGTGCGCTATATGCTGGAAACTGATCAGAATGTCCGTATCGTCAATCTCGATGTGTTGACCTATGCAGGTTCATTGGATAGTTTGAAAGATCTGCCTGACAAAGTGAATGTCGATCAGGTGGATTGTGAAACAAGAGAGTATCCCCTGGAGCATGAGTCTCGCCATGTTTTTATCCAGGGTGATATCTGTGATCGTTCATTGGTTGAGAAGCTTTTGCGTGAGCATGAAATTGATACGATTGTGCATTTTGCGGCGGAAAGTCATGTGGACAACTCGATTGCAGGCCCGGAAATTTTTATTCAAACAAATGTCATGGGTACATTCACTTTGCTGGATGCAGCACGCAACTATTGGTTAGAAGAGGGCGCCCTTACAAGTCACGAGTCATTAGGTGAATGTCACGAGGGGCAGAGAATATCTCCTGGGGGGCAAGGCACTATTCACCAACGCTTCCGTTTCCACCATATCTCCACAGATGAGGTCTACGGTACACTGGGAGCAGACGATCCTGCATTTTCTGAAACAACACCGTATGCACCTAATTCCCCATATTCGGCTTCCAAAGCAGGGTCGGATCATCTGGTGCGTGCGTATTTTCACACCTATGGGTTGCCAGTGACGACGACCAACTGTTCCAATAATTACGGCCCGTACCAGCATGGTGAGAAATTCATTCCGACAGTAATTCGTGCTTGTCTTGAGAATAAGCCGATTCCGGTCTACGGCGATGGATCCAATATCCGCGACTGGCTCTTTGTCACAGATCACTGTTCTGGAATTGATGCCGTGATCCGAAAAGGGGAACCTGGCGAGGTTTATAATATTGGTGGTATAAATGAGTGGGCAAATATTGATATTTGCCGTCTGATCTGCAAGCTGATGGATGAGTTTCACCCTCTGGACTCCAAGTCATTAGGTGAATGCCACGAGGGGCAGAGAATATCCTCTGGGGGACAAGTCACAAGTCACCAATCACTCATCACCTTCGTAAAAGACAGGCCAGGCCATGACTGGCGCTATGCCATAGATGCGGAAAAGATGGGCACGGAACTTGGATGGAAGCCAGCTGAGACTTTCGAGACAGGAATTCGAAAAACTGTAATGTGGTATTTGAAGTTATTAAAGGAATTGAAATGAAAAAAGCATTAATTACGGGTGTGACAGGTCAAGATGGATCATATTTAGCTGAATTTTTATTGAAAAAGGGCTATGAAGTACATGGTATAAAACGTCGTGCATCATCGTTTAATACACAACGTATCGATCATATTTATCAAGATCCGCATGTGGAAAATAAGCATTTTGTTTTACATTATGGTGATTTATCCGACTCCTCGAATTTAACGCGGATCATCAAAGAAGTTGAGCCTGATGAGGTGTACAACTTGGGGGCGCAATCGCATGTAGCGGTGAGTTTCGAATCCCCTGAATATACTGCTGATGTGGATGGTTTGGGCACATTGCGTTTGTTGGAAGCCATTCGATTGTTGGGCATGGAAAAGAAAGTGAAGTTTTATCAGGCATCTACATCTGAATTGTTCGGCGAGGTGCAAGAGATTCCACAACGCGAAACGACTCCGTTTTATCCGCGTTCACCGTATGCCGCCGCGAAAATGTATGCCTATTGGATTGTGGTGAATTATCGTGAATCGTATGGCATGTATGCTTGTAATGGTATTTTGTTTAATCATGAATCTCCGCGCCGTGGTGAGACTTTTGTAACGCGTAAAATCACACGCGGATTGGCAAATATTGCACAAGGCTTAGATGCTTGTTTATATATGGGAAACATGAATGCCTTACGTGATTGGGGGCATGCCAAAGATTATGTGCGTATGCAGTGGATGATGTTGCAACAAGATAAGCCAGATGACTTTGTGATTGCCACGGGGGTACAATATTCCGTGCGGCAGTTTATCACTTGGTCGGCAGCAGAGCTTGGTATTACTCTTACGTTTGAGGGCAAAGGCTTGGAAGAAAAAGCTATGATTACAGCGATTGATGGTGATAAAGCAGCAGCTTTGAAGGTGGGTGATGTGATTGTTCGTGTTGACCCACGTTATTTTAGACCTGCTGAAGTGGAAACGTTGTTGGGCGATCCAAGCAAAGCCAAAGAAAAACTGGGTTGGACACCTGAAATCACAGTACAAGAAATGTGCGCAGAAATGGTGGCTGAGGATTTGAAAGTAGCGCAACGCCATGCTCTTTTAAAAGAACATGGATATGATGTTCCTGTAGTGGTTGAAGGGTAAGTTGAGATGAATGAAAATACTAAAATATATGTGGCAGGGCATCGTGGATTGGTGGGCTCTGCCATTGTTCGGGCTTTGACATCGCAAGGTTTTGAGAATCTTATTTTTAAAACGTCTGTTGAATTGAATTTATGTCGTCAAGCTGAGGTGGAGGCTTTTTTCGCTGAGGAAAAACCTGATTATGTATTTCTTGCAGCAGCGAAGGTGGGCGGTATTTATGCCAATGATACGTATCCTGCTGATTTTATTCGCGACAATATCCAAATTCAGACGAATGTGATTGATGCGGCTTATCGCAATGGTGTGAAGCGTTTGTTATTTCTTGGTTCATCCTGCATTTACCCCAAACTGGCTCCACAGCCGATGCCTGAATCGTGTTTATTGACGGGTAAACTTGAGTCGACCAATGAGTGGTATGCAATCGCCAAGATTGCGGGCATCAAAATGTGTCAGGCGTACCACAAACAGTATGGATTTGATGCGATTTCTGCGATGCCGACGAACCTTTATGGTCTAAATGATAATTTTGATTTGGAAAAATCGCATGTATTACCAGCTTTGATTCGGAAGTTTCATTTGGCCAAATTGGCGTTGGCAGGTAATAATGAAGGCGTGGCTGTGGATGAAGAAAAGTTCGGGAAAATCCCTGATGATATTCGCGCTAATTTGAATTTGGATAATGATGCGGCTCCAAAAGTGGTGCTGTGGGGTTCGGGAAGCCCATATCGCGATTTTTTATATGTGGATGATATGGCAGAGGCATGTCTGTTTTTGATGCAATCTGATATTGCCCAAACCAATTCATCACGTCTGTTCAATGTGGGTTCGGGTTCAGATATTACCATCAAAGCGTTGGCAGAGATGGTGCAAGAGATTGTTGGTTTTGATGGCGAAGTTATTTGGGATGCAAGCAAGCCGAATGGAACACCACGTAAATTGATGGATGTAAGTCACCTGAAGGCCGCAGGATGGCAGGCAAAAATAGCATTGCGTGATGGAATAACTAATGTTTATCAAACGTATACTTAATACCTAGGGGGTTAAGTTTTTAATGCAAGGTTTTTCAATTTCACCGATAGCGATGATACTAAGTTTGATGCATGGCAGTCTTTTTACTCTGTCATCTCTATTTAGATTGTGTCTTAGCCCAAGTAAATAAAAATGAAAACGCCTATAGCTTTTTTTGCTTACAATAGACCGGAACATACACGTCGTGCTTTTAATGCGCGAGTGGTCGAGCAGCCTGGTATTTAGGGCTTGCTAAATCAGTCGTTACAGGCGTATCAGAACTTTGTGGACAATATGGTCGGGTAATCGTCGTTGAGGACGATTTGGTAGTGAGCCCTGACTTCCTTCATTACATGATCCAGTCTTTGGATCATTATGAAAAAGAAGAGAAAATGATGCAGGTTGGTGGTTGCACTCTCAGTTCGCCAACAGATATTAAGACTGATGTATTCCTTCTGCCGGTGACTACCACCTGGGGCTGGGGTACATGGCAGCATTTTTCTTGGGAATCGACCGATTTGGAAACAACGAAGCTTGATGAAGAGTGGCGTAAATTATTTGATTTGAGTGGTACCTTGTACATTCACTTCGATGCTTGAGGATCGAATGTCTGGTCGGAATGATTCCTGGGGTATTCTTTGGTGGTATGCCGTATCGCGTCAGAAGAGGCTGGTGGTGTACCCATCGCAAAGCTTGGTTTGGAATGGTGGATTTGATGGGTCGGGAATTCATTGTGGTAACGGTGATTTTCTACAGCAGAGTCGGGATACTTTTGGCATGATGCAGAATACCGGGCTTTGAGTATACCTGTTTTGCGTTCGATTCTCGACAGCAGGCTGGATGATTTTCGCCAGTTAGCCATGCAAATTGTTGCGATTGCAAAAGAGGCTTCGTAATGATCGGAAGTATAAAAGGTGCCTGCCGCCTGATGGATGAGTACAGGGGAGACGCAAGATGGGAGAGGAAAATAAATATTGTCAATCGTATCAAAATACTCTATTAAATCTCTTAGAGTTTAATTGATTGGGCTACCTCAGTTTCAATGAATATGAGAGAGTTCGATAATTGCGAGGCATAATGATTTTTTAGCGATCCGGATTTTTCAGAATTGCCACAGAGTATTATTACCTAATTAAAAAGGCCAAGAATTATAAGGAGAATTTGAGCTTGAAAGGAATTATTCTGGCTGGCGGATCACGACCACACCTCTTGATGCTGGCAGCAAGCTAATGGATGAATATATGGAAGATGTTAGATGAATGATGCAGGCCGTGAAATGGAAGGTGCAAGTGTATCCTCACACACACGGTAATCTCATCACTTTTGTGAAGGATCGACCAATTTATGACTGGCGATATGCCATTGATGCAGAAAAAATGAATAAGGAAGTGGGCTGGAAACCTGTAGAAACATTTGAGACTGGGATCAAAAAAACTATTAATTGGTATCTGGAGCAATGATGAGGTCAGACTTTCGGAGGCATTCAATGTTAAAGCGCGATGAGCAGCGCTTGAATGGACCGTTGAATATTATATGTATTTGGGGCTTATTTTGAAAATTTCAGTAATTATTCCTACACATAATCGACTTGAGAATTTAATTTCAGCTATAGGTACAATCATTAACCAGGATTATGAAGATTGGGAAGTGGTTGTTTCGGATAATTATTCAGAAGAAGATATAAAAGGTTATATAATATCCTTAAATGAGCCGAGAATTCGATATTATAGAACAGATTCTTTTGTGGCAGTTACTGAAAACTGGAATAATGTGATTAATCGGGCAACAGGCGACTATATCATTATGCTGGGAGATGATGATGGATTAATGCCCGGGTATTTTTCTAAGATTAGTGAAACTGCAGAGAAATTTGATCGCCCCCCAGTTATTTATTCAGCAATGTACCAATTTGCAAATCCGGGGGTTTTTCCTGGTGAAGAAGAAGGCTATTTGGCAGAAGTACATAATGGTTTTTTCTTTGAAGGAAAAGATGAGCCTTTTATTTTGGATAAAAAAGATGCCCAAAATGCCGCTAGAGGTTCATTACAGCTTCATAGACAGTTCACCTTTAATATCCAGTGCTTTACCCTAAGTAGAGATTTTGTGGAATCCATAAAAGGTGAAGATGACTTTTACCAATCCCCATTCCCGGATTATTATATTGCCAATGTGATTTTTCTAATGGCAGATAGAATTGTAGTAGACCCGAGGCCAATTGCTCTTGCAGGGATAACAAAAAAATCATTTGGATTCTTTTTGATTAATGGCATTGAAGATAAGGGAGCAGAGTTGTTGAACAACTCATCAATACATGCCTCGGTTTCAGAGGTTCTTAAGAAGAAACTTTTACCTGGGCCCGAATATCAAAGTAATTATGTGTTGGCCATGAGCCAGGTTGTTGCAAACTATGGCGATAAATTCAATCTTTCAGTTAATTTTGGGCGCTATAGACGGTTACAGATTTTTCATATCTTGGAACGATACATTGGTTCCAATCCATTCAAGGATTCCCTTTTCGTGGGCATTTGGAATAAATTGACATTTACAGAGAAAATTATTGCATTAATGATTATGTCTGTCTTTGCTCTTGCAACCATTCTCCCCGCTTCTCTGCAGGGAAAAATTCGTTCAGCTTTATACAAGCTGGTGACGCCGTATAAATATAAAGCGAAGGTCAATATTGTTGACAGGGGAAGCTATAATAACGCAATGGATGTATATAATTCATTCACAAAAGGATCAATTTGGCTAACACCGAAAACAATTTCCCGTCTACGGCAGGCGTATCGCATTGCAATAGCATCATTTCCTGGGCATGGAGCATCGCTTTGGGCAATGATCTCAGAGAAGCAGGCTGATCTCCATGCAGCATTATTAGCAGATGATGATTCACTCATCTCGCTTTTAGCGGATCCAGGAAGGACTTATCTCTATTATGGGGTTGATAATATATACCCTGACTTTCGGGATATTGACTTACAATCAACTATCTTTCAGAGCATAAAAAATCAGTCACACAATGCTCTTGTAGTACTTGCCGATGCCCTTGGTGCGACGCGTTGTTGGAATCCTGAAGGTGGCGCGCTCTTTCCTCATAAGGAGCCCAAGCCCACTAGCAGTGCCGATGATCTGTTGGCAGGTATCGAAGGAACACTTGGCATCCCCCTACAATTTCCGAGGCCATTTCCCGGAGAACCAGGTCTGACTACGATGCGTGGGCTTGTCTCCGTTCGTGCTGCAAATGCCATCTATCAAGCGCATCGTGTGAATCAGATAACGATGGGACATGGTCGATGTTTGGAAATCGGAGGGGGTGTTGGGCGCACTGCTTACTACGCGAGAATGTTGGGAATTAATGACTACACTCTCGTTGATCTTCCTATGACTTTAGTTGGGCAGGCCCTATTTTTG